>CAYMSL010000010.1:15116-23633 GCA_964393095.1 uncultured Oscillospiraceae bacterium | reverse complement strand
GCAAGATCAGCCTGCCCCGTAAGGACATGCTGCCGGCCGAAAAGGAATAACGCAAAAAGCGACTGTGCTGGGGGGCGCGGCGGGTACGCTGCGCCCCTTTGCAAGCGCTCGAACCCGGATGGGGCGAACGGCCCTCATAACTGCCCCGTGCTGCGAATAGTCATACCGTGAAGGCAACGCGGGAGGACCATAGCATGCGCGAGCGCACGGGCGAGGCGCTACTCAACGCCGTCAACGTCTGGATCCTGGTACTCATTATGCTGCTCTACGTCGTTACCGGCACGGGCCTTGGCGACGACGCGGTGGCCGCGTTCTCGCGCGGCGCCGTCTACAGGGGCACGCGCAGCGGGGCCGTGGCGCTCGAGTGCGTCGTGACCTGGGACGCGCTTGCGATGGAGGATATCCTCGACGTGCTTGCCGAGCGCGACGTGGACATCACCTTCTTCGTCAGCGGCCGGTGGGCCGACGCCCATGCCAAGACGCTTGCACGCATGGCGGAGGACGGGCACGAGATCGGAACCTGCGGCTATGAGCCGACGCTCGATTGCCGCGTATCGCTGATCTTGCGCGATATACGCGCTTCGGTCGGGGTGATCGAGCGCATCTCGGGCGAGCAAGTGCGCTTCTACCACGCGGGGCTGAGGGATATTTGGACCTCGGCGCGGGCGGCGCGGCAGCTGGGGCTTGTAACCGTCTCTTCGACGTGTGATTTGCGCACGGCGCGCTATGAGGCGGGCGAAATCGTCGAAAACGCATCCAACCAGCTGTTCGACGGCAACATATACCTGATACAGCCGACGGCGGCTGCCGCCGAGGCGCTCCCGAAGCTGATCGACACGCTCATGGTGCTTGGGTACGAGATCGTGCCGGTCGGGGAGATTGAAATGGAAAGCGGGTAAAGCATGATTCAACAAAAGAAGCTGGACAACGGCATTCGCCTGATCTATGAACCGATGGAGCATATGCGCTCGGTTTCGCTCGGCATATGGGTCAACACCGGCTCGGTGCGCGAGACGGAGGATACGGCGGGCGCGTCGCACCTCATCGAACACATGGCCTTCAAGGGTACCGAGCGGCGCGGCGCGGAGCAGATCGCCATCGAGATGGACGCCGTCGGCGGCAATCTCAACGCGTTTACAAGCAAGGAGTGCACGTGCTTTTACGCCAAGGTGCTCGACGAACACCTCGAGCTTGCCTCGGACATGCTCTCGGACATCGTATTTCACAGCACGTTCGATCCCGAGGAACTGAAAAAGGAGCAGGGCGTCGTACTCGAGGAGATTCTCATGACCGAGGACACGCCCGAGGATCTCAGCGCCGAAACGGCGAACATGATCTTCTTTGGCGACGAACCGCTCGCAAGCCCGATTCTCGGCACGAAGGAAAGTGTGTGCGCCTTTACGCAAGAGACGCTGCTGGCCTATAAAAACGCGCACTATCCGCCAAAGAACATCGTGGTTGCCTGCGCGGGTCACTTCGAAGAAAAGACGCTGCTTTCCTGCGCCGAACGGCACTTTGCCCTGCCGCCACAGAAGGGCGAGGCCGCGCCGCTTGCAGAACGCTACCCGGGCGGCCGGCGCGTGTCGTTTGTTGAGAAGGATACCGAGCAGGTGCACATCTCCATGATGCTGCCGGGCTTTGCGCGCGACGCGGAGGGGCAGTTCCCGCTCGCGGTGCTTTCAAACATCATCGGCGGCAGCATGAGCTCGCGTTTGTTTCAGACCATCCGCGAAAAACTCGGTCTTGCGTACACGGTGTATTCCTATCCTACGAGCTATACGACCACCGGCACCTTCTCGCTGTATGCCGGCACGGGGGAGGAGCAGGCCGTCGAGGTCGTTTCCCGCATCCGCGAGGAGATCGAGCGCGTGCTTAAAAGCGGCGTAACGCGCGAAGAACTTGAACGCTGCCGCGATCAGCTTAAGGGAAGCTACTTGCTCGGCATGGAGTCCTCCGGCGCGGTGATGAACGCGCTTGGCAAGGTGCTGCTGCTGCAAGGGCGCGAATATGACGAAAGCGATATCATTCGCCGCATCGAGTGTGTTACAATGGAGGATATCGAACGGATCCTGACCGCGTGTCTCTCCTTTGAGAACGCCTGCGTCGCGCTCGTCGGCCGCGTGGATAAGCGGCGCGCGGCGTTTGAAGCGGCGCTGGCCTGAGGCAAACGGCGGGCGGGATGCCGCTTTCCCGGAGGTGTCCCCCCATGGATGTGCTGGAGCAAATGGACAAGCTCGAGGCGGTCTTCGCGCTGCAGGCGTTGCTTGACGGCGACATTGCCGCGCGCCGCGCGCTGTCCTACCCGAAGGACGTCTGGATTCAAAAGGAAGTGCTCGCGATGATCTCGGAGCTTGCCGAGGTGCTCGACGAGGTCAACTTCAAGTGGTGGAAGAATCCGCGGCCCGTCGACGACGACCGGCTCAAGGACGAGCTTGTGGACGTGCTGCACTTCTTTGTGAGCATGTGCCTCAAAAGCGGCATGGACGCGGACGAGCTTTTCGCGCGCTACTGCGAGAAGAACAAAGAGAATTTCGATCGCCAGTACGGGCGTTCCGAAAAGCGCGGCTACGAGGTCGGAGAAGGAAACGATGGCAAGATATAGGGTGCGAATCAAGGGGCGCTTCTTTGTGATGCTCCTCGGCATGATCGGCGTGATCGCCTTGATCATGGTGATCGCCGAGCTGACAAAGAAGACCGGGGAGATCGAGTTCGGCACGCTCGGCGCGGAGCTTGAGGTCTCCGCCGCGATCATCCGCGACGAGGCGGTTGTGATGACCGAGCCGTATGAGAAGATATCCTTCAACGTCACCGAGGGCGACACCGTCTCAAGCGATCAGGTCATCGCGCAGGTCTACCGCCGCGGCTATCAGGATGAGACGATGGTTACGCTTCTGAACCTGCAAAAGCAGATCTACGCCTATCAGTTGCAACTGCTCGGCGGGCAGGAGAGCGCGGAACTGACCGACCTTAACGCGAACATCGCGATCGTCGAGTCGCAGATTCGCGCGGTTGCGCGCGGCGAGAGCGACCTCGACATGCTCGACCTCGAGCAATCGCTCAAGAACCTGCAATCGCAGCGCGTGACGCTCATGCAGACGCTCGTTACGCCGGACACCGCGCTCAACGATATGTACGCGCAGCTTGTAAGCCAGCAGGATACCATCGCAAGCTGGCGGCGAAACGTCGTCAACACGGGCGGCACGGGCATCGTGAGCTTTTACTTTGACGGCTACGAGCAGGTGCTCAGCACAAACAAGCTCTCCACGATCAACTCCGCGCTGGTTGCAAGCGTGGTCAAGGGCGGCAACACCGCGAGCACGGTCGCGTCAACGAGCGAAACGCCTTTGTACCGCGTCATCAACAACACGCGCTGGTTTATCGCGTTTGTCACGAAGTCGAGCGATCCGATGCGCCTTGCCGAGGGCGAGGTTTACAACGTGATCTTCCCGGACTATTCCGAGCAGACCTACACCGCCACCGCGCGCGCGGGCGCCGTATCCGAGGACGCGGTGGTCAACATGCTTGAGTTCAACACCGACATCGGCAAGCTCATCGGCGTGCGCACCGTGGCGGCCACGATATCGAAGTCCGCGCAGGGGCTTGTGGTGCCGCTCAAGGCCATCGAGATCGTCGGCGGCGTGCCGGGCATCAACATCACCTACGGCGAGAGCGTGCTGCGCGTCGAGGTGGACATCCTCGCAAAGAACGACAAGAAGGCGGTCATTCGCGCAAAGAACGCCACCGATACGCTGACCGCCGGCCAGAAGTACCTCAAGCCATGAGCGGCGATATTGCGCGTAACATCCTCTGCGTTCGGGAGCAGATGGAGACGGCCTGCCAACGCGCGGGCAGGCGCTCGGATGAGGTGCGGCTTGTCGCGGTGACAAAATATGTAGATACCGGGCGCATCGCGGAGGCCATTGCGGCGGGCGTATGCGAATTCGGGGAAAACCACGCGCAGGAATTGAATGAAAAGAAAACTTTTTTTGAACAGCACGGGTGCTTTGTTCATTTCATTGGACAACTGCAAACGAATAAGATAAAATATGTCTGCGGTTGTGTCGGCGTCATCGAATCCGTCGACCGGCCGAATTTAGCGGAGTTGCTGCAGCGCAGGGCGGAGTCGCTCGGCGTCGTGCAGGAGGTGCTACTCCAGGTCAACATCGGCGCAGAGCAACAAAAAGGCGGTGTCGCGGATGTGGACTTGGAGTCTTTCACTGAATCGCTCGCGCGGTATTCCAACCTGCGCGTGCGAGGATTGATGTGCGTGCCGCCCGCCGTTCGGGCGGAGGAGGCGCGCCGCTACTTTCGCCGCATGCGCGAGCTGTTCGAACGCATGCGCGGCAGCGGGCGGGAAGCGTTCGACACGCTCTCGATGGGCATGTCGCACGACTTCGCAATCGCCATCGAGGAGGGCGCGACGGAGATTCGCGTCGGCGCCGCGATATTCGGCGCGCGGGAGCAGCGATAAATAACACGGCCGCAGCCGCGGCCCGGGTTACTTCGGAGGAATATGGATGGCAAGCCTGTATAACAAGTTCCTGGACTTCATCGGCATCGAGGAAAACGAGGAGCCCGATGAGGAGCGCGGGGACGAGGGATATTACCGCGACGGGCCGGACGAGCGTTCGAACAACGTCGTAAACTTTGGCGGCGGACGCCAGCAGCAGCAGGCGGCGCCGCGCCGCCGCGCCGAGCGCGCCCCGTCGGGCGCAACGGGCGCGAACCTGCCCATCTCGGGCGGCATGAAGATGATCGTGTATCACCCGATCAGCTACGAGGATACGCAGAGCATCATCGACAACCTCAAAAACCGTAAGCCCGTGATCGTGAACATGGAGGAGCTTGAGGTCGATTGCGCGCAGCGCATACTGGATTTTCTCTCCGGTGCGGTCTATGCGCTCAACGGCACCATGTGCAAGATTTCACGCGGCATCTTCGTGGTCGCGCCGAACAACTACGACGTCGTAGGCAACGGCGAGGACGACTACGGCGATCCTTTGTAAGGCGGCGCGCCGCCCGAACGCGTCCCTTTCGGCACATCAACGCTTTGGTGTGCCTGTTTTGTAAGGAGGGCCCATGCGCACGGAGGACATCGTCAACAAAATCTTTTCCCGCTCCTTTATGGGATACGACATGGAGCAGGTCGACGCGTTTCTCGACGAGCTTATCGACAGCATCGAACAGTATGAGTCGGACAAGCGAGAGATGCTCTCGGCAATCGAATACCTGCTCGGCAAGCTTGAAAGCGGCGATCGCCTGCCGGTGGCGGAGATGCGCAAGGCCATCGGCGCCGGCAAACCCCGCGCAAAGCAGCGCGCCGCGCTGCCCGAACACGCGGAAAGCGTGCGCGAGGCCGAGGCAAAGCCGGCCCTGCGCCCGGCCGAAGAGGATGCGGCCGGCGTTGCCGGCAAGGGCGGAAAGCAAAAGCAAGCCGCCCGCGCGCTTCGGCGCGGAAGCGGCGCCGCCCCCGTGCACAAGCCCTCGCAGGCCCCGCGCGTCAAGCGCGTGGCAAAAAGGCCCGAACCGGTGGCGATCGAGTATGAAACGCAGGAGAGCGCGCCCGCGCGGGAGGACTGGCTCGACGAATTGCTCTCGTCGCTGCCGGACGGGGGAGCGCTCGAACGCGAAGTCATGGAGAGCGCGGTAAAGACGCCTCAGGGGCTTCGCTCCGCCGAATGGGAGGCCGCGCCCGCCGCGGGCGAACGCGCGGAGGCGGTCATGCCCGCAACGGAGTACCGGCGCGCGCCGGAAGCCGCGCCCGCGGAGGAAGCGGAACCCGAGGCGGACGATCTCGCCGCAGGCGGCGGCGCGCAGGCCTGAGCCGGAACGGCCGCGCTTTTTTGTTGACAAACCCATGTTCAGTGGATACAATACTAAAGGTCGCGTGGAAACGCGCGCCTGTTGCCATGCGCGGCAATCGGGCGCTTCCCGGGCGATCGGCGTTGAGGCGGTGATCTGCATGCGAATTGAAGTGGCGGACGCGATCCGGCGCGTTGGGGCGGCGTTCGGGTTCGAGCTTTGCGAGCAGGTCGGGCCGCAAACCTACAGCGGGCGCGAACTCGTGTTTTGCGAACCAATCTGCGTTCGGGGCAGCTATGTCTACGATGCAAAAACGTTTTGCGTGACCGCGTCGGTGACGACGGCGCTTGCGTCGAGCTGCGCGCTTTGCGGCAGGGCGTTCGTCGAGCCGCTGGCGTTTTCCCTTTCCGAACGCTTCGTCAAGGATGGCGGGGAGGACGACGAGATCTACCCTTACACCGGCGAGGAGCTGCTGCTCGACAAGGCGGTGTTCGACAATCTCTACCTGCAGCTGCCGATTGCGAGCGTGTGCGGGGCGGATTGTAAGGGCCTCTGCCCGATCTGCGGGGCGGATCGCAACGAGGCCGCCTGCGGCTGCGAAACGATGTAAAAAACGGCATGGGACGTTATCAATCGTGCGTCCGGTGCGTGATTTGAGCCAAAATAGGAGGAACGAGCAATGGCAGTACCCAAGAGAAAAACATCCAAGGCAAGGCGCGATCGGCGCAGGGCCGGCAACAACAACCTCACCGCGCCGCAGCTTGGCGAATGCCCGCAGTGTCATGCGCTGGTACCCTCGCACGTCGTGTGCAAGGCCTGCGGATACTATGACGGCAGGCAGGTTGTCGACATGGAGAAAAAGGAAAAGAAGAACGCGTAACCCGGCGCGTTGCGCCATACGGCGCGATGGGACCACGGGCACGCACGCGGAAGGCTTTCCAGCGCGGCAGCGCGGACGAAGGCCTTTTTTGCGTTGCGCCGACGCGCGATATTTCGTATAATGAGTCGACCGCGGGGCGAAAAACCATGACAGGCGCCGCGGGGGAAGGGAAGGAAGCTGCAGATGAAGATTGCGATCGACGCGATGGGCGGCGACCATGCGCCGCAAGCGGTGCTCGAGGGCGTCAAGCTCGTCCTGCCGAAGCTTGCGCAGGACGCTGAGCTGATACTCTACGGCTGTGAGCCCGCGCTGGGCGAGGGATTGGCGGCGCTCGGCGTAACGGATGCGCGCGTACGCGTGGTTGGAACCAGCGAGGTCATCGGCCTCGACGAACAGCCGACGTTCGCCATCCGGCGCAAGCGCGACTCTTCGATGGTGCGTGCCGTCGAGGCGGTGGCCGCGGGCGAGGCGGACTGCGTGCTCTCCGCCGGCAGCACGGGCGCGCTGCTCACCGGCGGCACGCTGATCATCAAGCGGCAAAAGGGCGTTAAGCGCCCGGCGCTCGCGACGCTGCTGCCAAGCGGCGACGGATGCGTGCTGCTGCTCGACTGCGGCGCGAACACGGACTGTAAAAGCGACTATCTCGTGCAGTTTGCGCTGATGGGCACGGCGTACATGAAGAGCGTGATGGGCGTCGCCTCCCCGCGCGTCGGCCTGCTTAACAACGGGGCCGAGGAAGAAAAGGGCAACGAGCTTACGAAAGAGACCCATGCGCTGCTCAAAAACGCGCCGATTCGCTTTACGGGCAACTGCGAGGCGCGGGACGTCTTCGGCGGTGGGTTCGACGTGGTGGTGTGCGACGGCTTCGACGGCAACATCGTGCTCAAGGGCGCGGAAGGCGTCATCGGCCTTACCCTCGGCCTGCTGAAAAAGAATCTCACCGCGAGCCTGGGCGGCAAGCTCGGCGCGCTGCTGGCCAGGGGCGCGTTTCGCGCGCTCAAGCGCAAGCTCGACTACACGGAGTACGGCGGGGCCCCGCTGCTCGGCGTCTCGGGCGGCGTGATCAAAGCGCACGGCAGCTCGAACGCCAAGGCGTTTTGCTCGGCCATCCTCCAGGCGGAACGCTTTGTTTCCGCCAAGGTCACCGCGCGCGTGGGCGCGGAGATCGAATCCCTTGGTTTAACGGACTAAGCGCCGCGTGCCTTGCCGGGCGTTTAGGATTGACAGATTCCGCTCGGTCATATAGAATACTACCCGAATGAGATGTGCCGTGCGCATCGAAAAGGAGTGCTTGTATGTATTTTGAAAAGATTCGGGATATCATTGCCAAGCAGTTGGATGTCGACGCACAGTCGATCTCCATGGAGAGCCGGCTCATTGACGATCTCAAGGCCGATTCTCTCGATATCGTGGAGTTGATTATGGACCTTGAACAGGAGTTCAACATCGAAATTCCGGACGAGGAACTGCCAAAGGTTCAGACCGTCGCGGATATCGTCGGCTACCTTGGCAAAGACTGATTCCGCATCGCACCAAACGGCCCGCATCCGCTGGAAAGACAAGGGTGCGGGTCTTTTCATAAGGGGAGACGAACCCATGACGAAGGACGAACGTACGCCGGAGCCGCAGAACGCGCTCGCGGCGCTGGAGTCCGCTCTGCAATATCGCTTTCAGACCCGCTCGCTGCTCGAGGCGGCGCTGACGCATACGTCGTTTGTCAAGGGCGACGGCAGGCGGCAGACGCACAACGAGCGGCTTGAGTTTTTGGGCGATGCGGTGCTCGAACTGTGCGTGAGCGAGCGCCTTTATCTTACGCGCCCCGAGATGCAGGAAGG
>CAYMSL010000010.1:7144-15074 GCA_964393095.1 uncultured Oscillospiraceae bacterium | reverse complement strand
TTGTCTGCGAGCAGGCGCTCTTTTCGGCGGCGCTCGCGCTGGGCGTGCCGCCCTATCTGCGCCTCGGCAACGGCGAGGAGCTCACGGGCGGGCGCAAAAAGCCCTCGATCGTTTCGGACGCGCTCGAGGCCATCGTCGGCGCGATCTATCTCGACGGCGGGCTTGAGGCCGCGCGGCAGGTCATCATCGGCGTGATCATCCGCCTGTTGGAAGAAGCGCATGTCGGCGAACAGGACAAGGACTACAAGACACGCCTGCAGGAATACGTGCAGCGCGACCATCTGGGCAAGCTTGAGTATACGTGCTCCGGGGCCACGGGGCCGGAGCATCAGAAGCGCTTTACGATCTGCGTTGCGCTCGCGGGCGAGACGCTCGGCGAAGGCGCGGGGCCGACGAAGCAAAGCGCGGGCCAGGCCGCCGCGCGGGCCGCACTCGAGCGGCTCGGCGCGCTGGGGGACGAGACATGCGGCTAAGCAAACTCGAGATCAACGGCTTTAAATCGTTTGCGCGAAAGACCGAGGTTCGCTTTGGCAATGGCGTAACGGCCATCATCGGCCCGAACGGCAGCGGCAAGAGCAATATCTCCGACGCCGTCAGATGGGTGCTCGGCGAGCAGAGCGCCAAGGCGCTGCGCGGCACGAAGATGGAGGACGTGATCTTCAACGGCACCCAACTGCGCAAGGCCCAGGCGTACTGCGAGGTGACGCTCACCTTTGACAACGCGGACGGCGCACTCAGCGTGCCGTTTAGTGAGGTTGCGATCACGCGGCGTGTCTATCGCTCGGGCGAAAGCGAGTACAGCATCAACCGCAACGCCTGCCGGCTCAGGGACATTCAGGATCTCTTTCGCGACACAGGCATCGGTAAAGACGGCTATTCCATCATCGGCCAGGGCAAGGTCGAGGAGATTCTCGCGAACAAATCGGGCGATCGCCGCGCGGCGTTTGAAGAGGCCGCGGGCGTGATGCGCTACCGTGTGCGCAAGGAGGAAGCCGAGCGGAAACTTGACGCGACGGGCAAGAACCTCGAACGCATCGAGGACATCCTCAAAGAACTTACCGATCGGCTTTCTCCGCTTGAAACGCAGAGCCTCTCCGCGCGCACCTACCTGAAACTGCGCGACGAGCTCAAGGATCTCGAGGTCAACCTCTTTCTTTATCAATACGAGCGCGCGGGCGAAAAGCTCGCCGCCGCGCACGAGGCGATCGGACAGCTCACGCGCGAGCGAAACGAGTCCGAGGGCAGGCAAAACGCGCTGCTCGAAAGCTGCGCCGCGCTCGAGGAGCGGCTGCGCGCGCAGGATGCCGCGCTCTCCGCCCAGCAGAACAAGCTCATGGGCATGCTCGCGGGCGTAGAGACAAGCCTTGGCGAGAGCCACGTGCTAACCGAGCGGCGCGAAAACGCGCTGCTGCAAAAAAAACGTCTGGCCGACGAATCGACCGCGCGCCAGACGCGGCTTGACGCGCTCGACCATTCCCTTGCCGCGCTCAAAGCGGACGCATCGGCTTCGGCGGCGCTGAACCTGCTCGAAAACGAGATCGGGGGCACGCAAACGCGGCTTGACGCGTTCGATGCGACCCTTTCCGAGCGTGAAACGGCGCTCGAGGCGCTTAAAAACGGGATCATCGAGGCCATGAACCGCGCGTCGGACTACCGCTCGAGCGTGTCGCGCTTCGACGCGATGCGCGTCTCAATCGAGGCGCGGCTCGACGCGCTTGCCGCCGAGTCGGAGAAAAGCCGCCAAGAGACCGAGCGGCTCGAGGCGGAACGATGTCTTGCCGAGGAGGCAAGAAAGGCCGGGGCGGAGCGCGTTTCATGCGCGGGGCGCGAACTTGACGCCGCGTTTGAGCAGCGCCGGGATGCGCAGGACGCCTACGCCGCCTTGCGTGAGGATGTGCAGCAGGACGAGCAGCGCATCACCTCGATTCAGTCGAGGCTGCGGCTGCTCGAGGAGATGCAGCGTTCGCGCGAGGGCTACTATGCGAGCGTGAAAAACATCATGCGCGACGCGGAGCACGACCCCAAGCTTGCCCACGCGATCGTCGGCGTGGTGGCGGAACTCATCGATGTGCCGAAGGAGTACGAGGTCGCGGTGACGATGGCGCTCGGCTCGGCGCTGCAAAATATCGTAACCCCTACCGCGGAGGACGCGCAATACGTCATCGAATATTTACGCGCGCGCGACTATGGCCGGGCGACGCTGCTGCCGATGGCGATCTTGTCGCCCTCGCGCGTGTCGGGCGAAGAACGCGCCCTGCTTCGGAATATGCCGGGCTGCGTCGGGCTGGCAAGCGAGCTTGTCTCGTTTGACGAGAGCGTGCGCGGCGCGATCGAGCACCTGCTCTCGCGCACGGCGATCGTCAACGACCTTCATGCGGGCGTGGCGCTCAAAAAGCGCGCGCGCGGCGCGTTCCATATCGCGACGCTCGAGGGCGATATCATCAGCACCGGCGGCTCGATGAGCGGCGGGAGTTTACAGAAAAAGACGATCTCCCTGCTCGGGCGCGAGCGTGAGATCAAGGAGCTTGGCGAACAGCTCGGCGCCGCCGAGCGTATGCTGTCCGACAAGAAGAAGTCGCTTGCCGCGATGGAGCGGGAGCTGCTGCAGCGCGACATTCAGGTGGAGGGCCTGCGCACCGCCGCGCATGAAGCCGAGCTTGCGCTGGCGAAGAGCGCCGACCAGCTCGACATCATCGAGCGCGACGTGCACAAGAGCTGCGAAAGCGAGGCCGCGCTGGAAACGGAGCGCGCGCGGCTTGGTGAAAACCTTGCGGGCGTCGGGCGCGAGCGCGACGAGGCGGATCGCCGTCAGGCGGACATTGAGCAGGGCAACGCCGCAACGCGTGAGGACGTGACCCGGGCGCAGGCGGCGCTTTCGGAGTTGCGCCTTGAGCGGGAGCGCGCGGCACAGGAATTGACCGAGCAGAAGGTGCGTCGCATGGCGCTTGCCAAGGAGCGCGACGCGGTGTTTGCCGAGGAGAAGCGCCTCTTGCAGGAGCGGCGGGATGTTTCCGCCCGGCTGGAACTGCTCGCGCGTGAGACGGCGGAGAACGAGGCCGCCCTTGCGGCGCTCGAAACGGAGCTTTCCGGCATGCTCTCGAACATTGAGAACGAGCGGCGCGTGAGCGCGGACGAAAAGGAAACGCAGCGCAGGCTCGAGGAGGAGCGGCAGAAGACCGCGGACTCGCTTGCCGAGCAGCGCGCGCGCCGCGAGGAACTGCTTTCCTTTTCGAGGGAGACGCAGGAACGCATGCACAGGCAAGAACTCGCGCAGAACCGGCTCGAGATGGAGCTTGGCGCCATGCAGGACCACATCTGGGAGGAGTACGAGCTCACCTACGAAAACGCCGCCGCGTTAAGGCACGATATCGCCATCGGCGCCACGGGGGCGCGCATCGGCGAACTGCGCGCGCAGATGCGCGAGCTCGGCGACGTCAACCTCGGCGCGATCGATGAGTATAAGGCCGTGTTCGAGCGCCACGGGGAGCTTTCGAGCCAGTGCGCCGACCTAAACCAGGCCAAACTCGACCTCGAAACGCTGATCGTGGAGCTGACCGGCACGATGCAAAGCGTGTTTTTAAAGCAGTTTGAGCAGATTCAGCAGAACTTCGCCACGGTGTTTTCGGAACTCTTTGGCGGCGGCTATGCCGAACTGCACCTTGCCGATCCAAACGACGTGCTTGGCTGTGAGATCGATATCATCGCCCAGCCGCCGGGCAAAAAATTACAGTTGTTGACGCTGCTTTCGGGCGGCGAACGCACATTGACCGCAATCGCGCTGCTCTTTGCCATGCTCAAGCTCAAGCCGCCCGCGTTTTGCCTGCTCGACGAGATCGAGTCCTCGCTCGACGAGGCGAACGTCTCACGCTTTGCCGATTACGTCAAGCACTACGCGGACGATACGCAGTTCATCCTCATCACGCACCGCAAGGGCAGCATGGAGGTGTGCGACACGCTTTACGGCGTCTCCATGGAGGAGAAGGGCGTAAGCAAGGTCGTGTCGGCGCGCTTCGGCGAGAGCGCTTAACGCGCGGGGCATGGAGTAAAAACGATGGAGAAAAAACCGCTGTTTCACAAATGGAAGACCGGGCTCGGCAAGACGCGCACGAGCTTTCTTTCCCGTCTGTTCGCCTCGAAGGAGGGCGTCAACGAGGCCTTCTACGAAGAGCTTGAGGAAGCGCTCGTGCTTGCGGACGTCGGGGCGGGCGCGACCGAGCGGCTGCTCGATTGGCTGCAGCAAACCGTGCGCGAAGAGAAACTCACGAGCCGCGCCGCGGCGCGCGAGGCGCTCGTTGCGCTTGTCGCCGAGGCGGTGCGCACGCAAAAGCCCTTTCCCGCGGACGAGGGAGCGGCGGTGCTGCTGATCGTCGGCGTCAACGGCGTGGGCAAGACGACCTCAATCGGCAAGCTCGCAAACGATTACCGCCTCAAAGGGCGAAAGGTACTGCTCGCGGCGGCGGATACGTTCCGCGCGGCGGCGGCCGAGCAGCTCGGCGAGTGGGCGGCGCGCGCGAACGTGCCGATGGTGCGCCACGCGGAGGGCTCCGACCCCGCGGCCGTCGTGTTCGACGCGATCGCCTCGTACAAGGCAAAGGGCTGCGACCTGCTACTCTGCGATACGGCCGGGCGGCTGCACAACAAGGCGAACCTCATGAACGAACTTGGCAAAATCCGCCGCGTGATCGCGCGCGAGCTGCCGGATACGCCCTGCGAGACGCTGCTCGTGCTCGACGCGGTCACGGGGCAAAACGCCGTCGCGCAGGCGGCCGCCTTTCAAGAGGTCTGTTCGCTCGACGGCGTGATTTTGACGAAGCTCGACGGTACGGCAAAGGGCGGCGTCGTGATCTCGGTCTGCGATACGCTCGGCGTACCCGTACGCTTTGTCGGCGTGGGCGAGGGTATCGACGACCTTCAGCCCTTCGACGCGCGGATGTTTTCCGAGGCGCTGCTTGCCGGCGACGCGGACTAACCAGATAGAAAACCCCCGCGCCACATTTCGCTTGACAATTCCGCGTTTGGCCGTATAATGAACAAGGTGTAAAGCAAAATACCTTTACAGGCGGTCGCGCGAAGAACGATGGAACGGCTGATCGAACTTGGACAGCTTCTGGACTGGTACGGGGCGTTTCTGACCCCCCGGCAGCGTTCGTTTGCGCGCCAATACGCGTTTGAGGACTGCTCGCTCTCGGAGATTGCCGAGCGCGAGGGCGTTTCGCGCCAGGCGGTGCGCGACGCGATTCAGCGCGCGGAGCGCGAATTGCGGGCGATGGAGGGAAAGCTCGGGCTTGTACGCCGCAGCTTACGGGCGGCCGCCCTTCTCGAGGCGCTGAACGAGCGCGCCACAAGCAGCGAACAGCGCGATATCCTGGCGGAACTTGCCGAGCTCATCACGGAGGGCGACGATGGCGTTTGAGGGCGTTTCCCAAAAACTGCAGGCGGTCTTTAAAAAACTCGGCGCGCATGGCAAGCTTACCGAAGGGGACGTTGCCGCCGCCATGCGCGAGATGAAGCTCGCGCTGCTCGAGGCGGACGTCAACTTCCTTGTTGTCAAGGAGTTTGTCAAGAGCGTGAGCGAGCGCGCCGCCGGCAGCGAGGTGCTCGAAAGCCTGACCCCCGGCCAGCAGGTGGTCAAGATCGTCAATGAGGAGCTTACCCGCCTCATGGGCGGCGAAAACGCCAAGCTTGACTTCGGCGCAAAAAAGCCCGCGGTCGTTTTGATGGCGGGCCTGCAGGGCGCGGGCAAGACGACCATGTGCGGCAAGCTTGCAAGCTACGTGCAAAAAAACTTCGGCAAGCAGCCGTTGCTCGCCGCCTGCGATATCTACCGTCCCGCCGCGATTAAACAGCTGCAGATCGTCGGCGAAAAGCTCGGCATCCCCGTGTACGAGCACGGCACGCAGGACCCGGTTGTTACGGCGAGGGAGGCCGTTGAGGAGGCGAAACGCCGCTTTCTCGACGTGGTGTTTATCGACACCGCCGGACGGCTGCACATTGACGAGGACATGATGCTTGAGCTTTCGCGCATCCGCGACGCGGTGCAGCCCGCGGAACTGCTGCTTGTCGTCGACGCGATGACGGGGCAGGACGCGGTCAACGTGGCGAAGGCCTTCAACGAGCGCGTCGCGCTCACGGGCGTGATCCTCACAAAGCTCGACGGCGACACGCGCGGCGGCGCGGCCCTCTCGGTGCGGCAGATCACCGGCAAGCCCATCAAGTTTTGCGGCACGGGCGAAAAGCTCGAGGATATCGAGCCGTTCCATCCGGATCGCATGGCAAGCCGCATCCTCGGCATGGGGGACGTGCTGACGCTCATCGAACGAGCGCAGTCCGCCTTCGACGAGAAGAAGGCCGCCGAGATGGCGCAGAAGATGAAGACGAACGCCTTTACGCTCGACGACTTCCTCGAGCAGATGGAGCAGCTTGGCTCCATGGGCTCGATGGAGGAACTGCTCGCGATGATCCCCGGCCTCGACGCGGGCAAGCTCGGCGGCGCGGCGATCGACGAAAAGCAGCTCGCCCGCACAAAGGCGATCATCCGCTCGATGACGTTGGGCGAACGCGCCAATCCCGACGTACTCAACGCCGGACGGCGGCGGCGCATCGCGCGCGGCAGCGGCACGAGCGTGCAGGAGGTCAACCGCCTCGTCAACCAGTTCAACGCCTCTCGCCAGATGATGAAACAGTTCTCGGGCCGGGGCAAAAAGGGCCGGCGCGGCTTCCCGTTCGGGCTGTAAGGCCCGCTTACAATCGTCGGATTACGTAAAATCGTATTCGAAATAAACAAATGCACCATTTGGGAGGATCAAACATGCTCAAGATCAGACTGCGCCGCATGGGCGCAAAGAAGGCCCCGTTCTACCGCATCGTCGTCGCCGATTCCCGCGCGCCGCGCGACGGCGCGTTCGTCGAGGAACTCGGCTACTACAACCCCCTCTCCAACCCCATCGAGCTCAACGTCAACAACGAACACGCGGCCGAATGGATCAAGAAGGGCGCCCAGCCGACCGACACCGTTCGCGCGCTCCTCAAGAAGAGCGGCGCGATCTCGTGAGGACTGGGCCGATGGAAGAACTCGTGCGCTACATCGCGCAGAGTCTCGTCGACACGCCGGAGGCCGTCGTCGTTGAGTCGCGCGAGGAGGGGGATACCATCGTGCTCTCGCTCTCCGTCGCCCCGTCCGACATGGGTAAGGTCATCGGGCGTCAGGGGCGTATCGCCAAGGCGATCCGCACGGTGGTCAAGGCCGCGAGCGTCCGCGAAGAAAAGAAATACATGGTCGACATCGTTGAGAAATGAGTTCCTGCGCATCGGGCAGATCGTGCGCGCGCACGGCGTGCGCGGCGACCTCAAGCTCCTGCCGCTGACCGACGAAACGGCGCGCTTTCACCTGCTCAGGGAGGCGTTTCTTGAGCGGGGCGGCGCGCGTACGCCGGTGGCGATCGAGCGCGTTCAGCTACAGCCGGACGCGGTGATCATCCACCTTGCGGGCGTTGAGACGCGCGAGCAGGCGGACGCGCTCAAGGACGGCTACCTCTGCGTTGACCGCGCGCACGCCGTGCCGCTGAGCGAGGGGTCATATTTTGTGGCCGACCTCATCGGCTGCGAAACGTTCGACACGCGCGGCCGCGCTTACGGGCGCGTCAGCGACGTGCTCGAGACCGGCGCAAACGACGTCTACGAGATCGAACACGGCAAGCTCCTTGTACCGGCGCTGCGGCGCGTGCTCGCCGAGGTGGACGTCGACGGCGCGCGCATCACGTTTGACGCGGATGTGCTCGAGGAGGTCGGCTGCTTTGCGGATTGATATCCTCACGATATTTCCCGGGATGTTCGAAGGCGTGCTGGGCGGCAGCATGCTTGGCCGCGCGCGGCAGAACGGCCTGCTCGAACTGCATGTGCACAACATCCGCGACTATACCATCGATAAACA
>CAYMSL010000010.1:4265-7134 GCA_964393095.1 uncultured Oscillospiraceae bacterium | reverse complement strand
ACCGACGATTACCCCTTCGGCGGCGGCGCGGGCATGGTGATGATGGCGCAGCCGATCTTCGATTGCGTTTCTTCGGTGCTTGGCGGCGCGCATGCAAGGCGCATCCTCCTATCCCCGCGCGGCAGGCGGCTGACGCCCGGCTACGCAAAGGAGCTCTCCGCCGAGGAGCGGCTCCTGTTTCTGTGCGGGCATTACGAGGGCGTGGACGAGCGTGTGCTCGGGCTCATGGATGAGGAGCTTTCGATCGGCGACTATGTGCTCACCGGCGGCGAGCTGCCGGCGATGGTGGCCGTCGATTGCCTGAGCCGCTTTATCCCTGGTGTGCTTGGCAGCAGCGAAAGCGCGGCGGACGAGTCCTTTTCCGACGGGCTGCTGGAGTATCCGCAGTATACGCGTCCGGCCGACTTTCGCGGCATGAGGGTGCCGGAGGTGCTGCTTGGCGGCAATCACGCACAGATCGCCGCCTGGCGGCGGGCGCAGGCGCTGCAGAAGACCGCGCGTGCGCGCGCCGACCTGCTCGATCCCGACACGCCGGAAACGGAGCGCGTCGAAGTGCCGGAGGACATCTGGCTTTGAAGAGCCTGAGGCCGGGAGGTCTTTTATGAAGGGCACGCTGCACCACGTCGAACTCTACGTGCGCGATCTGGCCGTGTCGAAGGAATTCTGGGGCTGGCTGCTCGGCGAGCTTGGCTATCGACTGTATCAGGAGTGGGAATTCGGCGCGAGTTATCGGCGCGCAACGACGTATCTTGTGTTCGTGCAGGCCGAGGAGCGCTTTCTCGACATTCCCTACCATCGCTGCCGTGCGGGGCTGAACCACCTCGCGTTCCACGGCGGCAGCCGTGAGTTTGTCGACGAGATGACGCAAAAGCTGCGCGAGCGCGGCGCGACGATACTCTACGAGGATCGCCATCCGTACGCGGGCGGCAAGGGCTACTACGCGGTATTCTTTGAGGACCCCGACCGCATGAAGGTGGAGATCACGGCCTAGACGGTTCGTACAAATGCCGCCCTGTTGGGCGGGGATGGGTTTTTACATGAAACGATCGACAAAGGGTACCATCGCCATGCTGCTGGCGGCTCTGCTCTGGAGCATCGGCGGCATTTTTATCAAGCTGGTTCCGTGGGGACCGCTCGCCATTGCGGGCGCGCGCGGGCTTATCGCGGGCTGCGTCGTGCTGGCATACCTGAAAATCCGCCGCCTTCGGATCGAGTTTTCCAAGGGGTCGGCATTGATCGCGCTTGCGCTGTGCGCGGTGTTTCTTTCGTTTGTGGCGGCGAATAAGCTCACCACCGCAGCCAACGCCATCGTGCTGCAGTACGGCGGGCCCGTCTACGTGCTTCTGTATCTTGCGTTCGTGCGCAAGCAGAAACTCCGCCGCATCGACCTTGCGGTCGTGCCGCTGGCCATCGCAGGCGTCGCGCTGTGCTTTGTGGGTCAGATGGGACGCGGAACGCTCCCCGGCAACCTCGTAGGGCTGCTATCGGGCGTGTTCTTTGCCGCCATGCTCATCGTGACCGAGAACGTGTCGGAGCAAACGCGGCTCAGCGGCATCCTGCTGGGGCAGTTTCTCACGGCGCTCGTCGGCCTGCCCGCGCTGGTTGTGGAAAAGCCCGCGTTCACACTGCCCGCAATCGGCGGTGTGCTCGCGCTCGGGCTATTGCAGGTGGGCGTGGCCTACGTGCTCTACGCCGAGGCCGCTAAGGATGCGCCGCTTTTGACGCGCTCGCTGCTGGCCGTGCTCGAGCCGCTGCTCAACCCCGTTTGGGTGTTTCTGTTTGCGGGCGAGAACCCCGGATCGTGGTCGATACTCGGCGGGGTCGTGGTCGTGGGCGCGATCACGGCGTGGTACGTACTCGACGGACGCGACCCTGGCAAAACGGCCGCGCCGGAAGCGGAGAAAAAGCCCGATTCCTGCGAACAAACGGCTTGCATTGGCGAGGGCGCTGTGTTATAATCGCCCTCGTGACATCGGACGGTCCGCTGCCTTGAGGTTTTGGGGTATGAACGTTCGCCAGATTGAAAGGAGAAACTTCAAATGTCGGACATCATCTCTCAGCTCGAAAAGGAACAGGTGCGTACCGACCTGCCCGAACTGCAGACGGGCGACACCGTCCGCGTATTCGTCAAGGTCGTCGAGGGCAGCCGCGAGCGTCTGCAGAACTTCGAGGGTATCGTCATCAAAATTCAGGGCGGCGGGGTGCGCAAATCCTTTACCGTGCGCCGTATCTCCTACGGGGTCGGCGTAGAGCGTACGTTCCCCTACAACAGCCCGCGCATCGGGCGGATCGAGGTTGTGCGCCATGGCGTCGTACGCCGCGCAAAGCTCTTCTACCTGCGCGAGCGCTCCGGCAAATCCGCGAAGATCCGCGAGCGCATCGTAACCAAGTAAATCGCTTTCAACAGCAGCCTAAAACCCCCTGCCGCGAGCGGTATCGGGGTTTTTGCGTATATGTGCAAAGCGTGGGGCCAACCCCGCTGCAAAGCGAAACGAACGGGCCGCCCCAAATGTGCTTTCGGCGCATAAGCACGCCGCTCCTCGCGCTTTGGCCGCTCGGACGGCAAGGCGCGTTGAGCCGCCCCGAGGGACGATCCGCCGCATGCGCCAAGCCGGCGCGGCCGCGGTATACGGGCAAGCGACACGGCGTTGATCGCCCGCGGCGTTTTTTTAACAGACCGGCCGACCTCGTCTCCCAAGCGGGATTGACTTTGGTCGCCGTGGCTTTCTTTTAAAGATGTTCTGCACGAAGGGAGGGTGCGCATGCCGATTCAGTGGTATCCGGGGCACATGGCCAAAACCCGCCGCATGCTGGCGGAGAATCTGCGCTTCATCGATGTGATCATCGAACTGGTCGACGCGCGCGCGCC
>CAYMSL010000010.1:0-4255 GCA_964393095.1 uncultured Oscillospiraceae bacterium | reverse complement strand
CGCAACCCCGATTTTGACGACCTCTTTGCCGGCAAAACGCGCGTTGTGCTGCTCAACAAGAGCGATCTTGCCGACCCGAACGCCACGCGCAGCTGGATCGCCCACTACGCAAGGTCGGGCTGGTCGGCGGCGGGCATCAGCGCCACGGGCAACGGTGCGAAGAAGGCCGCGCTCGCGCTGATCGAGCGCGCGGCGGCGCCGCGCGTTGCCGCCATGCGCGAAAAGGGCGCCAACAAGGTCGTGCGCTGCATGGTCGTAGGCATTCCGAACGTGGGTAAATCCACGCTGATCAACCGCATGGCGGGTGCGCGTCGCGCCGAGGTCGGCGACCGGCCGGGCGTTACGCGCGGCAAGCAGTGGGTGCATATTACGCCCTATCTGGAACTCATGGACACGCCGGGCATGCTCTGGCCGAAGCTCGAAGATCAGCGGCTCGCGGCGCATCTGGCCTTCCTTGGTTCGATCAAGGACGAGATCATGGACGTTGAGTCGCTTGCAAGCGATCTGCTCGAGCTGCTTTGTAAGAGTGTTCCCGAGGCGCTCGCGGAGCGATTCAAGCGCCTTACGCCGGATACGCCGAAGGAGGAATTGCTCGAGCGCGTGTGCCGCAGCCGCGGCTTCCTGCTCAAGGGCGGCGAGCCGGATACCGAACGCGCCGCAAACGTCGTGCTCGACGAGTTTCGCGCGGGCAAGATCGCGCGCGTCACGCTCGAACTGCCGGAGGACGGCGTATGACGCGCCTGCCGGAAGCGGAGCGGCTCGCGGCGCTTGCAAAGCCCGATCGCGCGCTCTGGGCGCGGGAGGGCGTTGTGCTCGCGGGCATGGACGAGGTCGGGCGCGGCCCGCTTGCGGGGCCCGTGGTCGTCTGCTGCGCCGTGATGCCGCCGGAGCCGCTCGTTTCATGCGTCAACGACTCAAAGAAGCTTTCGCGATCGCGCCGCGAGCGTGTCTATGCGGAGCTTGCCGGATGCGCGGCGGCATATTCGTTTGCCTGGGCGGGGCCGGAGATCATCGACGAGATCAACATTTTGCAGGCGACGCGGCGGGCGTTTGCCGAGGCGTTCGCGGGGATCGGCGCGCCGGTGACGGACGTGCTCGTCGACGCGATGCGCGATCTCGACATTCCCGCGCGCCAGCACCCGCTTGTGCACGGCGACGCGCTCTCCTATTCGATCGCCTGCGCTTCGATCCTCGCCAAGGTCACGCGCGATCGCTACATGATCGAGCAGGACGCACGCTATCCCGCATACGGTTTTGCGCGCAACGCGGGTTACGGCACGGCCGAGCACATCGAGGCGCTGAAAAGGCACGGGCCCTGCCCGCTGCATCGACGCACGTTCATCACACGCTTTATATGAGTACAACCGCCATCGGCCGGCGCGGGGAGGAAGCCGCCCTGCGCCACCTCGAGAAAAAAGGCTACCGCCTGCTGCAGCGCAATTACCGCAGCGGCTCGCGCGAGATCGACCTTGTGCTTTGCGACGGGGAGACGATCGTGTTCGTCGAGGTAAAAGCGCGTACATCTTTGCGCTTCGGCACGCCCGGCGAGGCCGTAACAAGCGCCAAACGACGGCTGCTTACGCTCGCCGCCGAGGCGTATCTTTTGGAAAACGGCCTGAACGAAAAGCCGGCGCGCTTCGACGTCGTGGAGGTCTATCTTTCCGAGGGGCGCGTGCGCCACATCGAAAACGCTTTTTACGCTTCCTGAGCGCTTTTGCTGCGCGTTCGACAGCCTCCGGCACGCCTCGCGCTTCCTTGCACGGCCGCCGGAATTGTCTCTATGCGCGCAGCATGCTATAATACAGCCGACAGCGCCCGCGGCACAGGCCGGGGACGCTGATCGTATGGGGGATGGAGAAAGGAAGCGTTCGTGCGCAAACTGCTTGCGATTCTGCTATTAGCCTGCCTATTGTGCGCGCCCGCGGCGGCGCTTGCCGACGGCGACACGCTCGTTGGCGAGGAGCTGCTCTATAACGGAGATTTTTCACGCCATGCCGAAGGGGCCGCACTGCCCGCCGGCTGGGAATTGAGCGCTTATCAAAGCGACGCCGACAGCGTTGCGGCCGGCACGGCGAGCGGCGAGGATGGCGAAACGGCGATTCTGCTGACGAACTTTGTGGCAAACGACGCGCGCGTGTGTCAGGTCGTCCCCGTGCTGCCCATGACCTGCTACCGCTTGCGCGCCGAGGTGCGCACAAGCGACGTGCAGGGCGGTACGGGCGCTTCGCTTTCAATCGATAACTACGCCATCGACGGCACCTATTGCTACGGCGAAAACCTCTTTGGCAGCGAGGAGTGGCGGGAAACGTCGCTCTATTTTATCACGGGCGGCGAGCAGGAAAGCGTCCTTGTGGCGCTGCGCCTCGGCGGTTACGGCACGACGGCGACCGGCACGGCTTCGTTTCGCAACGTATCCCTCTACGAATGTGAAGCTACGGATGCGGACGTTGTCGACCTTGCCACCGAAAACGGCACGATCTCAAACTTCGGCGGCGGCGCCGCCGCGACGGAGAGCGGCGCTTCAGCCAACGGCATGCTCTGGCTCGCAATCGCGGCCACGGCGCTTTGCGCGCTGGCGTACGGCTGGTTCTATCGAAGGTGGCTTCAATACGGCTGCGCGCTGCGAGCGGACGTGGAGCGGCCGGCGTTTGCGCTTGCGATATTGTTTATCACGGCGTTTGCGCTGCGGCTGGCGCTTTCGCTGATTTTCTACGGCCACCCGACCGATCTTGGGTGCTTCATGGCCTGGGGGAACGCGATGCTCGACGGGCCCGCGACCTTCTACACCTCCGGCATGTTTGCCGACTATCCGCCGGGGTATATGTACGTTTGCGGCGCGCTTTCCTGGCTCTGCCGGGCGCTCGGCATTCCGTACGGCTCCGACGGTATGGCGTTTCTCTTCAAGCTGCCCTCGACGATAGCCGATCTCGCCAGCGCGTATCTGATCTACCGCCTTGCGCGTAAACACGGGGCGGGCGAGAACCTTTCGCTTTCGCTTGCGGGCGTGTTCGTCCTCTGCCCGGTGCTGATGTTCGTCTCCGGCGCCTGGGGACAGATCGATTCGCTCCTCGCGCTGCTGCTCGTGCTCGCGGTGCTGCTCTTCCAGAGGGACCGCAAGGTTTTCGCGGGCGCGCTCTACGGGCTGGCAATCCTCATCAAACCCCAGGCGCTCATGCTCGGGCCGCTGTTTGCGGTGGCCTACATCGCGGACATACCCGGCAGAAACTGGGTGCGCCAACTAATCAAAACCGTGCTCGCGGTGCTTGCCGCGCTGGCGGTGCTGCTGCTGCTCTCGCTGCCGTTTCAGGGCACGCAGCCGTGGTACTGGCTCATCGCCAAGTACGGCTCAACGACCTCGTCCTACCCATACGCGTCGATCGAGGCGTTCAACGTTGGCGCGCTGCTCGGCGGCAATTGGAAGGATGTCAACATGCTCGTGCTCGGCGTGCCGTTCCGAATCTGGGGCATGGCCGGCATCGAGCTGTCCGTGGCGTTTACCTCGTTTCTCTATATCATGGGCCGTAAGAAGGGCAGAGGCACGCTGTTTCTTTGCGCCGCGCTGATGATCGTGCTGATCTTTACGCTTGGGCACTACATGCACGAGCGCTATATGCTGCCGGCGCTCATGCTACTGATGATGGCCTATGTGTATCTGCGCGATCGGCGGCTGCTTGTCGCGTTCGGCGGCGCGAGCCTTGCGGCGCTGCTCAACGCGACCTGTGCGATGTACGTTGTCAACCATCAGGCAGCGCGCGCCGCGCTCTATGGGGGGATCACGCTCTTTGGCTCGCTCGCGACGATCGTGTCCGCGGCGTATCTATGTTACGTCAGCGTACGCATCATCCTCTTTGACGAGCGGCGCGGCGCGCTGCCCGCCCCCGCGGAGCAAGGCGGCGACGGCGCGCTTGCCTCCGCAAAGAAGGACGGGCGCCGCGCGGAGATTCTGCCGCTTCTGCCCGTGGATACGAAGCTGCGTTATACGCGGCGGGACTGGATTTACATGCTCGGCGTGACGCTCGTATACGCCGCGGCGGCGCTCACGAACCTTGGCTCGACACAGGCGCCCGAGACGTATTGGGCTTCGAGCACGCCGGGGGAGACGATCACCGTGCGCTTCGAGAAAACCGAGCACGTCGGGGCCTACAGCGTGTTTGGCAACATCGACAACGACGGCACGCTGCTCTTAAGCGCCGGAGGGCACGAGGAGATGTTTGGGCAGACCTACGACGATATGTTCCGCTGGAAGCGGGTCTGT
>CAYMSL010000009.1:0-23831 GCA_964393095.1 uncultured Oscillospiraceae bacterium | reverse complement strand
GCCATCTGCAGCAGAGCAGTTAAGGCCGGGCGGCCTTTCTATAACAGATGCGTCCCGGACGGCGGCGATGCCGTACATACCGAATGCCAGGCACACGCGTTGCGGGCCGAAGCGGGTCTGCGCGTGCGGCGCCGGTTTGTTACGCTTATGCCCGGCGCGGGCCTTGTATGCGGTCGGGTGAACGCCCATCATGGCGGCGGACGGCCGGCGCGTGAACCGGGAATGCGTCCTGTGCACGCGTCGCGGCACAATTGGTGAGTCAAACGAAAAAAGCCATGCCAAAGCGCCTGGCTTTTTTGCTGCCCGAAGTTAAGATAAGGCTGCACCGAAACAGGATGGGCCTTATCGGCCGGAGGCGGAAGGCTGTGCGGTTTGAACGTCCGCATTCAGATAAAACGGGTGCGTGCATCGGGTTGCCTGCTTAAATCGATGCGTCCTCCCCGCGAAGCAGGCGGATCTCCCGCGCGTAGCCCTCGGGCTCGTTCGGCGTTTCCAGTATCATCGGCAGGCCGGCGAGCGCTTTGTGCCGGGCAAGGCGCAGCAGCGCCTCCGCGCCGATGGTTCCCTCGCCGATGCGCGCGTGACGGTCGCGATGCTCGCCAAGTCCGAAAAGGCAGTCGTTGATGTGCAGCGCCCGCAGCTTCTTGAGACCGATCGTGCGATCAAACGCTGCGAGCACACCGTCAAGGTCGTTTTTGATGTCATAACCGGCGGCGTAGACGTGGCAGGTGTCAAGGCATACGCCAAGTTGATCAGGACGCGTGACGCGCGCGATGATCTCCGCAAGCTGCTCGAACGTGCCGCCGATCTCCGAACCCTGCGCGGCCATGGTTTCGAGCAGCACGATCGTCGTCTGCTCGGGGCAAAGCAGTTCGTTGAGCAGCGCGGCGGTGCGTTCGATGCCCGTTTGCACGCCTTGTCCAACGTGGCTGCCGGGGTGAAGGTTGTAGAGGGTATTCGGCAGCAGCAGTTCGAGGCGCGCGATGTCTTCGCCAAAGCACAGGCGCGCAAAGTCGCGGGTTTTGCCGTCCGGCGCGGCGGCGTTGAGCGTATACGGCGCGTGGGCTACAAGCGGGCCGAACGCATGCTCGCGGCAGAGCGCTGCGAGCGCCGCCGCGTCCGCCGGATCGGCCTGCCGCGCCTTGCCGCCGCGCGGATTGCGCGTAAAGAACTGGAAGGTATTTGCATCGAGGCGCAGCGCCTCCTCGCCCATGGCGAGGTAGCCTTTGGCTGCCGAAAGGTGGCAGCCGACGGTAAGCGGATATTCGGGCATGGGACCATGCTCCTTTCAAGGGTTCCAATCGTAACCGTTTACGCTGTAGAATGCCCGGCGCTTTCACATGCGCAAACACATGTGCGGGCGTACCGTGATCGCGGCGGGGCGTTGCGCGCGGCGGCGGCATTTGCTATGATAGGCCCATGAAGCATACGGTATTGGTCACGGGCGCGTCGCGCGGCATCGGCGCGGCCACGGCGAGCGCGTTTGCGCGCGCGGGGCATCGTGTCGTCATCCATTATAACACAGGCAAACGCGAGGCGTACGCGCTCTGCGAGACGCTGCGGGGGGAAGGCTGCTCCGTTATGACGGCGCAGGCCGACGTAACGAGCGAGGAGCAGGTGCGATCCCTCTGCGAACGGGTGCGAAAGGCCTATGGGTTCATCGATGTGCTGGTCAACAACGCCGGCGCCGCGCTGCCGCAGATGCTGCTTACCGACTGCGGCAGGCAGGATTGGGAGCGAGTGTTCGCCGTAAACGCCACGGGAACGTTCCTCGTTTCGCGCGGCGTGCTGCCGGAGATGGTGTCGAAAAAACGCGGCTCGATCGTCAACGTCGCCTCGGTGTGGGGGATGACGGGCGGTTCCTGCGAGGTGGCGTATTCCGCCGCCAAGGCGGCCGTCGTGGGGCTGACAAAGGCGCTGGCCAAGGAGGCCGCGCCGAGCGGCATACGCGTCAACTGCGTTGCGCCCGGCTTTATCCAAACGGACATGACGGCTTGCTTTTCAGAGGAGGCGCGCCGCGCCGTTTGCGCTGAGACGCCGCTTGGCCGTCTTGGCGAGCCTAACGACGTGGCGGCGGCCGTGCTGTTTTTTGCGCTCGAGGATGCGTCGTTTATCACCGGGCAGACGCTCTGCGTAGACGGCGGCATGTGTATCTAGAAAGCCGCCGGGAAATCGCCTGCGGAATTATGAAACAAGACTTGACAATTTGTTCGCGCATGGCTAAAATAAATGAGCACGTCAAAGTGTATGCGCTTGTAGCTCAGTGGATAGAGTGCCCGGCTACGAACCGGTAGGTCGCAGGTTCGAACCCTGCCAGGCGCGCCAGAACGGATAATCAGGCGATCGTCCGTAAAAGCCCCGATTTTTCATCGGGGTTTTTTGCTAACAGCGAACAGGCGGCACGGGGGATCGGCCCGAAAAACACGGAAGCGGTGCAGGATGGGCAAGGTCAAATCACTCGTATATAATCTGATCCGTGACGACGACGAAAACGGCCTCGCGAGCGGCATATTCGACGGGGTCATCATCGCGCTGATCATCGTTAACGTCATCACAATCATCGCAGACACATTTACTCTGCCCGTCTGGGTGCAGCGCGTTTTCTACTGCATCGAACTTGTCTCGATCGTCATCTTCACGATCGAGTATATCCTGCGCGTCTGGACATCCGACCTCATGCGCAAAGACCGTTCGCCCTTCGCGGCGCGGATGCGGTATGTCTTCTCCTTTATGGCGATCATCGACCTGCTCGCGATCCTGCCGTTCTTCCTGCCGTTTGTCTTCCCGATCGACCTGCGCGTATTGCGCATGCTGCGCATCGTCAGGTTGTTTCGCGTGTTCAAGATGAACCGCTATACGCACGCGCTCTCCGCGATCGGCAGCGTTTTTAAGCGCAAGAAAAGTCAGCTGCTCCTGTCGATCTTTATCGTGCTGCTTTTGATGATCATCGCCGCGGTTTTGATGTACAACGTCGAAAACGCCGCGCAGCCCGACGCGTTTGCTAACGCTTTCGACGCGCTTTGGTGGGCGGTTGCGACGCTGACGACCGTCGGCTACGGCGACATCTACCCCGTCACGGCCTTGGGCAAGATGCTAAGCGGCGTGATCGCCTTTCTCGGAATCGGCCTTGTCGCCGTCCCGTCCGGCATTATTTCGGCGGGGTTTATGGAGCAGGTCGGCGCTGAAAAAAACTGTCCCCACGAGGAAAGAAAGTTCTGCCCCTACTGCGGGGAGAAGCTCGATCCATAGCTTGTCACCCATAGAGCCGGGCGCTCATCCTTTTTACTTTGCGACCTTTTGAGGCGCATAAAGCGCAAAAACGCGCGGCGCGGTCGATCGATTCCGCAGCCGCGCTGTTGATGTTGCCGCGCATACCGGCGATAGACGGGAGACGACAAGGGCGCGTCAGACGCCGAGCGCGATGCTCCAATCGCAGCGGTATTCCTTTCCGGGAGGCAGGGAGATCAAATCCTCCTTTTGCTCGAACGCCTCGATCACACCCTGGTACGCCGGCAGCGACGTCCACGGCTCGAGACACACAAAGGGCGCTTTTGTGCGCGGGTCGTGCCAGACGCCAAGGTAGCGCATCCCGGGAAACGCCACGGTAACCGAGCGCGTGCCTCCGGCGCTTTCGAGCGTGACGGCGCGGGGCACGTCGCAAAAGATCAGCGCGTCACGGTCGAAAAGGCTGTGCCGTAGCGGGAGAATTTGCCCGTCTTCAAGCGGATAGGGCAGGTCCGGCTTCTCGATGAAGCAGTCGTCCGAAACGCCGACGAGCGTCGGCGCGCAGGGGGCGGCAAAGCGCAGGCGGTAGTCGGCAAACGTCAGCCCCTCTTCGAGCGGCACGCGGAAACCCGGATGGCCGCCGTAGCCAAAGTACATTGGTTTTTCGTCAAGATTGATTACCCGGAAACCGATTTGCACACTTGCGCCCTCGACGGCATAGGTGAGGTTGGCTTCGAACCTGCGGGGATAGAATGCCATCGACTCTTCGCTAAAACGCAGCATAAAGGCGGCGCGCTCGTCGCTTTGCGAGAGGAGCGTAAGCGCCGAGGTGCGGAAAAACCCGTGGATTTCCATGGAATAGCATGTTTCATCGAGGGTGTAGGTCTTGTTCGTAAGCCGTCCGATAAAGGGAAACAGCAGCGGCGCGCGCGATTGCCAGTAGGGAGCCTCGCCCTGCCAAAGATACTCGCAGCCGTCGTGGGTTTGCAAAGAGCGCAGTTCTCCGCCGAGGGAGGAAACAACGGCGCGAAGCCTATCGTTTTTGAGAATGATTTCCATGGTGCGCTGCTCCTAAGAAAGCTTTTCCGGCTAAAGCAGATGATGCGCGGCCCAGAACGCGCCATAGAGCGCGGCGTCGTTTTGCAGCTGCGCAAGCTCCAGCCGGATGAAGTGATAGCTCGGCATGGTTCCTTCTCTCAGGCGCGTCCTAAGCCCCTCGAGCAGTGGCCTGTGGCTCATGATGCCGCCGCCAAGCAGCATGCACTCCGGCGCGAAGATATGCGCAAGCCCGCAAAGGCCAAGCGCAACCTCGTCGAGCCAGATTTCGACGAGCGGGGAAACCCTGGCGTCTCCCGCAAGGTAGGCCGAGATGACCTCGCGGCCCGTCGCCTCGGGGCCGAGCACGGGGCGCGCAAGGCGCAACAATGCCGTGGTGGAGGCGTACGCCTCGTAGCAGCCGTTGTTGCCGCAGGGGCAGGCGTGTCCGCCGGCATGCGTCGCAAAGTGGCCAAGCTCCCCGGCGTTGCCCATGGGGCCGATGTAGAGCTTGCCGTCCGTGACGATCGCGCCGCCGATTCCCGTGCCGTAGGCGATGCACAATAGGTTCTGTATGCCCTTTGCCGCGCCGTAGTGCAGTTCGCCGAGCGCCATGGCGTTGACGTCGTTGAGTACCGCCACGGGGCAGGAGAAGCCCTCTGCGAGGATGTCCCGAACCGGCAGGCCGATATAGCCCGGGAGGCTGCCTGTGCCGTAGCGTATCGCGCCCGTGTGCGGGTCGATCTGTCCGGTGGCGCTCACGCCCACCGCGCCGATGTCCGAAAACGCCGCGCCCAGTGTAAGGATGTTTTGCATGAGCGCCTCGCCGCCGCGTTCGGCGCAGGTCGGGGTCTCGTACCGCTCGAGAATGCGGCCTTCCTCGTCCATCAGGCCGTATTTGACGGACGTGCCGCCGATATCGAACACCAACGTACGCATCAGAGCACCTCGACAAAGCGCCGGGCGATTTCAAGCGGCCGCGTGATCGCGCCGCCGACCACGGCGCACCACGCGCCGGCGTCGAGCGCCGCGCGCAGCTGTGCGGGCGTATGGATGCCGCCCTCGGCGATGATCGGTATTTTGAGCCGTTTTGCGAGCGCCTCAACAAGCGCGAGGTCGGGCAGCGTGCGGCCCTTGGTATAGGGGGTATAGCCCGCAAGCGTCGTACCCACGCAATCGAAGCCCAGTTCCTCGGCCGCGAGCGCCTCTTCAAGCGTGGAGCAGTCGGCCATAAACACCTGTTGCGGTCTTAGCGTTCTTGCCTCGGCCAAAATGCCGGCAAGAGTCTGGCCGCCGGGGCGGGGGCGGATGGTGGCGTCCATGGCGATGATCTCGACATGGGTTGCGAGCAGGGCCTTGACCTCCTCGATGGTTGGCGTGATGTACACCGGCGAATCGGGGTATACCTGCTTAATCAAGCCGATGATGGGAAGGCTGATCTCCCGCTGGATGCCGGTGATATCCTCGGTCGAGTTGGCGCGGATGCCGCTTGCGCCCGCCTCAAAGGCGGCAAGCGCCATCTTGGGCATGACGCCCGTGCCATAGAGCGGTTCGCCGGGCAGCGCCTGGCAGGAGACGACGAGTCCGCCGCGCAGACGGGCTAAAACTTCTGGTAACGCCATCGATCTTTCTCGCTTTCTAAGATTTTTGCAGGAGAAGTCACTCATTTTGGACGGCCCCGCTGTTGCCTATGTTTCCTTTTTGCGATATGATGAACGCATAAGAGGGCTGTCCCATCGTTCGGCCCAATCGGCCGATCACAAAGATGAAGGAGACAAATGCATGCGAAACCTGGAAAAATACAAAGGCGTTTTCCCCGCGTTTTACGCCTGTTATGACGACATGGGCGAGGTCAGCCCCGAGCGTACGCGCGCGCTTGCGCTGCACCTGCTCGATAAGGGGGTCAAGGGCCTCTACGTCTGCGGCAGCTCGGGCGAGTGCATCTACCAGACCAAGCAGGAGCGCATGCTCACGCTCGAAGCCGTGATGGATGCGGTGGGGGGGAAGATGCCGATTATCGCCCACGTGGCGGCGGCCTCCACGCGCGAGAGCATCGCGCTTGCGCAACACGCGGCCTCGCTCGGCGTCGACGCCGTGGCTGCGATTCCGCCGATTTATTTCCGCTTTCCCGATCACGCGGTCGAAGCGTACTGGCGCGAGATACTCGAGTCGACCGACCGCGATTTTATCATGTACAACATTCCGCAGACCACCGGCTTTACCCTGACGCTGCCGCTGTTTCGCCGGATGCTTGAATACCCGCAGGTGATCGGCGTAAAGAACTCCTCGCTGCCTACGCAGGATATCGAGATGTTCAAGGCCGCGGGCGGCGAGGACTGCGTGGTGTTCAACGGGCCGGACGAGCAGTTTGTGGCCGGGCGGGCCATCGGCGCGGACGGCGGCATCGGCGGCACCTACGCCGTGATGCCCGAACTCTTCCTCAAGGCGGACGCCTTTCTGCGCGCGGGCGATCTTGCGTCGGCGCAGGCCGTGCAGCATAGCGCCTGCCGTATCATCGCCGCGCTGTGCTCGGGCCACGGCGGCATGTATGCCGTGATCAAGGCCGTGCTGCGTGAAAAAGGCCTGAACATCGGCGGCGTGCGGGGGCCGCTGGCAGAGGTGACCCGCGAGGATCGGCCGCTGATTTTGCAGTGCGCCGCCATGATCGACGAGGCGATCAAGACCTGCTGCTAAAACGATATTCCATATAGCGGGCAGTCGGCCGTCCTTCGCGCGCTGCGCGGCGGACGGCCTTTTTCTAAGCGCAAGTGCGCTTTCGGCATCCGGCTTTACGTACGCAACGCGCGGGCGGAGAGCGCTTGCGCTGATCGGAGCGCCAAACGCGATGACCGGCCTTGCGCACGTGACGCGCGGGCGGAGAGCGCCAACCCCAAAAGAGCGGCGCGCCCTTTTTGCGGCGCCGTCTAGATCGCGGTGTAGCCGCCGTCTACCGGCAGGGACATCCCCGTGATGTAGCTTGAGGCGTCGCTTGCAAAGAACAGCAGCGGGCCGCGGATGTCCTCAAGGTTTGCAAGGCGGCCCAACTGCGTGTGCTTTGAATAGTTTTCAAGGAACGGCGGCGGGGTGCGGTCGGACTTGAGTCCGCCGGGGCAGAGCGTGTTGATGCGTACGCCGTAGCGGCCGAGGTAGCTTGCCGCGTGCCTTGTCCAGGCCGTGAGGCCGGACTTGTTGAGCGCGTAGTCGTGCGCGTGCGCGCCGGCGGCCATGCCCGGCTCGCCATCGTAGTTGCTTTTCTCGACGCCGATCAGCCCCATCATCGAACCGAAGCAGATGATGGAACCGCCGCGCTGGCGGATCATCTGCTCGCCGACGAGCATGTTCATATACAGCATGGCGGCGGTGTTGACGCGCACCGACCACGCGAGGGCCTGCGCCTCCTGATCCCAGCCGACGCCGCCTTTCGGGATGACGCGGCTCGCGTTGACGAATAAGTCGATGCGCCCCTCGCGGCTTATGACTTCCTCGATCATGCGGCGGATGGATTCCGGGTCCTCCTGATGGAACTCCACCGGCTCGACGCGCGTGTGATAGCGCTCGGCAAGCTCCTGCGCCGCCTCCTTTGCGGCCTCTACGCTGTGGCTTGCCAGATACAACACGGCGCCCGCCTCGCAAAGCGCCTCGGAACAGCCGCGGCCGTACATGGCCCGGCCCCCGGTGATGAGCGCGACCTTGCCGCGCAGAGAGAAGAGATCCAAAGCAAAGCTCCTTTCAAAACAGCATGCCCGTCGACGCCTTTCGGCGTAAGCGCTGCGGCGCTACTTCGCGGTATAGCCGCCGTCGACGGGCAGCGTCACACCCGTGATATAGCCGGAAGCGTCCGAGCAGAAAAAGACCGCGGCCGCCGCCACATCCTCCGGCGCGGCAAGCCGCTTAAGGTGACTGTGGCGCACATACGCCGCGGCGAATTCCTCGGAGGCGTCCCCTGAAAGCGGCGCGCAGGCGATGGCGTTGCAGCGCACGTTGTGTTCGCCGAGAAAACCCGCCGCCTGCCGGGCGTAGTTGACGTACGAACCCTTGATAAAGCCGTGATCGAGTGAAAACGCGTCTTCGAACGCGGCGGCGTCGCCAAAGTTCCAGGGGTCTTCGCCGACAAGCGCGGCGTAATCGGCGACAAACAGCACGCTGCCCGCGCCGCGCCGCGCCATAAGCGCGCCGATTCGCTGCAATGTGAGCATGAGGCCAAGCTGCGTTTTGCGCATAACCTCGTCGATCTGCTCAAAGCTGTGCGTCCAGCCGGCAAGCCGACCGTCCGGGCTGATGTGCACAAACGCGTCGGGTGCGCCGATGCGCTGCCCAACCCACCGCTGAAGCGCGTCCGCGTCCTCCTCGCTGCCGGGCGTGTAGGCAAACGCATCCGAAAGCTGCCAACCCTGCGTACCGAGTGCAATGCGCGTTTGCTCGAGCGCAGGCTGCTCGCCGCAGAGGAACAGGCGCGCGCCGGCGGCGCAGAGCCCCCGTGCGATCTCGTACCCATAACGGTGCTCGGGCGACTGCAGCAGCACGGTTTTGCCTTGAAGCGAAAACAATCCGTCGAGCGTCATCGTCAGCGCTCCTTAATCTCGGAGAGCAGAACCTCGCGCCCGCCCTCTTCGCGGCTGACGATACCGCCGATGACGAGCTTCATCAGCTCGATGGTCTGCGTAAAGGGGAAGGGCGCTTCGCCCGTGCGCAGGTAGCGCACGAACAGATCCATCTGCTTTTTAAACGCGTAGTAGGAGTCGCCGTCGCGCACCACGGTGTTGCCGGCGCTGCCGATGAGCAGCGTTACGCCAAACGCGCCATACATGCCCGCCGAAAGGCCGATGTGCACATCGCAGCCCGTGCCGTGCCTGATGTGGAGCATGTTGCGCTCCGCACTGCCGGTGTTTGTAATGGAGACGAAGCCCTCGCCAAGCAGCGGGAAGATGCCCTCGAGCGCGTGAATGCCGTAGGTTTCCCATTTTTTGCACATGGGCTGGCACACATACATGAGCTTGCCAAGCTCGTAGTGGTTGGAATAATACGGTTCCATCGCCTTGACATAGCGCATGGAGGAGGAGGAGATGAAGCGCTTACCCGCATCGTGCCAGCGCACGAAGGTGCGCAGGTCTTCAACGTTATCGACCATGGGCTTGTCGATGAACATTGGAACGTCGGCTTCGATGAAGGGGCGGCAGCGCTCCACGTGCTGGGCGCCGATGTCGGTGGCGCAGATTACGGCGTCCACCTGCCCAAGCATCTCGCGCGGGTCGTCGACGACGTTTGGAATCAACGAACAGCGCGCAACGTCCTCGGCGTCCTCGCGCCGGTCGCAGTAGACATGCGTAATATGCGCGCCGGGAATGCCCAGCGTTTCGGGCGGCTGTTTATTCAGGTAAGCGGGGATGCCGGCAAACGGGCAGCGATTCATATACTCCCGATTATAGCCGTTATACATGGCGCTCCAGGAATAGGGGTGCCCGTTGCCTTCCGTCATGCCCATGATGCCGATTTTGAGTTCCTTGTCCCCAAGGGGCCAGTTTGCAGCCATTTCTGATTTGCCTCCGTCTATGATGATATGGTTCCACCAATACTACAATAGTAAGACGAAACGTGTTTTTTTACAATCGAAATGTTAGATTATTTCTACGTTGAAGCTCTTTTTGTTGAAAGAGCACGGGGAAAGTGGTATATTAGAAAAAAAGTGCGCAGTTTTATAAAACAGAAAATGACGGAGGAAAAGAACATGGATATGAGACCGAGCCGGGTGCTTCGGCGCATGCGGGAGGGCTATGTGGCCACGAGCGTCAAGCTCAATTCCTGCGACCGGCGCCTGGTGGAGCTCGCGGCAATGTGCGGCTTCGATTGCGTGTGGATGGATCTTGAGCATGTGCCGAACAGCATCGATTCCATCGAGCAGGCGGTTATGGCTGCAAAGATCTACGATTGCGACGTCGTCACGCGCGTTTCCCGCGGCGGATACAGCGACTATATACGCCCCCTCGAGGCGGACAGCGCGGGTATCATGGTGCCGCATCTGATGAGCCTCAAGGACGCGCAGGAGATCCAGTATTATACGAAGTTTTACCCGATCGGCCGCAGGCCGTGGGACGGCGGCAACGCGGACGGCAAGTATTGCCTCATCGACGCCGCGACCTACCTCAAGCAGGCCAACGAGCAGCGTTTCGTGATCGTGCAGATCGAAGATCCGGAGCCGCTCGACGAGCTGGAGGCCATCTGCGAGCTGCCCGGCATCGATATGCTCTTCTTCGGGCCCGGGGATTTCAGCCAGGGCATGGGCGTTCCGGGCAAGTTCGACGCGCCGGTTATCGACGCGACGCGCCGCCGGGTTGCGAAGGTTGCGCGCGAGCACGGGAAGTTTGCCGGTACGGTGGGTTCGCGGGATAATTTCGCCGCGCTTGCCGACATGGGCTACAACTTCGTCAACGTCGGCTCGGACGTAACCGTGCTCGGCGCGTTCTTCCGGGACGCCGTGCAGCGCTGCGGCAACGTCAAGGCCGTGGCGGCGGACGCGATTCGATAAGCGTTCAAACCTATGAAATATACATCGTTTGCGGGTGGCAGGGTATCGTGCATGTCGCTCGGCACCGTGCAGCTCGGGTTGAACTATGGCATCGCCAACGCGGCGGGCAAGCCCAGCCGCGCGCTTTCCCATTCCATTCTTCGCACGGCGCTGGAAAACGGCGTCACCTCCCTTGATACCGCCCGCGGCTATGGCGACGCGGAGGCGGTGCTCGGCGGCTTTTTGAGCGAACTTCCAACAGGCGCGGAGCGGCCGTTTTTAACCACGAAGTGCGCCTGCACGCAGCCCGCGGGCACGTGTGAACTTGAGGTGGAGCGGGAACTGATAGAGAGCGTTGAGCAGTCGCTGACGAATCTTGGGGTCAGCTCGGTCAACTGCCTGCTTTTGCACAACGCCGCGGACATGACGCGCTTTGGCGGGGCCGTGCCGCGCGCGCTCAAGCGGATTGTGGACAAGGGCTACGCGGAGGCCGTCGGCGTTTCGGTGTACTACCCCGCCGAGCTTGAGCAGCTTTTGGAAAACGATCTCTACCGCGCGACGCAGCTGCCCATGAATCTCTTCGATCGCCGCTGCGCGCATCTCTTGCCGCGCCTAAGCGAGCGGGGGGTTGCGGTATTCGTGCGCAGCGTGTTTTTGCAGGGACTCTTCTTCCTTGACCCGCAGCAAATGGAGGACCCCGATCTGCGCCATTACGCCGCGCCGCATGTTGAAAGGCTGCATAGGCTTTCGCAGGAGGCGGGTCTGAGCGTGGCGCAGCTTGCAATCTCCTATATCCGCGATCTGCCGGGCGTAACGAGCCTCGTGCTCGGCGCGGACAACCCGGAGCAGGTGATCGAAAACGTGGCGCTGCTCGACGGCGCGGAGCTGTCCGGGCGGCTGCGCCGGCAGGCTGACGAAGCGTTCGCCAAGGTAGACTATGAGGGCGTGATGGCCGCGCTGCGCAAACCCAAACAGCAGCCAGCCGCTAATTGACGCACAGCCGCGATCACGCCAAAAGCGCTGTTCAAGGATGTGCACCATGCATATGTGCGAATTGATTCGGCTTGCACGATCCAATCGACATGGAGGAAAATCATGGGTATTTTCGACTTATCCAATAAGCGCGCCGTGGTTTTCGGCGGCGCGGGCTATCTGGGCGCCGCGACCGTGCGGGCGCTTTTGGAACTTGGCGCGAAGGTCGTTGTGGCGGACATGTTCCCGCCCTATGCCAAGGAGAACGCCGCGGGACTCGAGGGCGAGAACTGCCGGCTTGTGCCGTGCGACCTAAGGGACGCCGCCGCGATACGCGGCGCGTTTGACGCCTGCGTAGCGGCGTTTGGCGACTGCAATGCTATGATCAACCTCGCGACGTTCGGCGCCGCCAACGCCCTCGAGCGCATGACGGACGAGGAGTGGGCCGCCGGCATCGAGGGTACGCTCAACTGCAGTTTCCGCGCGCTGCGCGAATCCATCCCGTATCTCGAAAAGAGCGGGAACGGCTGTATCGTCAATACCGGCTCGATGTACGGCGTCGTTTCGCCGGACTATCGCATCTACGGCGAGAGCGGCCAGAACAATCCGCCGAATTACGGCGCCGCGAAGGCTGGCGTGATCATGCTCACAAAGTACGCCGCGGCGCACCTTGCGCCAAAGCATATCCGCGTCAACAGCGTTACCCCCGGCCCGTTTCCGGATGACCGCAAGCTGCCGCCGGAGGAGTTTTTGAACAAACTCTCCGAAAAGACCATGCTTGGCCGCGTGGGCAAGGCTTCCGAGATTGCGGGCGCGTTTTGCTACCTCGTTTCGGACGCCGCGTCATTTACCACGGGGGCAAACCTCGTCGTAGACGGCGGCTGGACAGCCTGGTAAGCGAACAAAGCGTTGTGCAAAAAAGCCGCCCCGTTATGCGACGGGGCGGCTTTTGTCAAGTCGGCCTGGTCAAATGATGCTAGTCGGCCACGGGCACCTTGGCCACGAGCCGTATCACGCCGCTCGGCGCGCCGAGCAGCCGGCCCGCGCAGTGCCCGTCCTGCGGGTAAAAGATTGCGAAATACCCGGTGCGAAAGGGGACGAAGGCCGCGCCCTCGCCGAGGCCTGCAAGGCTGTAATCCCCCGCAGGATCGTAGGGGGTGGGGTCTTCGCAGAGCGCGAAGGGCTTGTGGTAGAACCCTTCTTCGCCCTCGGCGATGAACATGACGTCGATATAGCGCTGGTGCGCCTCGAGCTTTATGCCCTCGGAGGGCGCGGTGGTATAGCAAAAGCGCCGCACAGTGATATCGGGTGAGATCGCCTCCGGCTCGTTTTCGTGCTTCGATGCGTCGTAGTTTGCAAAATAGCGCAGCGCGCTCGCGATGCCCTCCCCGAGGCCTTCGTACATCGGTGCGTTTTGAATGCTGTCGGTAACCATGCGTTTCTCCTTTCAGCGGTCGTTGTCGACAACGACGTCGCCGCGCAGCATGACCTGGTGGCCGGCGTATTCCTCGTCTATAAACACGAAGTTGGCCTGGCGTCCCGGCTCGATGAGGCCGATATCCGCACGATGCATGGCCCGCGCGGGGTTGCGCGCGCAGACCTTGAACACGTCCGGCATGTCGAGGCGCGCGTTGTGCTTAAAGTTTCGCGCCGCCTGATACATGCGCATCTTGCTGCCGCAGAGCTCGCCGTTTTCGAGGTTGATGTCGGAGTCGTCGAGCGAGCCCGTGGAGCAGTCGGTAATACCCACAACGTAGTCGACGCCGACGGTCTTGAGCACCAGCCGCACAAGCTCGGGCCGCACATGGATGCCGTCGCTGTCGTTGATGAGTTCAACGTATACGCCGTCGCAGAGCAGCACGGCGTCGTCGAACGTGACCTCTTGCGTGCCGATCCAGCGGGTAGGTGAGATGCTCGCGCCCGTCGCGTTCAGAATGTGGGTGCAGACGCTCGCGCCGTGTTCCACGGCCCAGAGCACATCTTCATAGGATGCCTCGGAGTGGCCGAGCGCCACCGGGATGCCGGCCGCGCGCACATCGAGTATAAACTGCCGCGCGTTCTCGATCTCGGGCGCGACGGTCCACATGCGTATGATATCGCCCGCCTCGGCGATGTGGCGCATATACTCCCGGCGGTCAACGGGGCGGATCGTTTTGGCGCGCGCGCCGTACTTGGGGTTGAAAAAGGGCCCCTCGAAGTGCACGCCCATGATGTTGCCGGGATCGTTAAGCTCCATCGCGGCGCGGATTTTGCCGAACGCGCGGATGGCGCCCTCCTCGCCGATGTCATGGTAGATCGTGCAGTTGAGGGAGGTCGTGCCGCCCTCGAGGTGGAAGCGCGCCATGGCCGGCGGGTTGTCGTGCGCCCAATGTGTCCCGCCCGCGTGGCAGTGGATGTCTACGAACCCGGGGCCGACAAAGCGCCCGCCCGCGTCGATTTGCGGGCAGTCGGGCAGCAGCAGAACGTCCATCGGCCCGACGGCGAGGATGCGTCCCCGTTCGATGAGGATGGCGGCGTTCGGCAGGATTTCGTTTTCCAACACCACATTGGCGTTAACGATTGCTTTCATAGATACCTCCGCAATCAATAGCCCATGAGCTCGTCGCATGCAAACGGCGCGGCGATGGCTTCGCTGACAAATACCGAGGTCGGCCAAAGCTGGAGCATAGAGGAGGGCACGAGCGGCGTTACGGGGCCGTAGAGCACAAGGCGCGAAATCATGCGCTGCCAGGCCGAATAGGTGCCGCAGGTGGTGATGCCGTGCATCTCCATACGGTTTTTCGCGTTTTTGACGTCGAGCGGCCCGATTGTGAACGCGCGCGGCGGGACGTTGGCGAGGTCGCCGCTCTGGCCGAAGCAGCCGTGCAGCGAGTTCTGCGCGATGGTCAGTGGGTGGAGCGTAACGACGCGCGCGCCCATACCGAGGAACTCTTCAAGCGTATCGCAGGCAAACTCCGGCGTCATCGGGTCGACAAAGCCGACGTGTCCGGCCCAGCCCGGCCCGCTGTAGCAGATGTCCGCGCCGCCGTTGCCGGCGTTTGCGATCATCTTTGTGTAGTCCCTGGCGGTGGCGTTGGTTGGCACATGCACCTGCGAAAGCGGCATGCGCAGCTTTTCGTCGATGTTGTTGATGAGGTACTTTGTCAATGAATAGCCGAAGCCCGCCTGGTAGGTGATGGGGGCGATGTTGCCCTGATCGTCCGCCCACTCGTCCATGGCAAAGACATGCACGTTGCGGCAGTTGATCGAAAAGCGGTTGACCAGTTCCGCCACCTGTATGTAGGAGACGGGGTCGGGGTTCGGCACGATCATAACGCAGCTTTGATCCAGCTCGTCGGAAAGGCGCATGCGCATGACCATGTCGGCGACGAATATGCTGCCGAAGCTCGGCACGATCTTGATTTTAAAGTCCGGGTTGGGGTGTTTTTCCATGTCCTCGCGGCGCACGGCGCGCACGCGCGCGAGCGCTTCCTGGTCGCGGAAGGGGATCCAGTCCGCGGGCATAAATGTAAAGTCCTTCATGATGGGCTCCTTTCTAAAGGGCGCTCTGCTCGTTGTGCTCGTAATAGGCGCGGATGTATGTTACGCCCTCGGCGACGGCCGCGTCGAGGCATGCCTTGCCGAGCTCCGCCGTGGCGTAGGTGGGGTCGCCGAACAGCCCGGTCTTCGTCTCCTGGAGGCCCCAGGTGGAAACCGGCCCGCGCAGCGGCGAATTGCAGCGGATGGCGTCGACGTTCGTATAGGCCGAGGTGTCCACAAGCTCCGGCGCGATGTGCAGGATGCAGGCGGTTTCGTATTCGCCGCCGTGGATGTCGCCCTCGGGATCCTTTTTCAGCGCGTTGTAGGTCTTGGCGGCGAGCGCGAAGGGGGAGAGGGTCATGGTAAAGACGTTGTGCCGGTCGGCGATTTCGCGCATCACCGTCCTTAGCAGGCAGTCGTGGTTGCCGTGGCAGTCGAGCATCACGATCTTGCGAAAGCCCTCGCCGACGAGGGAGTTTGTGATGTTGTAGATATAGTCGAGGAACGCGCGCGTATCGACGTTTGGGCAGCCGGGCCACTTGCGCACGATGCCCATCGAGAAGCCGTAATAGATCGTGCGCAGCACGAGTACCGGGATACCCGCCTCGGTGCAGGCGCGGCCAAGCTCGTCGCCCACGTACCGCGCGATGATGGCGTCGGTCTCCACCGGCAGGTGGCCGCCGTGCTCCTCGGTGGTGCCTACCGGCAGGATGACGACGGCGTTTTTCCTGATGTATTCCGCTATTTGATTTGTGTTCTGTTCGCCGTAATAATAAGACATATGCAAGGCCTCCTTACCGTTTTTCCCGAATCAGTAGCCGACCGTCTCCATGCAGGCGATGGGCTTGGCAAGCTCGCTGTCCATAAACAGGGTGCAGGGCATGAGCTGGTAGATGGAACCCGGCACATACGGGGTGACGGGCCCGTGCGTGATGAGCCGCGAGGTCATCCGCTGCCAGGAGGAGAAGCTGCCCATGGTCGTAAGCCCGTGGTACTCCTGCCGTTCCCTGGCGTGCAGCACGTCGCGCGGGCCGATGGTTGCGGCCTTGGGCGGCACATTTGCGATGTCGCCCGAGCAGCCGAACACGCCGTGCAGGGAGTTTTGCATGATCGTCAGCGGATGGAGCGAAAGCACCTGCGCCTTTTGCTCAAAGTACGGGTCGCCGAGGCTCGTGATCGTCTGTTTTCCGCCCTCGCGGTAGTTTGGGATGAGCTCCGGGCAGGGATCGATGAAGGCGATGTGTCCGGCCCAGCCCGGCCCGGAATAGATGACGTCCGCGCCGCCGTCGCCCACCTCGTCGATGAGGTCGGAGTAGCGGTCGATGTTCTCGTTACTCGGGTAGTAAATGTTGCTTAGCGGCATGCGCAGTGCGGGGTCGATCTGCTCGTAGAAGTACTTGAGGAAGGAATAGGTAAAGCCCGAGCGATAGGTGGTTGGCGCGATGCTGCCCTGATCGTCGGCCCACTCGTCCATCGTAAACGGGAAGACGTTGCGGCAGTTGACGCGGTGGTGGTTGATCGCCGCCGCGAGCGGGATGTAGGTGCCGGGGTTGGGGTTGCCGCAGATGAACACAAAGCGGCGGTCGAAGTCGTCCGACGCCTTGATGCGCATGAACATGTCCATCGTCTCGACGGCGCAGAGATTCAGCCCGACATGAATCTTGAAGTCGGGGTTGGGATGGCGCTGCAGTTCCTCGGGCGTCATGCCGCGCAGGCGTTCGAGCACCTCCTGATCCTGAAACGGGACCCACGGGGCGGGACGGAAGGTAAACGTATCCATAGTGCCTCCTTACGCGCTGGTTTCTTTCAAGCGCTGATTTTCAAGCCGGTATGCCGGGAGTGCTTCCTGGTAAAGGGCGCTCTCTTCGCCGCGCGGCGCGTATTCGTGGCTGCGTCGCGCCTGCAGGCCGCCCGCCGCAAAGTAGTCGGCCACCGCGCCGACGCCCGCGTTCGCGAGGATCGCCGCGCCGAGGTTCGCGGTTTCGTGCGTATAGGGCACGCATACGCGCATCCCGGTAACATCCGCAATGATCTGGCACCACAGCGGGCTTTTCGCGCCGCCGCCGAAGAGGCGCAGCTCGTTTGCGTCCACGCCGAGACGCCGAAGGTCGTCAAGGTGCAGCCGCATCTGGTATGCGACGCCCTCGAGCACGGCGCGCGCCATCTCCTGCCGGCCGGTCTGCAGCGAAATCCCCATAAAGGCGCCCTTGGCCCCTTCGGCGCTCTCGGCAAAGAGATGCGGGTAGAAGCGCACGCCGCCGCAGAGCGGCTGCGCCTGCCCGGCCAGCGCGCACAGCGCGTCGTAGCCGAGATCGGGGAAAAAGGTGGCGTTGATCCACTTCAGCGCCGCGCCGGCGGTGGAGACGACGGATTCGAGCACCCAGTGGCGCGCGTCGAGCGCGCAGCAGGTCACACGCATTTCGGGATCGATCACGGGGTGGTCGAGCAGCGCGCAGATGGCCGATGAGGTGCCGAGCGACGCCGTTACCACGCCCGGGGCGATGCCCGCGCCGATCGAAGCGCAGCGCTGATCCTGCGCGCCGATGACCACCGTCGTGCCGGGGTCAAGGCCGAGCTGCTTTGCCGCACCGGGCAGGAGCGTGCCCGCGCTTGTGCCGGTTTCGCAAATCTCCGGAAGCTTTCCGGCGTCGATGCCGGCGGACGCGATGATATCCTTCATCCATGTGCGCTCGAAGAGGTCGTAGGCGAGCGTGCCCGAGGCCATCGAGTGCTCGGTCAGCGCCCTGCCCGTCATGCGGTAGATAATAAAGTCGTGCGCCATGAGGAATTTATACGCGCCGGTGTACACCATGGGTCGGTTATCCCGCAGCCACATAAGCTGCGGCAGCACGTAGCAGGGCACGAGCCGTTTGCCCGTACGGGCAAAGAACGCCCGCTCGCCAAAGCGCGCGTCGAGCGCCGCCGCCTCCCGCGTCGAGCGTGAGTCGAGCCAGCTGATGGCGTTGTAGAGCGGCTTTCCCGCCTGGTCGACCGGCACAAAAGCGATGCCCTGCGAGCTGATGGAAAGCGCCTTGATGTCCTGCGCGTTCAGGCCGCTCTGCGCGACGCTCTCGCGCACCGCGCGCACCACGTTGTCCCACCAGACGTTGGCATCCTGCTCAACGCCCTCGGGCGTCATGATCAGCTCGTATTCAATATAGCTGCCGCCGAGTATGCGCTCGACGCCATCAAAGACCATGCTCTTGCAGCCCGTTGTGCCAAGGTCTATGCCGATGCAGTACATCGCTTTCCCTCGCCTATGGCCGCGGCAGGTAGTATTTAACCCGGCACTTGGCCTGGTCGGTCTCGGAGTAGTCCTCCTCGGCCTGTATGCCGTACTCCGCGAGAATCGGCGCGTAGAGCGCCGCGCAGTGGCCGCAGTAATCGTGGTAGGGCTTCATGTGCTCAAGCTCCATGAGCATGCCCTTGGAGGGGCAGTGGTGCATGGTAAGCTCATACACGCCCTCTTCCTCGTCGAACGTCATGGTAAAGTCCGCCGCTTCCTCGTTCAGGGTCTTACTCCAGTATTCCCAGCAGGCGGCAATACCATGGGCGGCCGCGAGTTCGCCGAGCCGCGGACGGACGTATTTTTCGGAGATATGCTTCCAGTAGCGCTGTACGGCGGCATGATCCGCCTTGTCCTCGATGTAGCCGAAGAGCTCGCTGTAAAGCGGAATGAACTCGGTGCAGGAAACCATTAGAAACACCTCCTGAAAAAGCGATAGGAAGCCGCGCCGTTCTCCGGGTTGTAGGAAAGCAGCTCGAAACCGAGGTCGGCCATATCCGCGATAACCTCGTTGACGGTGCGGGTGAGCTCAACGTACCACTTCGAAGGCGTGTGACCGATGCTCTTCATGTACCGCACGCCGGGGCACCAGGAGATCTCTACCGAGAGCGCGCCCTCCGTAAGCTCCGTATGCACGGCGTCGCCGGCTTCTTCCACCTTGTAGATCTCTTCGATGTGGTCTTTCAGGGCGATGAGACCCTGTTCGCCGACGCGCGCGGCCAGCGGCCCGTACTGGGCCTTGGCAAAGCGCGTCAGGTACTCGCGCACGCCGTTATCGCCATAATGCTCGCCGACGTACGAAACCCCCGTGTCACACGAGACGTGAAAGTCCCGGTGCAGGTATTTGTTGTCCGCGGCGCGCCGATCCATGGTTAGTTTTGCCATATCGTTTCCCTCCTGCTTTGCGGTATGAACTTACCAAATCGTAAAGCCCCCGTCCATCACAAGGTTAAGCCCCGTGACGTAGTGGGAGGCGTCGGATGCGAGAAACACCGCCGGGCCCTTGATGTCGTCCCGGTCGGGCCACTTGCCAAGCGGCGTATGCGCCGCGTAGGTGCGGTAGAAGTCGGGCCGCGTCTCTTCGAGCTTGGGATCGTAGCCGCCGGGGCTGATGCAGTTGGCGCGTATGCCGTACTTGCCGTAGGCGGCGGCGAGCCACTTCGTAAAACCGACGAGCCCCCATTTTTCAAACGTGTAGCCCACGGGGCTGGACTGACCTTCCTCATAATAAGGAAAGTGCGGCCCCATCACGCCCTGTATCGAGGAGATGTTGATGATGCTGCCCGCGCCCTGCGCCTGCATGACGGCGGCGATGTGCTTCGTCAGCACCATCATGCCGCTAATGTTGATATCAAGCGTGTGGTTGAGCTGCGCGCGCTGAACGCACGCAAGGTCGGTGTAGCCGTCGCGCGTGACGGCGTTGTTGACGAGCACGTCCACGCTCGCAAACTCCTCGCTTAGCCGGCGCACGAACGCCTCGATCGAGGAGTCGCTCGCAAGGTCCAGCGCCGCGCCATCGGCCGAAAGGCCGCGCTCGCGCAGGGATTGTGCGTATGTTTCGCAGGCCGCGCCGTCGCGCGAGGCGACGACGACATGCGCGCCCGCCTCGGCCAGTCCCTCGGAAAGCGGCGCGCCGTAGAGCCCGCGGCCGCCGGTGACGATTGCCACCTTGCCCTTGAGGGAAAACATGTTCCCGCCGTGCATCAGAGCTCTCCCAGCTGCTTGAGGATCGCGCGCACGCGCGGCTTATCCTCTTCCTTGAGCGCGGGTTCATAGTCCGGCGCGAAGTTGCCGTCAAAGCCCAACAGGTTCATGGCGTATGAGAACGCGGGCCAGATTTCCATAACGAACATATCGTCCCTTGCCGCCATCATGGCGTTAAGCTCGTCCCTGCCCCGCTCAAAATCACCCGCGTCGAAGGCTTTCTGCGCGCGCGAGATGGTCGCCGGGAAGCAGCCGAATATGCCGTCGAGCACGTGACAAACGCCATAGGCGTGCCCCACGGCAAAAAGGTCGGAGTTTGAGAAGATCGGCGTGAAGTCGTCCCGCAGCGCGAGGTCGTGCAGGGTTTTAACGAGCACCGCGTCGCCGGTCTTGATGCCCTTGATGTTCGGGATGGCGGCAAGCTCGGTGACGTCCTGCAGGCTGAGCTTGTGGCGGGCGGTGAAAGGATGGTCGTAGAGGTATACGTCGTGTGTGGTCATCGCGGCGCTCTCGCGGAAGTAGCGCATGGCGCATTCGCGCGTAAGCGAGAAATAATAGGGCGCGGTGAGCACGACGCTCACGGGATAGCGGTTGAGCACCTCGATGCGGTCGCGTACGCGCGCGAGGCTGTTATCCGCCGCGCCGACGAGCAGGGGAACGCGCCCGCCGACAGCTTTGACGGCGGCCTGAACGGCCGGCTCGTATTCGGCCGTGGGTATGCAGCCGAGCATGCCCATGGTACCCATGAGCAGCAGGCCCGAGGCGCCGGCCTGAATCTGGCTTTCAATGTGTGCCGCGAGGCTTTCGGGCAAAAGGTTTCCCCGTTCGTCGAGGGGGGTGCCGAGAGCGCAATAAAATCCGGGGTTGAGCATGTTGGGTACACTCCTTTTTTGTTCGCTGGGGTTTGATCTGCCGCTATTTTGGCACGGCCGTCCGCGCCGGAACATTCCATCCGGGAGCGGCGCGATCCGCCGTGCGGAAGGTCCGGCAGGCCGCCCGTTTTCGGCGGTCGTAACGTAAGATGAAAGACCGTTTCACAATTTCATCTTGAAACCGTGTTGATAAAGGTATAAAATCGTTAAAAATCTTCGCAATCATGATAGCATCTTTCATGTTGAAAATCAAACCGAAGACAAGAATTCATAATTTCTACGAATTGGTGGTTTTCAACACTTGATACAGGTGTTACAATAACAACAGCAGAACGGATTTTTACCGTCACTTTTCCGTGCATTGTATTTCTGTTGCGTTTGCCGCGACAGCCCCTTTGCCGCAGATGTCCTCGTAACAAACGGCACCCGTTTGTTTTGCAACCGATATATCTGTCTGCCGCAAAAACATGATGGTTCCCAAGAACCCCATTCGAAAAGGGAAGGAGATCGGGTATGCTTAAATACTTTGTTAAGCGTCTGCTCATGCTGATACCGATGACGCTGATTATCAGCTTCATCGTGTTTGTCGGTTTGGAACTGACGCCGGGCGATCCGCTGACTGCCATGCTTTCGCCGGATACGATGTCCGGCATGACGCAGGTGGAATTGGAGGCTATGCGCGAGTCCCTAGGCCTAAACAGGCCGCTGCTTGTGCGCTACGGCTCCTGGCTGTGGAGGCTTTTGCGGGGAGATATGGGTTTGAGTCTTCAAACCGGAAAGCCCATCGCGGACATCATCAAGAACCTCTTGCCGTCTACGATCAAGCTTGCGCTGGCGGCGCTGCTGCTCTCGACGTTCCTCGGGCTGATATTCGGCATTATTTCATCCGTACGTCAGAACTCCTGGGTCGATATGCTGTTCTCGGTGTTCGGCATGATCGGCATCTCGCTGCCCGAGTTCTTCGTTGGCATCGTCATGATCCTTATATTTGCGATCCGGCTTGGCTGGTTTCCGGCGCAGGGGCGCACGAACATCGGGCTGACTGCGATTCAGTCGCTCAAATATCTGGTATTGCCTGCGTCCGCGCTGGGTCTCGGGCTGATGGCGGCGCTGACACGCTATACGCGCAACTCGATGCTCGACGTGCTCAATAAGGACTATGTCAAGACCGCGCGCGCCAAGGGCCTGCCGGAATGGAAGGTATTTACCAAGCATGCCTTCCGCAACTCCCTCATGCCGGTGAGCGTGCTCATCTGCCTGAGATTGCCGATGCTCATCGCGGGCGCGGTGGTCATCGAGCAGGTGTTCGGCTATGCGGGCATCGGCATGCGGCTGCTCACGGCGATCAACAGCAACGATTACCAGCTTGTGCTCGTGATCGTGCTCATGCTCTCGGTGGTGTCGCTGCTTGCGAGCGTTTTGATCGACCTGGTAACGGCGCTGCTCGACCCGCGCGTGAGGTTGAGCGATTCGGCGGGAGGTGGAAAATAATGGGAGAAGCGATTGCAAAGAAAAGGCACAGGCCGCGCTTCCAGCTCTCGAGCCTGACGAGGCGCAACCTCGAAAAGTTCAGCCGCCACAAGCTGGCGCTGCTGGGCCTTGGCATCATCGTGGTGATGATTCTCATGTGCGCGCTCGCGCCCGTGTTTACATCCTACGATCCGACGGTGATCTCGCTGGGCGACCGTACGCAGCCGCCGAGCTTGCAGCATCCGTTCGGCACCGACAAGATCGGGCGCGACGTGTTTGCGCGCGTGCTCTACGGCGGCCGCATATCGATCGTGATCGGCCTTTCGGGCGCCTTGGGCGGCATGCTGCTTGGCGTGTTTCTCGGCAGCCTGTGCGGCTACTTCGGCGGAAAGCTCGACGCGATCATCGTCAAACTCGCGGAGCTTGTATCGATCGTGCCGCAGATACTGCTCGTGCTCGTGCTCGTAACCATATTGGGCCAGGGTGTGCAGAACCTGATCTACGTCTTTGTCTGTACCGGCTGGGTGGCCACCTTCCGCATGGTGCGCGGGCGCTTTTTCTCCCTGCGGGAGGAGGGCTTCGTCGAGGCCTGCCGGGCGTTCGGCGTCAGCGGGATATCCATCGCGTTCAAGCACATTCTTCCGAACTGCCTCGGCCCGGTGGTCGTGCAGCTTACGCTCAACACGGCGGGCTTTATTCTGCAGGAGGCGGCGCTTTCCTTTATCGGACTCGGCGTGCCTTCGAGCGTACCGACCTGGGGCAACATCATGAACGCCGCCAAGGAGATTATCGTCATACAAAATTATCCGTGGCTGTGGGTGCCGCCGGGAATTACCATCGCGCTGTTCGTGCTGGGCGTCAACTTCTTCGGAGACGGACTGCGGGACGTGCTCGATCCCAACCAGCTCTAAGGAGGAAGCGCTGTTATGAATGAAGATTACATTCTGTCCATACGCGACTTAAAGACCCAGTTCACCGTCGGCAAGCGTATCGTTAAGGCGGTCGACGGCCTGAGCCTGAACGTGCGCCGCGGCAAGACCATGGGGCTTGTGGGCGAGAGCGGCTGCGGTAAAAGCGTCACCGCGCATTCGATCATGCAGCTATTGCCGAAGGCCGCGCGCATCACGCAGGGCGAGATCGTCTTCCGCCCGGCCGACGGCGAGAAGCTTGATATACTCAAGCTCCACAGAACCGAAAAACGCATGCGCGATCTGCGCGGCAAGAAGATATCCATGATCTTTCAGGA
>CAYMSL010000008.1:12909-24486 GCA_964393095.1 uncultured Oscillospiraceae bacterium | reverse complement strand
GCAGGGATACTTTTATAACGGCAAGTTCAGCGACTTTGTTATGATGAGGATTTTGAGAAGTGAATACCTTTTAAAAAACCAAGGGCAGACGTGAAAATTCCAACTTATCGACGAAAGTGTTCAAACCCAAGATATCTATATTGTCAATGGTAAACAAAATCAGGCGGATGCCCTTTAGGGTATCCGCCTGATTTTGGCCGTTGTTCGGGTGGATTCGAAGGGCGGAGAAGAAAACAGTCCGGTGGACTGTTTTCCCGCCCCGGGATTTCGTGGCAGGCCGCCGCGCGCAGCGCGGAGCGCAAGCAAGGCGATGCCGATGCCCGAAATCGAATCCAGTCGCCGCCACCACGCAAAGAGAGCCGAAACCCGAATGGTTTCGGCTCTTTCTTTTTGCCCAAACCCGGGTGTTTGGGCCAAGCCCTCGCCGCGATATACACACAACGCCCGGAATGTGTTAAAATACCATATCGCGGTTCGATTCCGCGCCCGGCGCCGAGGCGACGCGTTTCGTGGATGTTTCAAGGAGTAAACAGATGAAGATTGAACTGACGGCGGAGCTGTGCGACTTTCGGGTCGTGGACATGCATCTGCACCTGCCCGTCGCGGCGGACGATTGGCTCGCCCCGTGGCGCGAGCGCTATGTCGCGGCGAACGGGCGCGAGCGGTACGACGAACTTGTCGCGCTGGGCAAAACCGTGCCGTCGTGGCTGAGCGAGTTCTGCTTTCCGACGCCCGAGCCGCCGATGGAAGACCCCCTCGCGGCCGGCGAGCGCTGGTATCAGGAGTGCGAGGCGTACGAGCTTGCGCGCGTCGTGTTCGTCACCGGCGGCGGCAACGACGCGCTGAGCCGCGTGGTTAACGCGCACCCGGATCGCTTCTCGGGCTTTGCGCACCACTACATTGGGGGAGCGGACGCCGCGTCGGCGCTCGAGCGCGACGTGACAAAGCAGGGTCTCTGCGGCTATAAAATCCTCGCGCCGGTCGTGGAGCAGCCGCTTTCCAGCCCGACCTACGCCGACGTGTTCGAGGTGTGCCACCGCTATCGCCTGCCGGTGCTCGTGCACTTCGGTATCCTTGGCGGGGGCGGCGCGTGCGGAATCGCATCCGGGCCGAACCTTTCCCCGCTCGCGCTTGCCGAGGTGGCGCAGCGCTATCCCAACGCGCGGTTTATCGTGCCGCACTTCGGCTGCGGCTTTCCAAACGAGCTGCTCTCGCTGTGCTGGGCGTCCCCGAACGTGTCGGTCGACACCTCGGGCAACAATCTTTGGACGCGCTGGACCATGGAGCGCTACACGCTCGAGCGGCTTTTTTCGCGCTTCTATGAGACGATCGGCCCCGGCCGCATCCTGTTTGGCTCGGATTCGGAGTGGTTCCCGCGCGGATTCGCGGCGCGATACCTCATGGATCAGCTTCGCGCCGTGCGCGGACTCAACCTGCCCGAGGCGGACATTAGGCGCATCTTCCGGGAAAATGCGCTCGAACTGCTGGATCGCTAGAGCGGACGGAGGGATGAGATGCAAAAGATACTAACCGTGCCCTCGCCCGTGGAGGAGCGGGACGTCGTATACGCCACGGGCAACCGCCGCGTGAGCGTGAGCGAGATCGCGCCGAGCGGGGATATTCTCGCGCTCGGCCACATCCGCGAGTCGCTCAACGGGCTCGTCGAATACCGCGGCGAGCCGCTGATGACCTGCCTGCTCGACGGCGAGCCGCTTCCGATGGGAACCCACGGCTACGTCCACGACCTTGTGCCAGCGTTTTCGTGCGAGACCGAATGGTTGCATATCGCGCGTGAGATCTGCGCGCCGCTGGAGCTTCGGGGGTTCGTGCTCCGCGTCACGCTGACCGCCAAAAGCGACATCTCCGGCCGGTTGACGCTGCGCTGCAATCCGCCGCGCTTTTATCGCACGGTGTTCTCCGCGCGGCCGCTCTCGGGCGAGACGCACAGCGGCGTCGACGCCTGGACGGGCTGCGCCTGGTTCGAGCGCGTGTGCGGCGGCGGGCTCACCGCGCTGGCAATCGGCGGGGGAGAGCAGCGCGTGTGTGACGACGGCGCGCTCGGGTCGGAGCGGACGTTTTCGCTCGAAGCGGGGGAACAGTCCCGCTTCTGTTTCTATGTTTCGCTCGGCTGCGAGCTCGACGGCGCAAGGCTTGCCAACATGGACATGCAACGCCGCGGGGAGACGCCGCTTACACGCGAGTACGCGCGGCTCGATAGCCTGCATATCCCGCTCGACGACGAACGGCTCGAGGCGCTCGCGAACCGCAACCTCGCGTTTTGCGAAGCGTTCTGCACGGGCGCCGCGCTCGACACCGACCGCTTCGTGCTCACGACCTCGCGCAGTTCGCGCTATTATGTCTCGGGCGCGTACTGGGCGCGCGACTGTATGCTCTGGGCGTTTCCGGGGCTGCTGCGCCGCGACGCGGGTCTCGCGCGGGAAACGCTGCTTGCCGCCTGCACGACGTATCTGAAAAACGGCGCGTACCACGCGCTTTATCTAAATGGAACCGTGCTCTACCCGGGCTTCGAGCTCGATCAGCTCGCCGCGCCGATGATCGCGCTCGAGCGGTACGTTTCGCGCACGGGCGACGAGGATTTCCTCTCCCGATCGGAGATCGCCGCCGCGATGGACTATACCGCCGCTCAGCTTGCGCGCTGGCGTGATGCCGAGACGGGGCTTTACGCCACGGAGCTTTCGCCGAGCGACGACCCGGCGGACTGCCCGTTTTTGACCTACGACAACTTCCTCGCGCTCGCCGCGCTGCGCTTTTTGCACGGCAAGGCCGGGTATTTTACCGGGGAAATCGCCGCGCTCGAGCACGCGCTGCGCACGCTGTGCGTCGCGCATACGGACGATGGCGACATCTTCGCCTGGGCGTGCGACGGGCACGGGCGACAGGAGGTATACGACAACCCCCCCGGCGGCCTCGCGTTGATCGCCTACTACGGCGGCGCGCGACGGGACGATCCGATCTGGCAAAATACCGTGCGCCACTATTACTCCGCGAAAAATCTCTATTACACGGAGAACGGGCCGCTCTTCGGCGAGGGCTGCGAGCACGCGCCCGCGCCGTGGCCGATGAGCCTGTGCAACCTGCTGCTGACGGGCGTTCGCGTGCCGGAAGCGCTGGCAGCGCTGGGGAGCATGCCCATGGACAACACGCTCGCCTGCGAGACGGTGCGCCCCGAGGACGGGTGCGTGCACACGGGCGCGGCGTTCGCGACGTTCGCGGGGTTCCTCGGCAACGCGATACTCGAGGCCTGCGAGCGCATATGAGGATTGGGATTGTATTTCAACGGGAGTTGACGCCGCCGCGAAATGAGGGCGCGATTATCGTGCTGCTCGGCGGCGGGAGCGCGGATGTGCTCGCGCGCAGCAAAGTGTTTGCCGAGCGCGAAGGCGCGCGCGTTGTGACCCCGTTGTTTGAGCAAGACGGCGCGCTGTGCGCCGCGTACATCGAACCGGGTATTGTTATCGTGCAGCGCTCCTGCTTTCCGGACGCGGGGTTTGTAGCGGGCGAGGACGCGACTGTATTTGACACGCCGAGGGGAAAACTCGCGCTCGCGGTGGGAGCGGACATCTTCCAGCCGCAGTACGCGCGGCTTGCCGCCATGCGGGGCTGCGGGCTGTTGCTCGCCCGCACGCAAGAGCCGCTCGGGCGCGAATTGCTGCTCGCGGGGCCGTGGAGCGCGGCGCAGGCCAACTGCCTGCCCGTCGCGGTCGCGAACGAGACGGAGGGCGCGATCGTGCTGCCCTGCCCGCTCACGGACGATCAAAGCGGGCTTGGGCGAACCTCGTTCGACACCGGCGACCTTCCGCGCGCCTACGCGGAGTTTCCGGTGTTCGATAGCCTCAACGCACGCTTTTTGACGCGCTATGCGAGGGAACTCACATGATCGGGCTGTTACTGCGCGGCCTCGCGCGTGATCTTAAGCGCAGGCTCGGCGACAAGCGCATGGCCGCCGCGATGGGAAAGCTGCCGCCCGCCGCGCGGCGCGCGCCGTTTCCGGCTGAAATGGACGATGTGCGCGTGTGTGCCGTGCAAGCCGAGGCGCGGCTGTTCGGCTCGCTGGGTGCGCTCGTTCGCGGGATCGACGGATATTTCCGCGCCGCCGCAAGCGAAAACGCGGATCTCGTGTGCTTCCCGGAACTCTTCGGCGTATTGCTCGCAAGCGTTTCGCCCGCCGCGCGGGTTTTTGTGCGCATAGCGGGCGTACTGGCCGGCCGCGCGGTTGGCGCGTCCCCGGACGGCGTCAAGGGCGCGGAAACGCCGGTGATCAAAGCCGCGCTCGCGCCGCTCGGCGTCCTGCATGAGCGATACCTTTATCTCATGGGACTGTTCGCGCAACGATACGGGGTGTATGTCTCGTGCGGCACGAGTTTCGCCATCGAGGACGGCAGGGTTTACAACCGCCACACGCTGCTTGCCCCCGGCGGCGCGGAGGTCTGCCGCGCGGATAAGATGCACCTTACGCTCGAGGAGCAATCGCTTGGCCTTTTTGCGGGCGACGCGCTCGGGCTTATCGAGCTGCCCATAGGCAAAGTCGCGCTCGCCGTGTGCATGGACGCGACGTACTACGAAACCTTCCGCGCGGCGAAGGCGCTCGGCGCGGACTACATCCTCCTGCCCATCGGGGATATGGCCGCGTTTGATCCGTGGCTTGCACAGCGCGGCGCGCAGTCGCGCGTGAGTGAGACGGGGCTTGTAGCCGTCAAGGCGGCGCTCACGTCGGCAAAGGGCTTTCCGCTTACGATAACGGGCAGGGCCGGCGTCTACTTCCCGCTCGAGTTGGGATGTTCGTCGGTTGAAACCCCGGACGCGCGCGGGCGGGGCATGGTCTGCGCGACGCTCGCGCTCGGACAAATCCGCGCGTTTACGCCAAGGCTGTTCTGCCGGCGCAATCCGGCGTTCGATCAGCGCGCTCTGGAGGAGACGCTCCGGAGGGCGGAAAGGGATGGAAACGAATGAAAAACAGGCTGAAGGACCTCTTCTACTCGTTCGGGAACTTCTCGGGCGGCATCGTCAACTACGCCATGATGACGTGGTACATGTTCTTCTATGTCGATCGGCTCGGGCTTTCGCCGAAGTACTACGGCATCGCCATGACGATCTACGGCGTCTGGAACGCGATCAACGACCCGCTCATGGGCGTGCTCTCGGATAAGACCGTGTCCCGCTGGGGGCGCCGCAAGCCGTACATGCTCTTCGGCGCGGTGCCGCTGAACGCGTTGATAGCTCTGGTCGTCATCGTTGCCGCTCGGGCTCTCGCTCGTGCTGCTGTTTACGCCACCGAGCGCGTTTGTGAGTGATCAAACAAAGCTGTTCGTCTACTTTACCGCGGCCATGTGCATCTACGACACGTTCTTTACCATGACCATGCTGGCCTGGTCGGCGGCGCTGCCGGAGATGTATCTCGACGAGAAGAATCGTGCGCGGGTAAACGTGACGTCGCAGATACTCGGCGTGCTCGGCGCGATGCTCGCCACCCTGGGCGTGCAGCCCATCGTCAACGCGTTCGGCTATCCCGCCATGGCGGTGATCATTGGCATCGTCGGCATCGCCACGATGCTCATGAGCGCCTGGGGCGTACGCGAGCGCGAGAGCAACAAAAGCGGCGGTTCGCTCGGCCTGTGGAAGAGCTTTGCCGCCACGTTTACGAACAAGGCCTTCGTCATCTGCGTGCTCGCGGTGCTGCTCGTTGAGATCGGCAACGTCGTGGCTACCTCGACCATCGCCTTCTACAGCCAGTACGTGATGAAGAACGACCTCGGCGTAATGATCATCATGGGCGCGATATTCCTTTCGAGCATCGTGTTCGCGCCGCTTGTGGGCTGGGTCTGCGGCAAGATCGGCGTCAAGCGCACCTATATCCTCTCCGCGGCAATATTCGGCGTAGGCTGCCTTGGCTACGTGGCCGCCCCGGGCATCGTGACGGCGGCGATCGTGTCGGTGTGCGTGGGCATGGGGGTGGGCGGCATCATGATCATGCCGAACATGCTCTACGCCGAGATCATCGACGAGGAGGGTGCGTTTTTCGGCATGAACGCGCTCGTGATGCGGCTAAGCGTCGTGGCGCAGGGCTTCATCAGCGGCGCGATACTCTCCAAATCGGGCTACGTGGCGCAGGCGCTCGAGCAGGTTCCGTCCGCGGTGCTCGGCATACGCCTCATGGTCGGCGCGGTTCCGCTCGTGTTCTCCGCGCTGGCTATCCTCGTGCTGCTGTTCTACCCGATCGACCGGGCGCGCCTTGCCGAGATACAGCAGATCGTGCGCGGCATGAACTCCGCAGCGGAGGGCGAAGCCGAGTTGGAGGCGCAGGCGTCGTGAGCGCGGTTTGGATCGCGTTTCTTGCGCTGCTTGCCATCTTGGCCGCGTGGGGTTTCCTCGTCGCGCCGGGCGCGTCGAAACCGGCGGCGCGCGCGCCGTTTGCCGGGCGAAACTACGCGCATCGCGGTCTGTACGAAGAGGATCAGTCCGTGCCGGAGAACTCGCTTGCCGCATTCGCCGCGGCGCGCGCGGCGGGCTACGGCGTGGAGCTTGATCTGCGGCCTTCGAAGGACGGCGACGTCGTGGTGTTCCATGACGACGACCTGCTCCGCGTATGCGGCGTTTGCGCGCGCGTGGATTCGTATACGACGCAAGAACTCCTTGCCCTGCGGCTCTGCGGCACGGCGGAGCGGATTCCGCTGTTTACGGAGGCGCTCGGGACGCTTGGCGGTGAAACGCCCGTGATCGTGGAGCTTACGACCGGGCCGCGAAACGACCTGCTCTGCCAAAAGACGCTCGAGATACTCTGCGCCGTCCCCGGCGTCTATTGCGTGGAGAGCTTCGACCCGCGGATCGTCAGGTGGTTTCGCAGGCACGCGCCGGACATGCTGCGCGGCCAGCTTGTTATGCCCTCGCGCTTCTACGGTGCGCGGCCGACCGGGTTTTTGCTCTCGAATCTGCTCATGAACTTCCTCTCGCGGCCGCAGTTTATCGCCCGCGAGGTGACGCTGCGCTCGGCCTCGCTTTGGCTCTGCCTGCTCATGCGCCCCATGCGTGTGGTCTGGACGGTGCGCCCGGAGCATGATTCTGTCCGGCTGCAACGCGAGAACGATGCCGTGATATTCGAGCATGAACGCCCCGCCCCGCGCTTTGGCGGGTGATGTGGCGCGATAGCGAAGGAGCCGCCCGGAAGGGCGGCTCTGTTTGCCGTTGGGGAGTTTTGCGGGGGCATGCTCCCCGCAAAGCGGCGGCGGATGCGTAAATTGCTGCTAAGGTTTTGAGTAATTTCAATCCGCGCTCCCGTCTCGGTCGTGCTGCGGTGGCAGCCGGCGCCAGCGTGATCCCGATATCCGCTCTGCCCGCGCGAGGCCCGCTTCGCATCGCAGGTAGCATGTTCCGGTTCGGCACGTTGCACGTTGCGTTTCGATGTGGTATCATTTGACCAGTGGCCATGCCACGTACGGATACGCCGCCGTTTCGGTGGGTGGGGGAACATGAAGAAGACGTTTTCCAGCTTCCGGCCAAAGAGCATCCGCGCGCAGGTCGCGTGGGAGATCGAGAGCCGTATCTTTTCGGGCGAGTTGACCGTGGGCGAGCGGCTGCCGCCGGAGCGCGAACTTGCGCTTTCGCTCGGCGTGAGCCGCAGCCTCGTCAACCTGGCGATAATCGACCTCGAGAGCATGGGCTTTCTGCACATCGTGCCGCGGCAGGGTACGTTTGTGGCGGACTATAAAAACGAGGGTACGCCGCAGATGCTGCTATCGCTCATGGAGCACGGCGCGGCGGACAACACGGTCGCGGCGCTCTTTCGGAGCATGATGGAGACGCGCCGCCTGCTCGAGGGCGAGTGCGCGCGCCTTGCGGCGCAAAACGCCTCCGCGGAGGATTTCACACGGCTCTCGGGCATCCTCGCCGAGATGCGCGTGGCTGACGATCCGGCTCACTTTTCGGACGCGAACTTTCGCTTTCACCGCGCGCTCATGGCCGCCTCGGGCAACATCGTATATGCCATGATATTCCAGTCCTTCGAGAAGGTCGTGCGGTATTACGTGTCGCGGCATTTCACCACGTCCGCGCGCATGCGCCTGTCGGTTCCGCAGCATGAGCGGCTCCTGGACGCGCTGATCGCCCGTGATGCAACGCTTGCGCAGGACGAGATCGGCTCCATCATGGAGGAAGGCATCGCCTACCTGACCGAGATGTTCGGCGGATCGAAGCGCTCCTAGCTTGGCGCGCGCAACATTTCTTTTCGGCTCACATCGATCAATATATCTGAATTAAGGGGGGAATCGAAGAATGAAACGCAAAGCCAACCTGCCGCTATTCGCCTTTCTCTGCTGCCTCGCAGTGATGATCGCGAGCATGTCGCTCGCGGCCGCGCTGCAGTCGGACTTCGGCAAGATCGAGGTCACGAGCGGCGCCTACACGGACGCAAGCGGCGCGTCGATCGCCTACAAGCTCTACCGGCCCGCCTCGGCGACGGCGGAGAGCCCCGCGCCCGCCGTACTGCTCATGCACGGCTATCAGAACGACAAGGACACCTCGGCCGCCTACGCGCTCGAGCTTGCGCGGCGCGGCATCGTGGCGCTCGCGATCGACGCCTACGGCCACGGCGCTACGTCCGAAGGGTTGCTCACGCGCGGCTACACGCACCATAAACTGCCGAACTGGGACAAGGCCGTCAACGGCCCGGATCGGTATCTTCTGATGATGAACTTCAACACGACCGACTTCTATACAAACCTTGCCGATGTGCCGGGCGATACGCTCGGGGACACGTCCATGGGCGGGCGGACGATGTACGCCTATCTCGGCGCGCTGCCGTTTGTGGACGGAGATAACCTCGGCGTCGCGGGGCATTCGATGGGTACGTGGTCGTCTTGGAGCGTGGCGTCGAGTTTTCCGAACCACAAGGCCGTCGTGCTGCAGTGCGGCGAACTGTTTCCGAAGTCGTATTACGACAGCGAGTCGATCGCGTTCCACAACGTGCTGCCGCTGCAGGCCAGATACGACGAGTTTACGTGTTTCCTCGACTATACGAAAGCCGTGCCCGACGATCTCGTCAACACGGAGCTAAGATACGGCGAGTTCGCGGGGCAGGACGGCCCGATCGAGTGGGATACGACCTACGGCTCGTTTGACGACGGCAGCGCGCGGCGCATGGAGCTTTTAACCAACGCGAACCACCGGCTCGTCACGATCAACGCGCGCGGCATCGCGGCCGCGGCGGACTGGTTCCTGAACGCCTTTGCGATAGAGTCCCCAATCGGCGCGTACGATCAGACGGCGCTGCTGCTTGAGACGCTCAAGTTTGTCGGGCTGCTCGCGGCGCTGGCGTCCACGCTGCCGCTGCTGCTAATGCTGCTTAGGACGCGGTTCTTCGCGCCCTGCGCGCAGCCCATGCCACATCGTCCCGAGACGCTGCTGCCGAAGAAGTCCTGGTGGGGCGCGGCGCTGACGGCTATCCTCATCAGCGGGCTGACCTACCCGTTCCTGACCCAGTTGGGGCACGGCCTTGTGCCGCTGCCGGAAAACATCTTCCGCCTGACCATAGGCGACGGGGTCATCACGTGGTTTGTCTTCCTTGCGCTCGTCGCGTTTTTCATGCTGCGGTACTGGTATAAGCGCGGCGCGGGCAGGAAGATGGGCGCGACGCTCTACGACCTGGGGCTTGCGAGCGAGGCCTCGCCGGGCAAGCTGCCTTGGGGAATCATCGGCAAGTCCGCGCTGCTGGCCGTGCTGCTCGTTTCGACGGTCTATGCGTACGCGGCGCTGTTTGGCGCGCTGTTCTCGCTGGATTTCCGTTTCGTCTGGCCGCTGCTCAAACCCTTTACGTGGGAGCGGTTTTTGCAGTTCCTGCTGTATCTGCCGTTCTACCTCGCGTTCTTCCTCATCAACGGCGGCGCGAAGCTCTACGGCCAGCTCCGCCAGAGGGAACGCAAGTCCCCGGCGGCAACGCAGCTTGTCTGGTGGCTCAACGCCAGCCTCGTGATGATCGGGGGCTTATTGATCGTGTGCCTCATCGAGTATATCCCGTTCTTTGCGGGCGTCGGCCCGGGCGTGGATATCCTGTTTTCGTCCACGTTCGGCGGGCCGTTCATCTCGTTTTTGATCGTGATCATCCCGCAGTTTGTGCTCTTCTTCTTCCTTTCGACCTACGCGTTCCGCAAAACCGGGCGCGTCTATGTCGGCTCCGTGATGCTCGCGCTGCTGGCCGCGTGGGCGGTGGCGGCGGGGTCGAGCCTGCTCTAGGCAAGCGCTCGGCGCGAGACGCAAGGGACAAGCGAGGCGGGGCCGCGGGGTGCGGCTCCGCTTCTTCTTGTTTCGGCCATAGGAGCCTGCAGGGAGGCATCTTAATCTTCACCGGGGGAGAGGAGCGACGTTGATCCCGGCATCTGGTTATTACGAGCGGCAATTTCAATCCACGCTCCCCGGGCCTGAATTCTGTCGAAACGGCAACGCGATAGACGTGGATATAAAGATCTTCTCAAATTATTCCGAAGCTTTCTATTGAAAGAACCGGCGCGGCAGCGTAGATGCAAGGCCTAATTTGGCCTGACGCCTGCTTTTGAACATGTCGATTTTATGGTATGATAATTTATAGTCAAATACGAATTTACATAAGCGTTGCGTTTTCGAATGGGGCGTATTTATATGGATGATATTCAGCATGGCTGGATGATTGGTTGCATTTATATATTTGAAAGGAAAGAACGTCGTTATGGCATCATTCAAAGAGCAAGTCTTGAAACGTATCGTACCGGGAATGGTTTTTCAGAATCCCGGCGGCGGAACATCAACAATGGTAAGCGTTTCAGACGAAGCTCTTTGTTATAAGCGTGGTCACTCGGATATATACGTGAAATTGGAGGATCTTGAGGACGCTTACAACAAGTATCGTGGATTCATGGTACATACAACCACATTGAAGACATATCGTCCGGACGTCTTTTCCTCAAAACATAGCGGGCATGACTGCAACTGCACGTTTCTATTCCAAATCCTTGTCTATCTCGACCTGACCCAGAACGGTATACTGGGGGCCGGCACCAGCGGGGATACTTTTCATGTAAAGATTAAATAGCATCCTCTTCATCTCCACCGATTCCGCGGCGCCACTAATAATTATATATTACTATCATCTCAGGTCCATCGACAAAAAAATCCGACGGAGGGATTCATATGAAAAACAATAGCGATAATCCTAAAGTTGGAAAGTTTTTTCAAGAGCATGTTCGCCATTTGCTGCGAGAGCACTTTCGGGAGGAGTTTTTGTTGGAAAAGCCAATTCCTATTGGAGAACCTCCTAAGCTGCATAGATTTGATTGTGTTTCTGTAAATGGGGATATTGTAGTTGAATGCAAATGCTATACTTGGACAAATACCGGCAACGTGCCATCTGCTAAATTGATGGGCCTAAATGAAGCTGTCTTTTACATGAGTTACCTGCCGCCAGAAACAAGAAAAATCATTGCGATTAATAAATCTGTTTTTCCAAGTAAATCTGAGTCGCTTGCAGAATATTATTGCCGTATTAATGAACATCTTCTGCAGGGAATTGAGGTCGTCGAAGTGGATGACTCCGGC
>CAYMSL010000008.1:5537-12899 GCA_964393095.1 uncultured Oscillospiraceae bacterium | reverse complement strand
TTCGAAATCGCCCGGCATCTAGTTTGTCAACATTGAGCAAAATCAAGCGGACACCCTCGAGGGTGTCCGCTTGATTTTGGCTATTGTTCGGGTGAATTCGAAGGGCCGTTCGCCGTCGCCGCCGCCCCGGAGCAAAGTCCGCGTCTTCTATTTTGCGCTGTCGACAAGCCGTCTTGCGTTCGCGACATAGCGCCGCACACCGTCGAGCCCCTGCATAGAGGCTTCTTCCAAACTGACCTGGCCGTCGAAACCGCACGACTTGGCAAGACGGAGCGTTTCCGCGAGCGGGACGATGCCATCGTCGACGCCGGAGAAACGCAGAGGCGAAACGGAGGCCAGGTCGTTGAGGTGGATCGTCTCGACCATATCCGCGCAGTCGAGATAGAACGACGGTTCAAACCCCAGCGCCGCCGCGTTTGCCGTATCGTAATTCATGCGGATGGCGTTGCCGCGCATGCGCTCGCGCATGAGGAGCAAGCGCTCCCGATCAAAATTGAAGTCGATGTTGTCCCATGCGCCGGGCTTCGAATGGTTTTCCCATACGAGCCGCGTTCCCCAACGCGCGGCGGCGTCGGCGCAGATGTCGAACGCGCGCATTACGCCGTCAAGCTGCTTTTCGACGGAAACGCCGGGGTAGAATTGGCCGGCAGTGATACGCACATAGGCCGCGTGAAGCTCCGCCGCGATCGAGATATCCGAGAGCGCCCGATTCAACTCCCATTCCCAGCGCATCGGGTCCGGCGCGGTGAAATCCGGATAGGTGCAGATCATGCCGAGCGGCAGGCCGCCCGCGGCAATTTCCTTTAAAAAGCGCGCGAGGCCGGCGGGCGTGCGATCCCGGAGAAACAGAATGCTGATATCGAACGCGTCAAGCGGCATATCCGCCGCGGCGATAGACCAGTCCGAAACGCTCATCTTTCCCGTGCAGATGTCGCCAAACAGGGAAACGGGCAGACAACTCAGTTGCATATAACAAACCTTTCTGTAAAAACACAAGCAAAGACTGCTTGCATTCTGTAATTCTGATGTTATTATATATGAAAGCGAGTCAGCAGTCAACAGACGTAATACGAGTAATCTTTAAGGGCCGCCCCGCGCAGACTGTTCTCTATTCCAAGAACCCGGCCTTTTCCCTGGGAATGTAAAAAGCAAAAAATAGCAGTTGATAACAAAGATAAACTATGGTATAAGTGCTTTATAGGCATAATACGTATTACGAGTAACGAATTATAAAGTACGCGGCCGGACAAGCGATTCTGCAACAGGCTGCAAAGAGGGCACATCGGGAAGATCCCGGCAAGCGGATCTGAGAAGAGTACGATGGACAAGAAAGGGGGACGGCCTGCCCAGAACGGCTTGCCAGCAGCCCTGCCCCAATGTGGTTCGCAATGAATGGGGAAAGAATCATTCGGAAAACCGGCGCTTACCCTTGGACAGCGAAGAAGGATCGCTGATCAACAATGACTTAATATCATGGAAAGATGGCAGGTAACGCACAGATGAAACGGACTTTATCGGAACAGTACGAATTGGCACGGAAGGTGATGCCGGGCGGTGTAAACTCGTCCACACGTTTGAATTCGGCTATCGGCGCGCCGCTGTATGTCTCGAAGGCAAAGGGCGACACGCTCTACGATCTCGAGGGTAAGCCCTACATCGACATGTGCTGCGCGCACGGGGCGGGTCTTCTCGGCAATGCGCATCCCGCCGTTGTGGCGGCTATGCAGAAATCCGTCGAAATGGGGGTCTGCACGGCATTGGAGACCGAGTATCACGAGGAGCTTGCGCGGCGCATCACGGAGGCAATCCCGTGCGCGGATATGGTTCGCTTTGTCAATGCCGGTTCGGAAGCCACGATGCACCTCATCCGCTGCTGCAGGGGATTTACCGGCCGCAAGAAGATCATCCGCATGGAGGGCCATTTCCACGGCTACCATGAGAGCATCTACATCGGCGGTCAGGTTCCTGAGGACAAGCTCGCCACGAATTATGAGCATCCGTATCCGGAGAGCAAAGGCATTCCGGAGGAATTCGCCTCCCTGATCGTCCCGATTCCGTTCAACGATATTGAGGCGTTCGACCATGCGGTGGCGGAACACGGCAAGGATACCGCCTGCGTGATTCTGGAACCCGTCTGCTATAACACCGGCGGCATGAAACCGCTGCCCGGCTATCTCGAGCATATTCGCGAGGTTACCCGCCGCGAGGGCATCCTGCTCTTCTTCGACGAGGTGCAGTCGGCCTTCAAGTGCAGCCTCGGCGGCGCGCAGGAAGACTTCGGCGTCACGCCGGATGTCAGCACCTTCGGAAAATCCGTCGGCGGCGGGCTTCCCCTTTCCGGCATGTGCGGCCGCAAAGACGTGATGGAGAGTTTCAAACCCGTGGGCGCCGTCCAGCATAGCGGTACGTTCAACGCGCCGCTGCCGAACATCCTCACCGGTCTTGCATTCATGGATCAGATCGAAAAAGCGGATTTTTACCCCACGCTTGAGAAGATGTCCGATCACTTCTTCGGCGGCGTTGACAAAATCGTGCGGGAGAACGACCTGAATCTTGTCGTTACCCATCATGGCCCGCGCTTCAACATCGTGCTTGGCAGAAAGACCGCGCCGGTGCGTTATGAGGACACCTTCACGCACAAGCGCGAGTCGATGAAGGTATTCATCCGCGGCTGCTTTGAGCAGGGCGTGTACTTCCACGATTACGGCTGCGGCCCGTCGCACCATGGGTTTTCCATCGCGCATACGGAACAAAGTCTTGACTTTGTCCTCGGTGTCATGAAAAATACCTTTGAGATGATGCATGCGGAGGGACTTGTATAAACTCCGCTAAATTTTGCACGCGGAGGGTATTATGACGATCGAACCGATTACGAAGAAGTCGAAGAGCGAACAGGTTTGCGAGTTCATCCTCGAACACGTTTCTTCCGGGGAATGGCCGCCCAAGTCGAAGCTTCCAAACGAAACGCAGCTTGCCGAGATGTTTGGCGTAAGCCGCGTATCGATTCGGCAGGCGGTCTCCCAGCTGACCGGGCAGGGCGTTCTGGACGTCCGGCAGGGGGATGGAACGTATGTCAACGAGGTGCTGTCAGAGGACTATCTCGGCCGGATGCTGCAGATGGTCGTTATGGACACCCCGTCGTACCTTGAAATTCAGGATTTCCGACGCATCATGGAGCCAATGATCGCTTATGTGGTGGCGTTACAAGCCACGGACGAGATGATTTATCGTCTGCGCGCCTGCATTAAAAAGCAGCAGGACGCGATGGAAAGCAACGATCTCAAGACCTATCTTGCGGAGGACAGCGATTTTCATAACCTGCTCGCCGAGTGCACCGGCAACGGACTCATCGTCAAGCAGATGCATCTTGTACAGGATCTGCTCTGCCGCGCTATGGAGCACACCGGCATGCTTTCCGGCTATACCGACGGCTTGGAATACCACATTCGAATCTGCAACAGCCTTGCCGAGCGCGATGCCGACGGCGCAAGAAACCATATGCTCTGCCATATCAACAACAATATTCAGCTTGTTAAGCTGGAGAAAAAAACAAAAAGGAGGATCCACCAACATGATGTCACGTAAGGTCATTGCGGCAATCGTTGCCGCGCTCATGCTCCTCGCAACTCTCGCAGGTTGCACGGCCCCTGCCGCACCTGCCGAAGGGGCCGCCCCCGCCGAAGGCGCCCCTGCCGCAGAGGCCGCTGCCACAGAAGCTCCTGCGGAGGCACCTTCTCTTACCCTGGAGAATGGTGAAGTCGTATTCCGCTTTGCACGACCGGAAGACTTCAAGAATTTCGATCCCTTTAACAACTCCGACATCGTCAACAGCATTATGGGCACCATGATCTACGATACCCTGCTCGATCGGGACGTAGATGGCAACATCGTACCGGGCCTTGCCGAGTCCTATGAGGTCAGCGCAGATAACACCGTGTTGACATTCCACCTTCGCAAGGACGTCAAGTTCCACAACGGACAGGACTTTACATCGGCCGACGTTGTTTCGCACTACGGCCGCCTGCTCGAAGAGGGCGTCACCTTGATGGCAAAGAGCGAGTTTGGCAGCATAATCGCCTGCGAAGCCGTCGACGACCATACGGTTACGATCACCCTGTCCGCTCCCAACGGTTACTTCCTCACCCAGCTGACGCTGCCGAAGTACGGCATCACGCCGCACGAAGTCTATGAGGCCGAGGGTGTCGAGGGCTTTGCCAAGAACATTGGCACCGGCGCATGGAAATTCGATTCCTATCAGCCCGGCGTTGCCCTCCAGCTCGTCCGCAACGAGAATTACTGGGGAGAGTGCACGTCCAACGTCGATCGCTTCATCTATATGCCGATCAACGAGGATACGACCCGTATCTCTGCCGTACGTACCGGCGACGTCGACATGATCGACTCCGTTACGACCGACCAGCTTGATATTCTCGAGTCGGAAGGGCTTGAGCTTGTGAAGATGCAGAGCTCCGACCAGCTCTACATCGGCTTCCAGTTCCTCGATAGCGTATTCTCCGATTACAATGTCCGCATGGCGTTCAACACTGCGATCGACCGTGAGTCCATCGTTGCCGACATCCTCGGCTCCGGCCGCGCGGCAACCTTCCCGACCGGCAAGGGCGGCGTTGGCTTCGACGAGAATTATCCCGCGATCGAGTACAGCGTGGAGAAGGCCAAGGAGTACCTTGCAAACTCCTCCTACAAAGGCGAGGAGATTCGCGTAATCGGACCGATCGGCAACTATGAGAAGATCGACGAGACATTGTCCGCCATCTACTACATGCTCACCGAAGCCGGCTTCAATGTCAAACTTGAGCAGCTTGAGGGGGCGGCGTTCAGCGAAGCCCGCAAGTCCGGCCAGTACGACGTCTACATCGTCGGCGCATCCTTCGGCAGCGGCGACGGTTACGGCTTCATCAACCAGCGCATCGTCGGCGACTCCCTCGCGAGCCACTACGGCAACGAAGAGCTCAACAACATGATCCTCGAGTCGAACAGCACGATGGACCCGGCGGAGCGCGCGGAAAAGATCAAGGCTATCTACACGAAGATCATGAACGACGCGGCGCCGATGTCCTTTATTCTCCAGTATCAGTTCAACTATGCGATGCATCCCGGCATAACGGGCATCAACTTCCGCGTGGATAAGCTCATCGACTTCAACAACGTCCAGAAGAGCTACTAAAACCACAAAAACCACATGTATGATTCGTCGCGGGATCGAAAGATCCCGCGACGTTCCCAAAGAACTCCCCCTGTACGGCTTTACCCGGTCTTTACTGAACTTTTAGGGCCAGCTTTTGATCGTCTCCCTCGATAATCCGATATCAAACGGCCCGCAATCGCTCGGCGACGATCCGAAATCCTTTCGTTTAGGAGGTAATACCCCTTGTTACGATATTTGGGCAGAAGGCTTTTCCACTCGATATTCGTGCTGATCGGCGTTTCAATCGTGGTGTTCGCCCTGCTGCGCTTAGCGCCCGGCGACCCGGTTGAGATGATGCTCGGCGACAATGCCACGCCGGAACAGGTTGCGGTCATCCGCGCCAAGTACGGCCTCGACAAGCCGCTTGTGACGCAGTATTTCATCTGGTTTTCCAGGGTGGCGCGCGGGGACCTTGGCGACTCGTTCTATTACCAGAGAACGAACTGGTCGCTGATCCTCGACCGGCTGCCTCCCTCCGCGGAACTTGCGTTCTACGCAACGATGCTTTCTTTGATCGTGGCCATTCCATTGGGGCTGATAGCTGGCGTGAAGAAGGGCAGCGTTGTCGATATGATCGCGATGGTGTTCGCGCTGCTTGGACAAGCGTTGAGTCCCGTTTGGATCGGACTTGTGCTGATCCTCGTCGTGTGCGTGGGATGGGGGGCGCTGCCCGCATTCGGCTATGGAAACTGGCAGAATGCTATTCTGCCGTCCATCACGCTGGGGCTCCCGCTCTGCGCGCTCGTGACGCGTTTGCTTCGCTCCAACATGATCGACGTGCTGAGCGAGGATCATATCACGGCGACATCGGCCAAGGGCGTTCCGCCGCTCAAGATCTATACGCGCTACGGCTTCAAGAACGCGTCGATCCCCGTTATCACGGTCACCGGCATACGCCTCGCGGGGTTCATCGGCGGCGCGGTTACGACGGAGAAAATCTTTAACTGGCCGGGTCTTGGCACACTGACCGTGCAGGCGATTAACCTGAGAGACTTTACGCTCGTTCAGGCGATTCTGCTTGTGACAAGTGCGATTCTTGTGTTTGTTAACCTGGCAACCGACTTGCTCTATGTTGCGGTCGATCCGCGGCTGAGCTTCGATACGATGGGGTAAGCATATGAGTAAATCAGAATTTTTCAGGAGAGTGCTTCGCTCCAAATATTTTATGATCGGCCTGATCCTTGTTGTGCTGCTCGCTGTGTGCATCGCATTCGGGCCGATGGTTATCCCCTTTGATTCCGGCAAGATGAAGCTTTCCGAAAAGCTGTTGCCGCCGGAGGGCTTATCGCGCGGTTTGCAGGGGCACATTCTCGGCACCGACGCGCTTGGGCGCGACGTCATGGTGCGTCTCTGCGAAGGCGGAAGGGTCTCCTTCCTGATCGCGATTATCGCCTCCACGGCCGGCGCGATCGTCGGCACGATTCTCGGCTTGTGCGCGGGCTACCTCAACAGAACCGCCGATACGATCATCATGCGCACCGCGGATGTCCAGAGCGGAATCAACACGACGCTGCTTGCCATCGTGGTCGTTTCCATGCTGGGCGCGAGCGTCACGAACCTGATCATCGTCATGACGATCACGTCCTGGGTTAATTTCGCGCGTATCGTGCGAAGCGGCGTGCTGCAGACGCGCAAGAAGGAGTTTATCTCCGCCTCTTACGTTCTCGGCGCATCGAAATGGCACATCATGTTTACGCAGATTCTGCCGAACGTCTCGACGTCGCTGATCGTTATGATCAGCCAGCAGTTCGGCTTCATCATCCTGCTCGAGGCGGCGCTGAGCTTCCTTGGCTGCGGGGTTCCGCTGCCGGCGCCTTCCTGGGGCACGATGATCTCCGACGGACGCGCGTACATCGCGACCGCGCCCTGGGTCGTCATCGCGCCGGGTCTTGCGCTGATGATTACCGTTATGGCGTTCAACTTTTTGGGTGACGGCGTGCGCGACGTGCTGGATCCAAAGATGCGGCATTGAGGAGGTGCGTATGGAAAACACGATAAACGAGCCCGTGCTCAGCATCCATGATCTGGCGGTGGAGTACCATACCGACTACGGCGTAGCCAAGGCGGTCAACCACATCGATCTCGAGATTGAGAAGGGCGAAGCGGTTGGCCTCGTCGGCGAATCCGGTTCCGGCAAGACCACGACGGCGCTGTCG
>CAYMSL010000008.1:0-5485 GCA_964393095.1 uncultured Oscillospiraceae bacterium | reverse complement strand
CTGCGCCTTCTTCCGAACCCCGCGGGCAAGAAGGTCGCGGGCGAGATCAAGCTCGAGGGCAAGGATCTCGGAAAACTGACCGAAAAGCAGATGCAGTACCTGCGCGGCAACCGCGTGTCGATGATCTTTCAGAATCCGCTGACGTCGCTGAACCCTGTGTTCACAATCGGCGAGCAGATTGCCATTGTGATCCTGCAGCATGAGAAGATCTCGAAAAAAGAGGCCTACAAGCGCGCGGGAGACATGCTCGAGCTCGTCGGCATTCCTCGCAGACGGCTCTACGAGTATCCGCACCAGTTCTCCGGCGGGATGCGGCAGCGCGTCGGTATCGCCGCGGGCCTTGCCTGCCGCCCCGGCCTGCTGATCGCGGACGAACCGACGACCGCGCTCGACGTGACGATCCAGCTGCAGGTCATCGAACTGATCAAGAAGCTGCAGCGCGAATACGGCACGTCGCTCTTGATGATTACGCATAACCTCGGCATTATCGCGGAGCTCTGCACGCGTGTTGCGGTGATGTATGGCGGCACCATCGTGGAGTCCGGCCCGGTCAAGAGCGTGTTCATGCAGCCGAAGCATCCGTACACCGTGGGGCTGATCGGCTCGCTGCCGAAGCTGACCGGCCCGCGCGACCGCCTGATTGCCATCGAAGGCAGTGCCGCGAACGCAAACGAACTGCCGGCCGGCTGCGTGTTCCATCCCCGCTGCCCATACTGCCGGCCGGAGTGCGAAAACAGCATTCCGCCGCTGACGGAATTTGGAGACGGTCGCAAGGTCGCCTGCTATCAGTACACGAAGGAGGGATCCGACCGTGGAAGAGAATAAAGCAATCCTGCTCGAGGTAAAGAACCTCAAGAAGCATTTCCCGGTGAAGAACGGCGGAACCCTCTATGCCGTAGACGACGTCAGCTTCGCCATCAAGGAAGGCGAAACGCTGGGTCTTGTCGGCGAGTCCGGCTGCGGCAAGAGCACCGTCGGCAACGTTCTCATGCGCCTGCATCCCGCCACCGCCGGTGAGGTGCTGCTCGAGGGAAAGAGCATCGTCAGCGCAAAGGGTAAGGAGCGCAAGAAGCTCTGCAACAGGATGCAAATCGTGTTCCAGGACCCCTATTCGTCGCTGAACCCGAAAAAGACGATCCGCCAGATCCTCATGGAGCCCTACAAAATCCACAGGATGGGCACGAGGAAGGAGATGGAGGAGAAGCTCCGGCGCGTTTGCGAGCTGACGGGCATTGACGAAACGCTGCTAAGGAAGTATCCGCACGAGCTAGACGGCGGCAAGCGGCAGGTCGTGGGCATCACCCGCGCGCTGGCGCTGGAACCGAAGTTTATCGTCTGCGACGAGCCGGTATCCGCGCTGGATGTTTCGATTCAGGCAAAGATCATCAACCTGCTGATAGACCTGCAAAAGCAGCTCCACCTGACGTATCTGTTCATCTCGCACGATCTTTCCGTTGTGCGGCACCTTTCGAGCCGCGTCGCGGTCATGTACCTTGGCAAGATCGTGGAGACGGCGGAAACGGATGATCTCTTCCGCAACCCGCAGCATCCGTACACCACGGCGCTGCTCTCCGCCGTTTTGAACGTGGACACCGACGCGAACAAGAAGCATATCGTGCTGCACGGCGACGTGCCTAGCCCGATCGATCCAAAGCCGGGCTGCCGCTTCGCCCCGCGCTGCCGCTTCGCGCAAGCGCGCTGCCTCAAGGAACTGCCGGAGCTGACCGAGGTTAGCCCGGGACACTTCGTTGCGTGCTTCTACCCGGGGCAGCCCGAAGAAAACGCGAATCAATCCAACGATTTCGAAAAGAAGTAAGGAGAAGACCATGTACCGTATCGTTGTAGCGGGTTTCAAACAGGAGACCAACACGTTTGCGCCTACCGTATGCGGGATGTCGCAGTTCCTTGCCGGCGGCATCCACGAGGGGCAGGAGCTGATCGACCAATATAAGAACGCGCAGAATGAAGTGGCGGCGACGCTGCATGTGCTCGAAAAGGCGGGCGCGGAGATCATTCCGTCGATATTATTCCATTCGCAGTCCTACGGCCGCGTGGAGCAGGGCATTTGCACCTACTTCAATCGCCGCCTGATCAAGACGATCCGGGAGAGCCAGCCGATCGACGGCGTGTTCCTGAACCTGCACGGCGGCATGTCGCTGACCGAGGATGACGACGGCATCGGCTATATCCTCGAGGCGGTGCGTAACGAGGTTGGCCCGGACGTGGTCATTGCGGTGTCGACCGACCTGCATGCCAACATTACAAAGCGCGTGATGCGCAACGTCGACGTCATCTGCGGCTGGCTTGAGTATCCGCATACGGACATCTATGAGACCGGCGTGCGCATGGCGACGCTCGGGCTTCGCTGCCTCGATCAAAGGGAGGAAAAGCCCGCCATGGCGATGGCGAAGATTCCGATGATCCTGCAGGCAGAATGCGGCTTTACGAAAAAGGGCGCGCTCAAAGAGCTTGTGGACTATGCAAAGAGTCTTGTTTCGGACGGCAAGCTCATCGATTACACGATGTACCATATGCAGCCGTGGATGGATATCCAAGAGGCGGGCGCGTGCGTCGTGACAATCGCAAAGGACGCTGAGTCCGCGGTTAAGTATGCCACGGAGCTTGCCAGCCGCTTCTTCGACTACGGCCGCACGCATTATATCGAGAACGAGAACCTCGACGCGGTGCTTGACCTTACGCTGACCAAGCAGCCCGGCGAACTCATCGTCATCTCGGACGCGGCGGACAACGTTTCCGGCGGTGCGACCGGCGATAGCGTCAATGTCCTCAAGCGCATCCTGGAGCGCAAGATGGATATCCGCGTGGCCTGCATCGTGGCCGACCCCGAAGCGCCGTATGTTGCCGAAAAGCTTGGCGTGGGCGCGGAGGCGGACTTTACGCTCGGCGGCAAGTACGATCCGGCGCGCTACGAGTCCATCACGGTCCATGCCCGCGTGGAAAAGCTCTGCGATCCGATCGTAACGGAGATTGCGGGCCCGGCGAAAGGGATCAAAGCGGACTTCGGCAAGGCGGCGATCCTCCGGGTGCGCAACATCGACATCGTCGTGGCGAAGTATTACCAGTTCAACTATTCACCCGCGTCGTTTGTTGGCTTCGGCTTAAACCCAAAGGATTACGACGTGGTCGTGGTCAAGTCGTCGCTGGCTTACCGCGAGCCGTTCAAGCTTTACACCGACGAAAAGAACATGCACACGGTCGAATGTCCCGGCTCGTGCAGCTGCGATTTGAAGAACCTGGGCTTTCATATCGTGGAGCGTCCGATGGTTCCGTTTGACGATATGTCGAACTACGAACTGCCGGAAGCGGTGCTTACTACAGATTTAAAGTAACGATGAATTGGCGCATGGCGGATGGTCCGCGTGCGCTTGAAGCGAGGTAAAAGAAGATGCCAGAAAACCGATATCTCCGTTGGCTGAGTACGACCGACACCATCTATTGGCACGATTCCGCGATCCGCGGCGAGCAGGTTGACGCCTTTGCCGACGGGGCCTGCGGCATGACGACGAACCCCTTCCTGGTCAACGGCACTCTCCGTTCGGACCGGGCGTTCTGGGAGGACAGGCTGCGCCAAATCCCGAAGGGACTCGCCGGGGACGAAAAGGTGGAAGCGCTGGTTCATTGCGTGAGCGGCTTCTATGCCGAGCAAACGCGCCCGATCTTTGAAAAGGGGATTCCGGGCAAGGGGTATGTCTGCGCGCAGACAAATCCGAATCACACCGGCGATACGGAATACATGGTCGAGCAGGCCAAACGCTATGCCAAGTGGGCGCCGAACATCGTCATCAAGCTGCCGGCGACCAACGCCGGTATCGAAGCGTATGAGGAGTGCGTGGCGCTGGGCTATAACACGGCGGCAACCGTGAGTTTTACGGTGCCGCAGGTGCTGGCCGTCGGAGAGGCGCGCGAGCGCGGCAAACAGCGCGCGGCGGCAAACGGCGTCAAGCCGGGGCTCGGCATCGCGGTGCTGATGGTCGGCCGTTTGGACGACTATCTGCGCGACGTCGCGCACGATACGAAGAGCGCCGCAACCGAGGCCGATATTGTGCAGGCCGGCACGGCGTGCATCAAGCGCGCGTACAAGATCTTTTGCGAGCGCGGCTACGATACGTTCCTCATGCCGGCGGGGTGCCGCAATGGGGCGCATATCTCCGACATCGCGGGCGCAAAGATGATTTGCTCCGTCGCGCCGAAGATCGCGAAGCTGCTCGCCGATAACGATCGCTTTGAGGAGCGCTTCGAGGAACCGGTGCCGGCGGACACGATTGACCGGCTCATGACAATTCCGGAGTTTGTCAAGGCGTACGAGCCCGACGGCATGAAGCGCAGCGAGTTTGTCGCCTACGGCGCGACAAACCGTACGACGACGCAGTTCGTCGAGTGCGGCTGGAATCCGCTCGCGGCGTATGAATATTAGGAACGGAGGTACGATGGCATGAAGGTCGGTTTTATTGGCCTGGGCATCATGGGCCGCCCGATGTGCAAGAATCTCTTGAAGGCCGGCTATGAGGTCACGGCGTTTGATCCGTATGCAGAAGACGCGTTGGAGGATGTGATCGCATGCGGCGCGGCGCGCGGCAAGAGCAACGCGGATGTCGCCGCAAAGAGCGACGTCGTGATCACGATGGTTCCGAATTCGCCGCATGTGCGCGCGGCGGTGCTTGGTAACGAAGGCGTTGCGGAAGGCGCGAAGGAAGGACTCGATCTCATCGATATGAGCTCGATTGCGCCGCTTGAATCCAAGGCGATCGCCTTGGAGTGCGCCAAGCGCGGGATCCATATGATGGATGCGCCGGTTTCCGGCGGCGAGCCGAAGGCGATCGACGGCACGCTTTCCATCATGTGCGGCGGCCCGAAGGAGCTGTTTGATAAATACGCCGGCCTGCTCAAGGCGCTTGGCGCATCCGTGGTTCACTGCGGCGAGATCAACGGCGCGGGCAACACGGTAAAGCTTGCCAACCAGATCATTGTGGCGGCCAACATCGCGGCATGCGCGGAAGCATATTCGCTTGCCACGATGGCGGGCGTCGATCCGGAGAAGGTGTTTGCGGCGATCCGCGGCGGACTTGCCGGTTCCACGGTTATGGAATCAAAGGTTCCCATGATGATGGACGGCAACTTTAAGCCGGGATTCAAGATTGATCTGCATATCAAAGACCTCAACAACGCCCTGGATACCGGTCACGGACTCGGCACGCCGATGATCCTGACCTCGCAGGTGCAGGAGATGCTCCAGTGGCTGCACAACAACGGTTCCGGCCAGTGCGACCACAGCGCGATTCTCAAGTATTACGAGCACATCACCGGGACGGAGGTTCGCAAGACGAAATAGCGTCTGCCTTAAAATGCCTCCCTTTGGGGGAAAGTCTCTTTTATGGAAACAAAAAGCCCGCGCTGCTGCGCGGGCTTCAGTCCGTCAAAAAACCAGTTTTTTGACGGGATAACCACTTTTTGCCTGTCGCCCTTT
>CAYMSL010000007.1:14060-24741 GCA_964393095.1 uncultured Oscillospiraceae bacterium | reverse complement strand
TTGTGCGCGGGGACCGCGAGGTTTGCCAGACAAGGATCGCGGCGATGAATCCGCTTTTGATCGAGATTTTGCCGCTGACGCTCGAGGAGGTATTCGTATTTGAAATGGAGGCGCTCGGCTATGCCTTTGCCGGGCCGGCTTTGAAAGGAGGCGAAGGCGCGTGAAGGCTTATCTCGAATCGCTTCGCAGGCTTGCCCGCATCGGCATGATCCTCTTGATCTTCTGCGTGGTCGGCAGCGCCATCTATGCCGCGCGATTACAGTACCGCCTGCCGAGCATGCAGGACATGTTCCTGCCGCTGGGCGTTTATACGTTCCTCGGCGGCGCGGCGCTGGCCTACACGGGCTTTTCGTTCCTCAACAAGCGCTCGGACAGCGATTTTTACCACAGCCTGCCGATCTCGCGCAAGGGGCTTTTTCTCTCGATCACGCTTGCGGCGCTGACCTGGGTTGCGGCGACGGTGCTTGTAAGTGTCATCGCCGTCACGGGCATGATGCTGATTACGCGCAGCCTGTTCGTGCCGCTCTATCCGCTGCTTGCGGTGCCGTTTTTCATCGTGGCGACGATGCTTGTCTTTGCGGCCGCGGCGATTGCGTGCAGCCTGACCGGTACGCCGCTTACCGCGCTGGCGCTGACGCTGCTTGTTCTGTTCCTGCCGCGCTTTATGCAGTTTGTGTTCGCACGCGGCATCGTGGCCGGGGTGCGGATCGTCAGCTGGCTCGATCTGCCGTGGTATCTCAACCCTTGCTACAACATTGCAACCGGGCAGATTGTGCTGTTTTCCCGCGTCGTCTATGGGAGCACGTTCTTTACAACGCCGCGCTACGTGCTCTATTCGGCGGCGCTTGCCTGCATCGAGCTGGCAATCGGCGGATGTCTGTTTGTGCGGCGCCCCTCGGAGCTGGCCGAGCGCGGGGCGCGCAGCACGGCTCTGCAGACGGTATTTGCGTGCCTTTCGGCGCTGCCGCTGACGACGCTGTTTGCCGCCGGCGTACTGCACCTCGACTGGCGCAGCGTGCTTGTCGTATTGGCCGCTTCCCTTGCCTGCTATGCGATCTATCAGGTTGTCGCCTTACGCAACCTGCGTAAGGTGCTCGTCTCCCTGCCATGGTATCTGGCCTCCGCCGCGCTTGCGGTGGCGCTGTTCTTTGGCGTGCAGTCGGCAATTCAGGCGACGCTTCACGACATTCCTTCGCTTGATGAGATCGCCTATGTGCAGGTTTCCGGCACCGACCGCGGGCAGGACGTCGTGAGCTACTCGACGCTCGCGCTCGCCGAGGCGCGGCTCGAGAGCGAAGAGCTCAAGCAATATGTAGTTGAAACGCTCAGTGAAAACGCGCGGATGATCGACCGCTACGGCTACTATCGCCTCGACGACACCGCTGGCGCCCCGTCCGATGAAGCCTCCTACACCGCGACGCAGTCGGTCACAATCGTGCTCAAAAACGGTCGCAGAATCGGGCGTGTGCTGACGTTCCTCAATCGAAACAAGCTCATGGCTCTCTGCGAGGAAAACGCCGAATACATGAAGGCCATACGCACGCTGCCGCCCACCGACTCAATCTGCTACCGGCAGGGGTACAGCGCCTACGACGAGCGGTTTGCCAGGGGCGAGCGCATCATGCAGGCGTATTACGACGAAATCGTCGCATATAACCTGGTTCCGTATTCGCAATTCCGCCAGTACCGCGTCGGCGATGGCTATCCCGTCAACGAAAAACAGTCGTACGGTGAAATCTCCATGGAAGGATACGCCGGAACGCGGCGCTATTCGGATTATTTCACGATTCGTCTCGAGACGCCGAAGGCTGCCTCCGCCTGGATGGCGGTCAACAACGACAACAGCAAGGGCGAATATATAGACCTTTTGCAGCAGGTATACGCGATGGCGGATCACTTTAACGCTGATAACGACACGCTCAACTGCGATTTCACCCTCTATAATGTGCCGGTGACCGACAGCGTAAGCGGCGCCTGGAGCGCTTATGCCCTGCCGTCGGACGAGGGCGCGAAATATACCCGCTCGATCTACGCAAACTGGTCTCATTACTACGGCGAGATGAACGATTCCGACAAAGAACTTTATCAGGCGCAGCAGCGCCTGGTCGGCGAACTCATCGGAATCCTCCCGCGCAGCATACCGACAAGCGACCCGAATGCGTTCTGCATCTACACCCAGTGGAGCGGGCGCGCGACCGACGCAAACGGCCGCCATATCGGGGAAGGCGTAATCAGCTTCGCCTCCGACGGAGACGCGATGGTGACCTACACGAGCGGCGGGGACATCGGCTACGCTTCGCCGGACTATACGATACTCGGGTTCAACCCGAAGTACCGCTCGTTTACGCCGGAGGATGAAAAGCGTGTGATCGAGATCGTAAACGAATATATCGAGACGCTCGGCAAACACCAATACGGCTACAGCTATTCAGGTTGACACACCGGGCAAATCAAGCCCGAAACATCACGGAACCCGCGGCAAGTACGCGGGTTCCGTTTTTGCGTGTGCGTTATGCGCAAACCCCGAAGCGCTCCCCGGAGAGCGGACTGCGCCGACGGCTGACGCCTGCTAAAAATACCGTTCTGCTATGCCGCTTGCCCGCCTTAGACGGCGGCATTGCGCCGCTGCCGACGCAAGGCGTCTTTTCGTACCGGCATAGCTGTGCTATAATCAGGAAAAGTGCAGACGGGGGGGAATCAGCATGAACCGGCCGGATCGCTGCGCATGGGCAAACGGGCGCGACGCGCTCTACTGCGCCTATCACGACGAGGAATGGGGAACCCCGCTCAAGGACGAGCGGCGCTTCTTCGAGCTGTTTTTGCTTGAGACGTTTCAGGCCGGGCTGTCGTGGCTGACCATCCTGCGCAAACGGGAAAATTTCCGCGCGGCCTTCGACGATTTCGATGCAAGGAAAATCGCGCGCTACGACGAAGAAAAGATTCAAACGCTGCTTGCCGACCCCGGCATCATCCGCTGCCGCCGCAAGATTGAGGGCGCGATTGCAAACGCGAATATTGTGCTGGATATTCGCCGCGAGCACGGTTCGTTTTGCAATTACATCTGGGGCTTTACAAACGGACGGGTCGTGACCTCGGAGGACGGCCCGCGCTGCAGCTCGCCGCTTTCAGACGAGGTTGCGGCCGCGCTGAAAAAGCGCGGCATGCTCTATGTCGGCTCGGTGACGATCTACTCGTTTTTGCAGGCGGCGGGCATTATAAACGATCATGAGCACGGCTGCTTTCGCCGCGCGGAGCTGCTGATGCAAGAGCAATAGGCGCGAATGCCCGCGGCGCGGGGAGACCGGATTGATATAAGCGGGAGGACGATATGAAAGAATTGCTGGAAATCCTGCTCAAGGCGCTCAATGCGGGGCGCGCTTCCATGCTCGTGACCATCATCGCGCGTGAAGGCTCCTCGCCGCGGGGCGTGGGCGCGGCCATGATCGTCGACGCGGATGGGACGAGCGGCACCGTCGGCGGCGGCGCAATCGAGTATCAGGCTACGCTTGACGCGCGGGCGCTGCTCGCGAAAAACGCCTCCGATACGCGCGAATACATCCTGCACGCCAACGAGGCCGCCGACCTCGGTATGATCTGCGGCGGGCGCGTACGCATGCTGCTGCGCTTTTTTGCGCCCGACGCGGAAAACACCGCCCTGCTTGAACGCTTGCTCTGCTGGATGCGCGAGGGCGAAGAAGCGTACCTGCTCTGCCGGATCGATGGAGACGGCGTGGGCAAGTCCGAGGGTGTTTTGCGTTCGGAACTGAACGAGTTGCCGTCTATGATACGGGAAGCGCTCACGCCGCCGCCCAAATGCCCGCTGTTGACGGAGGGGGAGGCGCAGGTCTTCATCGAACCGCTGCTTGGCGCGCCGCGTGTGATCGTCTTTGGCGGCGGGCATGTCTCGCAGCAGCTCGTGCCGCTGCTCGGCTTCCTGGGTTATCGCGCCTGGGTCGTCGAGGACCGGGCGGAGTTTGCAAACCCGGCGCTGTTTCCGGCGGCGGAGCGCACGCTGCTGTGCTCTTTTGAATCGATCGCCGAGGCGGTGACGCTTGCGGAGGCCGACAGCGTGATCGTGATGACGCGCGGCCATCAGGCGGACTATACGATCCTGCGCCAGGTGCTGCCGTGCGGCGCGGACTACATCGGCTGCATCGGCAGCCGCAGCAAGGTGGCCATCACCCGCGAACGCCTGCTTGCCGACGGGTTTTCCGAGCGGGAGATCGGGCGCATACACGCGCCGATCGGCCTTTCCATCGGGGCAGAAACGCCCGCCGAGATCGCCGTGAGCGTGGCGGCGGAGCTGGTCGCCCACCGCGCGGGCGTGCAGAGCTGTGAACTCTCGCGGTAGGGTCGGCGATAGCATGCATGCCGAGGAGAAGGCCGCTTTGGCAAAGGGTTATTTTACACAGGGTTACAACTGCGCGCAGGCGGTCGCGCTCGCGTTCTGCGAGGAGGCGGGGTTGCCGCGCATGCAGGCGGTGCGGCTCGTCTCCGCCCTTGGCGGCGGCATGGGCCGCATGCGCGAGGTCTGCGGCGCGGTGAGCGCGATGTTGGTGATCTGGGGCAGCCTGTACGGTTATGAGCGGCCGGAGCAGGCGGCTGAGAAAGCCGTCCTTTATCAAGAGGTACAAATACTGGCGGCGCGGTTTTCCGCACTGCACGGCTCGCTTCTTTGCCGCGATCTGCTGATGGAAGGGAACGCCGGCGGCGCGCCGGAACTGCAATCGGACGGGGACGCCAGGCATCGGCCCTGCGCGTGCTATGTCGGGGACGCCGCGCGCATTCTGGCCGAGGCAATCATCGATCGGGAGAGGCAAGGCGACTGAAAGCGGGGGAATACGATGCCGATCTTTGCGCAGGGGCTGACCAAGAGCAAGCTCACCATACTCTACTACATCCGCGCGTCCAAGCCGGATTTAACGCGCGAGCAGCTGTACCGTGCGATGGTGGAGAACGACGCGATGTCCTACTTCGACTTCGTAAGCTGTCTGCACGAGTTGGAGGAGGACGCGTTCGTCGCGGCGGTACCGCGCGCTTTCGGGCAGGGATACCGCCTCTCGGTGCGGGGTATGGACGTGCTGGAGCAGTTTGTCGAGAGCCTGCCCGTGTCGATGCGCGACCGGCTGGATCGCTACGCGCGCGAGTGCGCCGAGGCGCTGTGGCTCGAAACGCAGATCGTTTCCGACATGGAGGAGCTTGCAAGCGGCGGCTACCTCGTACGGCTGCGGGCGATTGAAGGCAGCGCGGCGGTGATGGAGCTTTCGTTGCGCGTCGCTACGCGCGAGATGGCACAGCGCATGCGCGGCAACTGGGAAAAGGAGTCGGATGCGCTCTACGCGCTGCTGCTTGAGAAGCTGCTCGGCGGCGGGGAAAACCCCGCCGAAGAATAGGCGCGATCGGGTTCAATTGCGTATGGCTAAAAAATAACCCCGCCAGCCGTCGTATGCGGCGTCGGTGGGGTTTTCTGTCGCAATCTGGTCGGCGCGTTACGCTTCGCCGCGCAGCGCGCGGATCATTTCGGCCTGATCGGGCGCCTGAAACACCGCGCTGCCGGCCACAAGGATGGTCGCGCCCGCGTCGACACATATCTTCGCGGTCTCGGGATTGATGCCGCCATCGACCTCGATTTCGACGGCGAGGTTCTTTTCCATGATCATGCGGCGCAGCTCGGCGATCTTCTCCGCCGACTCCGGTATGAATTTCTGCCCGCCGAATCCCGGATTGACGGACATTACAAGCACGAGATCGCAGTAAGGCAGAACCTCTTTTGCGGCGGCGGCCGGGGTGCCGGGGTTGAGCACGACGCCGGCCTTGAGGCCGCGCTCGCGGATGTGCTGCAGCGTGCGGTGCATGTGCGCGTCGGCCTCGACGTGGAAGGTGATCACGTCCGCGCCCGCGTCGGCAAACCAGTCGATCCAGCGCGAAGGCTGTTCGACCATGAGGTGTACGTCAATGGGCAGGTCGGTCAGCGGGCGGATCGTGCTGCAGATCTGCGGGCCGAACGACATATTTGGCACGTAATGCCCGTCCATCACGTCGAAGTGCAGCCAGTCGGCGCGCCATTTTCCTAGCCTCTGCACGTCGAAACCAAGGTTCGTAAAGTCCGCCGCGAGAATGGATGGTGCGATCTTAATCATAACGGTGTTTCCTCCTTAGTTCGAGTTCGCCCGCAATCTGCGCGTAGCGCTCATAGCGATCGCGCGAGAGCGCGCCGCCGACGAGCGCCTTGACCGCGCAGTCGGGCTCCGAAAGGTGCCTGCACCCGCTGAAGCGGCAGCGCGCGGGCGCGTCGCCGAACTCCGGCCAGCCGGCCATGAGCGCTTCCTCGGGAAGTTCATCGAGTTCAAAGAGCGAAAAGCCAGGCGTATCGAGCACCGCGCCGCCAAGATACGGCCAGAGCTCTGCCTGCCGCGTGGTATGCTTGCCGCGCTCGGTCTTTTTGGTGAGATCGCCGACCTCAAGTTCGAGTTCGGGTAAAAGCGCGTTGAGCAGCGAGGATTTGCCTACGGCCGACTGGCCGGCAAAGCAGGATACCTTGCCGCTTAGCCGCGCTTGCAATGCGCCAAGCCCCTCGCCGTTATGCGAGGAGACGAGCAGCGCGGCGAAGGAATGCGCGTAGTCGCGAAGAAAGCATTCGACGATCTCACCGTGGCCCTCGTCGAGCTTGTTTAGCACGAGCAGCGCCTCTACGCCGAGCATGCGCGACTGGAGGATCAGCTTATCGAGCAGCAGCCAGTCCGGCTTGGGAGCGGACGCGGCGGCCACGATCACAAGCTGGTCGATATTCGCAACCGGCGGGCGCAGCAGCGCGTTTCTGCGCGGAAGCAGCGCGTCGATCGAAGCATAGCCGCTCTCCGGCGCGGATATGAGCGCGAGGTCGCCCACCATCGGCACGACGCGCTCGTTGCGGAAGCGTCCGCGCGCCTTGCAGACAATCACCTCGCCGTCTGCGAGAAGCACATGATAGAATCCGCCGATTCCCTTGATGATGCGCCCCTGCCGCATATTACGGCGCTCCCTTTGCGGCAAAGACGAAATCCTGGCGCTTGACTTCCTTGCCGTCTCGATAGAGGATGACCTCGCGCATGCCGTCGATGTCCGAGTGCGCCGTAAACGCCACGGCGACCTTGTCGCCCTTTTCGAGGGTGGCATCGTAGAGGATGCGGTTATAGGTGAAGCCGCCGAGCGTCTCGGGCATCACCGCGAGCACCTTTGTGCCGCTTGCGGAAACGTCGAGGTTAAAGGCGATGTCCGCCTCGTATTCGTAAGCGGGTACGCCGGAAACGGTCAGGGTGATGGGCGTCTCGGGCAGGATTTGCGTACCCGGCAGCGGATCCTGCAGATACACCACGCCGTCCTCGATCTTATCGGAATCGACGTAGCGGACGAACAGATTCGTCAGTTTCTTAAGGCGCATCTCTTCGAGCACAAGCGTAAGCTGCCGATCCATGGCGGCGGGCATTTCAAAAGTCGTCTCGGATGAGGCGCTGATGACGATGTCGATCACCTGCCCGCGCACGGCCTCCGTCTCGGCCGGTACGGACTGCGCAGAGACGTAGCCGATCGCAACCTCGGAGACGCGGTAGCTCGTCTCTCCGAGGGTCAGGCCGTTTTCCTCGAGCGCGCGCTTCGCCTCGTCCGGCGAGAGGCCGATGAGGCTCGGTACGGTCGGTACCGCGGGCCCAAGGCTTACGATGCAGTAGATCGTCGTGCCGGAGAGCACTTTAAGGCCCGCCTCCGGCGATTGGAGAATGACGTTGCCGCCCGGCACGGTGCCGCTTGTTTCATAGTCCTGTATCTCAAAGACAAACCCGAAGTTCTCCGCCTTCTGGCGCGCTTCGTCGACCGTGCGGTTGACAATGGTCGGCACGACCTCGAGCGAGGCTGTTTGGGCGCCGTAGAAGCTGCGCACCGCGAGGAATACGCCAACGAGTATGGCCACAAGCGCCGCAACGGCGATGCCGATCTTGACCGAGCCGTGCGTGCGGGCCTTGGCGATTCTGCGTTTGACGGTCTGCGCCTTTGCCGCGACGGTCTGCGCAAAGTCGCCGTGCGGTTCCTTGATCGCGCGGCGCAGATGGGTGGCCATCTCCTTTGCCGAGACATAGCGATAATTGAGATCCTTGTTCAGCGCGCGCAGGATCACATCGTTGAGCGCCGGGGGGATCTTGGCGTTGCGTTCAATCGGCGGCTGCGGCGTTTCGTTGATGTGCATGAGCGCGATTGTGACGGGGTTTTCGCCGTCGAACGGCACCGTGCCCGTGAGCATCTCATAGAGCATGATGCCGGCGGAGTAGAGGTCGCTGCCCTCCGTGACGGGCCTGCCCTTCGCCTGCTCCGGGGAAAGGTAGTGCACCGAGCCGAGAACGGTCGAGCCGCTGAAGGTCACGGTGCTCGCGTCGACCTCGCGCGCGATGCCAAAGTCCATGAGCTTGATCTTGCCGCTTTGCATGACGATGACGTTTTGCGGCTTGACGTCGCGGTGGATGATGCCCGCGCCGTGCGCGGCCCCAAGCGCGTCGAGCACCTGCAAAACGAGCGCTACGGCGATGCGCGGCGGCATCGGGCCGTTTTCGTCGAGGATTTCCTTTAGCGTGCGGCCGTCGACAAACTCAAGCACGATGTAGGGCAGGCCCTCGGCCGTACCGACGTCGTAGGCGCGTACGATGTTGTCGTGGGAGAGGTGCAGCACGGCGCGCGCCTCGCGTTCGAAGCGGCGCAGGAACTCCGCGTCGTTGCGAAACTCGTCCTTGAGCACCTTGATGGCGACGGTGCGGTGGCTGCTTAAATTGACGGCCTTGTAGACGTGCGCCATGCCGCCGGAGCCAATGCGCTCGAGGATGCGGTAACGATGCCCAACAATGGTGCCGGCGGCGATCATAGGACGTCCTCCTCTTCGCAGCGCACGAGCACCACCGTGATGTTGTCGGTGCCGCCCTGCGCGAGCGCGGCCTCAACAAGCGCCGCACAGGTCTTTTCAAGCGGTCGGTCAAGGGAAAGCTCACGGGCAATCTCCCCGTCGGAAAGCGGGCCGTGCAGCCCGTCGGAGGAGAGGAGCAAAAGATCGCCCGCGCTCCATTCGCGCTCGAAGATATCCGCATACACGGCCGGGTGTACGCCGACCGCCCGCGTGATGATGTTGCGCTGGGGATGGACGCGCGCTTCCTCCGGCGTGATGACACCCTGCAGGACAAACTCTTCCACAAGCGAGTGGTCGATCGTGACCCGGCTTAGCTTCCCGTCGTGGAAATGATAGAGACGGCTGTCGCCGACGTTCGCGGCGGTATAGTGTTTGCCGTCGACGAGCGCGCAAACGAGCGTCGAACCCATGCCGTGCATCAAAGCGTCTTCTTCGGCGGCGCGGTAGACGGCAAGATTGATCGAGCGGATGATCGCGCTAAGCTGCTCGACCGAGCGCTCGGTTTCAAGTTTGGCGTCGGCGAGTCCCTCCACGATGAGCCGGCTTGCGACCGACCCGGCGGCGTGCCCACCCATGCCGTCCGCGACGGCGAAAAGCCGCGGCATGGAGCGAGCGTTTGGCACAAGGTAGCCATCCTCGTTGTGCGCGCGTTTTCCGATGTCGCTCTTAACCGCGTATTTCATGCAATATCCTCCTGCGAAGCTGTCCGCAAGCGCCTTCGATGTCGGCGCCCATCTCCCGGCGTACGGTGGCGGAGATGCCCCGCGCCTTGAGCCGCTCGCAAAACCGGTTGGCCTCCGCGCGGGAAATGCCTTTTAGTCCGCGCTCGGCAACGGGGTTGAGCGGAATGAGGTTGACGTGGCAGAGCATGCCGCGCAGCAGCGCGGCGAGCGCGTCCGCGTCCGATTCGGCGGCGTTGACGCTGTCGATCAGCGCATATTCAAACACCACGCGCCTGCCCGTTATGTCCGCATATCGCTTTGCCGCCGCTATGACCTCGGCCACCGGGTACGCGCGGTTGATCGGCATGAGGGAAGCGCGTACCTCGTCGGAGTGCGCGTGCAGCGAGATCGAGAGCGTGACGTGCGGCGCCCGGTTTATAAACGCGTCGATCTTCGGCACGATGCCGCAGGTCGAAAGCGATATGTTCCTCGGGCTGATGCCAAGCCCGTCCGCCGCGGTGGCGGCCTGCAAAAACGCCACGACGTTGTCAAAGTTGTCAAGCGGCTCGCCGCTGCCCATGAGCACGAGGTTTGTCACCGCGCGCCTGCCCGCGGGAGCGCACTCGTCGCGCTCGATGGCGTACACCTGGCCAAGCATCTCGCCGACGCGCAGGTTCCTCACGCGGCCGCCGAGCGTCGAGGCGCAGAATGTGCAGCCCATATCGCATCCCACCTGTGTGGAGAGACACGCGGTGTTGCCATAATGATACCGCATCAAAACGCCCTCGACAAGGTTTTCGTCCTCGAGCAGAAAGAGGTACTTGACCGTGCCGTCATGCGCGGAGGTGAGCTTTCGCTCGATCGTCAGCCCGCCGTAGGGGATGGCGGCAAGCCGTTCGCGCAGGGCGAGGGGCAGGTTTGTCATCTCCGCGGGGCGCGCGCCCCTGTTAAGCCAGTCGGCAACCTGCGCTGCCCGGTAGCCCGGCTCGCCCCAGCCGGAGAGCAGCGACGCGAGTTCGGCGCGATTGAGGTCGCTTAAAAACATCTTCTCATCCTCGCGAGGTAGAACCCGTCGGTGTGGTGTACGTGCGGCAGA
>CAYMSL010000007.1:0-14050 GCA_964393095.1 uncultured Oscillospiraceae bacterium | reverse complement strand
GTTCGAGTGAAAACGCAGGGGTTCGCGCGAGGAAAGCGGCGATTTGCCCTTCATTTTCACGCCGCGAGATCGTGCAGGTGGCGTAGAGCAGCAGCCCGCCCGGGCGCACATAGCGGCAGCAGACGTCGAGCAGAAGGCTTTGCAGCGCCGCAAGCGATTCGATATCGCCGTCGCTTTTTGTGTAGCGAATATCCGGCTTGTCGGCCAACAGGCCGAGACCGCTGCATGGCGCGTCGAGCAGCACAGCGTCAAACGCGCCGTCAAACGCCGCATCGTAGACGGACGCATCCTGCAGGCGAATATCCGCCGCAACGCGCATGCGTTCGAGCGTGCGTTCGAGCAGCGCTTTGCGGTGCGCGTGCAGTTCAAGGCAGGTAAGGGCGATCTCATTTTTGCACAGGCTCGCAAGATACGCCGCCTTGCCGCCCGGTGCGGCGCAGGCGTCGAGTACGCGAAGCCCTTTCGGTTCGCCGAGCGCGCGGCAGGCGAGCATGGCCGCCTGGCCCATGATGGCGAGCTTGCCCTCGGCGTAGAGGGGTGAGGATGCGAAATCGAAGCCGCTTTCGAGCGATAGCGCGTTTTCGTCCCACAAGCCGGGGCGGCTCGCAACCGGAAGCGCGGCGCGCAGCTCGTCGCGTGTGCATGGCCATTGCGCGCGCACCTCGACGGGCGCGGCGGGAGAGGCAAGCAGCGCTTCGGTTTGCGTTTCTCCATAGGTTTCAAGCCATTCGCGTACAATCCATGCAGGATAACTGTATTGGATCGACAAACGCTCCACAGGCTCCGTTGGCAGTGGCGGCAGGGCGTCGCGTGCGCGATCGAGCGCGCGCAGCACGGCGTTGACAAAGCCGGTCAGCGCGCCCTTGCCGATCTCACGTGCCAACTGCACGCTCTCCGAGACGGCGGCGTGCGCGGGCGTAGCGCGAAAGAGCAATTCGCAGGCGCCCATGCGTAAAATCATACGTACGGCAGGCTTCTGCGTGCCCTTTGCATAATGGGACAGATAATAGTCGACGGTCAGCAAATGATCGAGCGTGGTATAGACAAGCGACGCAACCTGCGCCGACTCGCGCTCCGGCAGGGAGGCGCAGCGTTTCTTGATGACGAGGTTGGCGTACGCGCCGCGTTCGACGATGTCGAGCAGCGCCTCGAGCGCGATGCGGCGGGGGTTCAAGAAAGCACCTTGCCGGCGAGCGCCCTGCCGCGCAGAAACGTTTGTGCGCCGAGCCGCTTGCCGCCGGCGGCCTGCAGGGAAACAATTGCAAGCCAGGCGTCCGCGCAGCGCACGAACAGACCCGTGCCGGCGTCGCCATCAAGCGTGCCGGGCGTTTCATCGCCAACGGGTCGCTCAGAAAGGCGCGTTTGATGGAGTTTGAGCATCTCGTCTCCAAGCAGCGCGTAGGCCCCCGGCCAGGGAGTAACGCCGCGCGCGCGATTGTGCACCACTTGCGCGGCGGAAAAGAAGTCCAGCCTGCCATGCTCTTTTTTGAGCAGCGGGCACTTGGTGGCGAGCGTTTCGTCCTGCGGCGTGCGCGAAAGTGTGCCGTTCTCAAGCGCGATAAGCGTACGGCGCAGCGTCTCCGCACCAAGCACGGAAAGGCGCGCGGAAAGCTCGCCTGCGGTTTCGTTTTCCCTGATTGGCGCTCGATCGGCAAGCAGGATATCGCCCGTGTCCATGCCGACGTCGGTAAGCATGGTGGTGACGCCCGTTTCGCGTTCGCCCTGTATGATCGCCCACTGGATCGGCGCCGCGCCGCGGTACTTCGGCAAGAGCGAGGCGTGTACATTGACGCAGCCGTACTTCGGAATCGCGAGGTTTTCGGCCGAAAGAAGCTGGCCGAACGCGGCCGTGACCATGAGGTCGGGCGCGAACGCGGAAAGCGCCGCGACGCCCTCGGGCGAACGGATGCGCTCGAACTGGGATACGGGGATGCCGCGCTCCTCGGCATATGCCTTAACGGGCGGCGGCGTAAGCGCCGCGCGGCGGCCAACGGGCCGATCCGGCTGGGTAAAGACATGCAGCGTATGCCGCATGGAAACCAGCATTTCGAGCGATGGCAGCGCAAACTCCGGCGTGCCAAGGAAGGCGATCCTCATATCGTCGGCTCCTCGTCCTCAAAGCCCTCGGGCGGATCGGTTACGAGCGTCGTATAGACGACGCCGTCCAGGTGGTCGAGTTCGTGCTGAATCGCGCGCGCAAAGAAGCCGTGCGTGTCGTAGGTGTGCAGAAAACCCCGGCGGTCGCACGCCTCGACGACCACGTGTTCGGCGCGCTCGACATAGCCGGACTGGCCGGGGAACGAGAGACAGCCCTCGTAGCCGCCCTGTGTACCTTCGGTGTTGACGATTCGCGGATTGACGAGTTCGATGCGGTCCTCGCCTGCGTCGACGACGGCCACACGGCGCAGTATGCCGACCTGCGGCGCGGCGAGCCCGGCCCCCTCCGCGGCGTCCATGGTTTCAAAGAGATCGTCGATGAGCGCCGAAAGCCGCTCGTCGTATGTTTCGACCGGCCTGCATTTCTTGCGCAGGCAAGGATCGTCGTCGGTTCGGATGGTGCGAAGTGCCATGGTGTATTGCCTCCTTTTATACCACTCGTATTGTAACCGAAATTCTTGCGCCTGTAAATAAAGCGCGCGGTTTGCGTCGGATTCAACCGTTGGTTGAGCGAGCGCCGCCGCGGATGCCGGGCAAAATCCACGCGGTTGAGTGCGGAACAACCAAAGGTTGAACGAAATTTTGCAACTCGCCAAACAAGCTATGGCAACGGGAAATTTACTGTGGCATAATTGGCGCAGAAAGAGAGGGAATCCATATGGAACAGCAATCGATAGGCAAGCGCATCATGCAGCTGCGCAAGGAAAAAGGGCTGACCCAGGAGCAGCTCGCCGAGCGGATGGGCGTAACCGCGCAAGCGGTGAGCAAGTGGGAAAACGACGTCTCCTGCCCGGATATCTCAATTCTATCGAAACTTGCCGAGGTGATCGGCACGACGACGGACGAATTGCTCGGAGCCAAGCCGCTCGAATCGCACGTAGTTGTCGTCGGCGCGAAAAATAAGGAAAAAGAGGATAGCGAACTCAACTTCTCCCTAGATTTCAACGGCGGCAAATCGGTCTGGTTTGCCCTCATGCTCATCGCCCTCGGCGCCGCGTTTCTCTTCGACAAGCTCGGGGTGCTGCCGGTGGGGATATGGGGCATCGTGTGGCCCGCGGTGCTCATCGGGCTCGGCGTGTCTTGGTTTATCCCGCGCTTCAACTTTTTCGGCCTTGGGACGGCTCTGCTCGGCCTGTACTTCCTGCTGTACAATCTCGGCGCGATCACGGTTGTGCTCACGTGGGGCATCATCTGGCCAAGCCTGATCATCCTGCTTGGTCTTTCGATTATCTTTGATCGGCTTATTCCCCGGAAAAAGTGCCGCTTTCACAAGCGGTTCAGCGGCCGCGACTCGCGCAGCAGCTACTCCGAGGAGGGCGGAGTGCTGCACGCCGATTGCAGCTTCGGCGAGGAGGAGCGCAGGTTTTCCGGCGAGTCCTTCGCCGGCGGCGACATCGACGTATCGTTTGCGCAGGGCACGTACGACCTTTCGAACGTCCGGCATATCGCGCCGGGCGCGCGGCTCAACGCCGACGTATCGTTCGGCTCCTGCGTGCTGATCGTGCCGCGCCGCATCCGGCTTGACCTCAAGGCGGATAAGTCGTTCGGCTCGGTTCAAATGCGCGGCGAGCCGGATCATGACGCGGTTGAGACGCTGCGTCTCGACGGCGACGTGTCGTTTGGCGAACTGAGCATCCGCTACGTGTAAGCGCGCGAATCGATTGTAAAAAAACGGCGCGGGTTTCCGCGCCGTTTTTGCGCGCAGCCCATGGGCATGCTTAAGATACGCACGCGGGCGCCGTTTCCCTGCGCGCAAACTATCGGATAGACGCGACGCCCCCAAAAGTGATATAATACCATATCGTGGCGCCGTATTGGGCGCGGGTGGCCGCGTTTGAGCGCAAACCGCACGGACGACGGCCGTGTGACGATGCAACGATACGACCGGCGCAACGACACGGGCGCGAAGAAGGAAGATCGATGGACACGCGAAACGAAACGACGAAGGGCATTGCCTATATCATTCTCTCTGCCGTGATCTACGGCTGTATGCCGATACTTGCAAAGACGCTTTACGCATCGGGCGTAACGCCGCTGAGCCTTGTGCTGCTAAGAAACGCGCTTGCGCTGCCTTTTTTGTTTGCGATTACCGCGGCGGGCGGCAAACTCCGCCTCGGCGCGCGGACAATGGCGAAGGTAGGGCTTGGCGGCCTGCTCGGCAGCACGTTAACGCCGCTGCTGCTGTTTTCATCCTATGCCTACATGTCCTCTGGCGCGGCAACGACCGTCCACTATGTGTATCCGATATTTGTCATGCTCATCTGCGTGCTGGGTTTTCGCGAACGATTGAGCCTTGTCAAGCTGGTTTGCCTGCTACTCTCGAGCGCGGGCGTCGCGCTGCTGTATTCCATAAAAGGGTCTATGGACGTGCGCGGGTTCTTTCTCGCTTTTTTGTCGGGCATCACGTTTGCCGGCTATACGGTATTGATCGGCAAAAGCGAATTGCGCCTGCTGAATCCCTTTCAGCTGAACCTCTATTCCTGCGCGGTGAGCACGCTGCTGCTGCTGCCTACGGTGCTGCTTGGCAAGCAATTCGGCCTGCCGCACACGCCAAAAGTTTGGCTTTTGTGCGTTGCGTTTGCGCTTATGGTATCGCTTGGCGCAATGTCGCTGTTTCAGGCGGGGACGCGCCTTGTCGGGCCGCAGCGCGCGGCGATTTTGAGCACGTTCGAGCCGATTACGAGCATTGTGCTCGGCGTGCTGCTCTTTTCCGAACCCTTCGCCGCGGCGACGGCATGCGGAATGATCTGCATCCTTGCCTCCGTGATCCTGCTATCCGTCTTTGAAGACAAAAGCCCCTTGCGCGAGCCGGACGCGGCAAAGGTGAAGGACGTGGGCCTGCGTCAGCAATAAGCCCGGAAAGCGCATGCGCACAGGCTCCGCCGTTTATGGCGGAGCCTTTTTATGAAAATGGCCATTTCACGTGCTGGTGAGAAACCGATGTGGCTGCCGGACATTCCGGCGCGTCCAAGTCCCGCGGCGCCAATGCCCTGCATGCTTTATCAAGCTGCCGATTTTACGTGCATTTTGATTGTTATTCCTATGTCGTGTACAAAAAACGAATAGAAAAAAAGCCCCCGCAAGAAGACTGCGGGAGCAGGGGTTTCGCGCTTGCGCCCGTCGCTTTACGCGGCGGCGATATCCCAGATCAGGCGCACAAGCAGCAGCGCGAGTACCGCGAGCACCATGGGACGCACGGCTTTCGCGCCGTTTTTCAGCAGCAGCCCCGCACCCAAGAAATGCCCGAGTAACCCGAACGCGCCCGCAATCAGGCCGAGCGGCAAGATTGCCTGCCGGTTTAGGAGGAACACCGTCAGACCGCCGACATTGCTTGCGAGGTTTGCGAGCTTGACGTTGCCGGAGGCCGTCCGAAGCGGCATGCCGGCAAGCTGCGTGTAGGCCAGCAGCAGGAAAGTGCCCGTGCCGGGGCCGTAGAAGCCGTCGTACAGGCCCACGATCAGCGTAACGAACGCTATGATGAGGAACTGCTTCTTGCGCTCGATCGGCGCTTCCGGCAGCGTGTCGAAGTCGCGCTTTCGAAGCACGACAAAGGCGATGACGGGCAGGATAACGAGCATGATATAACGCACGATCCGCTCGTCGATGGCGAGGATGAGCTTTGCGCCCACGATTGAGCCGAGCACCGCAAGGAGCGCCGAGGGGATCGCGGTAGGCCAGTCGATGAAGCCGTTCTTGATGTAGCGCGCGGTCGAGGCGCAGGTGCCGATGCAGCTCGAGAGCTTGTTTGTCGCGATGGCCCGGTGCGGCGGGATGCCGGCGATGAGGTAGGCGGGCAGGGAGATCAAACCTCCGCCGCCCGCAACCGCGTCGACAAGGCCCGCGACAAACACCAGCGGGCAGACGATCAGAAGCGACCAGTAGGAATAAGCGTTCATGCGTTTGCCCGTGCGCCGACGTCACGTGAAAGCGAGCCGGCGGTCTCCTCCTCGCGAAATTGATTGGTGTAAAGATCGTAGTAGTAGCCGCCGAGCGCGAGCAGTTCCTCGTGTGTGCCGGCCTCCGTGATGCGCCCGTCCCGTATCACGAGGATGCGATCGGCGCCGCGGATCGTCGAAAGCCGGTGGGCGACGATAAAGCTCGTGCGGTTTGTGAGGATATGCGTGATCGCGTTTTGGATGAGCAACTCCGTCTCGGTGTCGATGGAGCTCGTCGCCTCGTCGAGCACAAAGAGACGCGGATCCTTAAGCACCACGCGCGCAAACGAAAGCAGCTGCTTCTGCCCGGTTGAAAGCCGCGCGCCGCCCTCGCCGATCTCAGTGTCGTACCCCTTTTCCTGCGCAAGGATAAACGCTTCCGCGTGTACGAGCCGCGCCGCGGCGCGAATCTGTTCCTCGGTAGCGTCCGGCCGGCCGAAGCGGATGTTGTCGCGGATCGTGCCGGAGAAGAGGTGCGGCGTTTGCAGGACATAGCCAAGGTTCGACTGCAGCCAGAGCTGGGAACGCTCGCGGTAGTCCGCGCCGTCGATGAGGATGCGCCCCTCGCTTGGCTCGTAGAAGCGGCAGAGCAGGTTGACGATCGTGCTCTTGCCCGCGCCGGTTTCGCCCACGAGCGCGATGTTCTGTCCGGCTTTTACGGCAAGCGAGAAGTCGTCCAGCACCTTTTCGCCGTTCTTATACTGGAACGTTACATGCTCGAACGTCACGTCGCCCGTGATCGGTTCCCAGTTCTCGGGCTTGGGGCCCATGATGTCGCCGTACTTTTCGAGCACCTCGGTCGTGTCGGTCACGTCCGGCCGCGTATCCATGAGCGTCAGCACGCGTTCCGCCGAGGCCTGCGCGCCAAGCAGCTCGGCGAGGATGTTGGCAAGCTGCTGGATCGGGTCGAATATCTGCGTGCAGTAGGAAATAAACGCCACGAGCGTACCCGCCGAGATCGCGCCGATGAAGGCCGTTTCGGGGGTGAGCACGCCCGCGCCGCCGAAGGTCAGCGCAAGCCCCGTGCCGACGGCGCCGAGCGACATGACGATCGGAAAGAACGCGGCGGAGATCAGAGCGCTCTTGATTGAAACGCGGCGCATCCCCGCGGTGATCTCGCCGAATTCGTTGGCGTTTTGCTCCTCGCGCACAAGCGTCTTTGTCGTAACCGCGCCCATGATGCCCTCGTTGAACGCGCCGGTGATGCGCGAGTTTTGCTTGCGCGCCTCGCGCTGGTAGCGGAGCATGAGCTTTTGCAGCCTGATGCTGACAAGCGCCAGCAACGGCAGCATGACGAGCGCAATGAGCGCGAGCTTCCACGAGAGCACGAACATCGTTACGATACAGCCGATCGTATAGAGCAGCGACCAGAGCACGTCGACAAAGCTCCACGCGACCATCTCGGAGAGCCGCGCGATGTCGGAAACCATGCGCGCCATGATATACCCCACGGCGGTTCGGTCATAAAAGGAGAAGGAAAGCTCCTGCAGCCGCGCGAACGCTTCCTGGCGTATTGTGTAGGCAATGCGCATTTCGAGCTTGCCGGCGAACGCGATGAAGGTGATCACGCCGCCGCCCTGAAAGAGGATCAGCACCGTGTAAAGGACGGCAAACGGGACAATGCCGTCCGCGCTTTTCGGCAGCACGAAGCGATCGATGGCATAGCTTGTAAACAGCGGGTAAAGGATATCGACGGCGGCGACGAGCAGCAGGGCTGCGATCACACAAAAGAGCGCGGCGGGGCTGCGCAGCGCGTAGCGGTAGAGCCGCTTCCATACGGACCAGTCGACCTTCTTTGCCGCAAAATCCTGTTCTTCCATATACATGGTTATGCGCCTCCTTTCACGGCGCCCTGAATCTCGGCAATACGACGGTAAAGACCGTCCGTGCGCAGGAGCTCTTCATGGGTGCCGCGCTGGGTTACGCGTCCGTCCTCGAGCACGAGGATCTGATCCGCCTCGCAGAGGGTGGTCACGCGGTGGGAGATTAAGAACGTGATGCCGTCGCGCGAGAGCGCAAAGAGCGACTTGCGTATCGCCGCGTCCGTCTCGGTGTCCACGGCGCTCATCGAATCGTCGAATATCAGGATCGGCGCCTTCTGCATGAGCGTGCGCGCGATGGCAAGACGCTGCTGCTGACCGCCGGAGAGCGTAACGCCGCGTTCGCCTACAACGGTGTCGTAACCCTGCTCGAAGGAGAGAATCACGTCGTGCACCGCGGCGGTGCGCGTGGCGTCGCAGACCTCCTCGATGGGAGCATCCGGCCGCACGATGCGCACGTTTTCAAGTATCGTGCGCGAGTAGAGGAACGGCTCCTGCAAAACAATGCCGATGTTCTGCCTGAGGTGCCCGTGCTCGATGTCGTTGATGTCCGTGCCGTTGATCGTGATGCTGCCCGCGGTGCGCACGTAGAGCCGCTGCAGAAGCTGCACAAGGCTCGTTTTGCCCGAGCCCGTCGCGCCGAGTATGGCGACGGTCTGGCCGCGGCTCGCCGTAAAGCTCACGCCGTCGAGCACGTCGTTGTAGCGCTCGTAGCCGAAACATACGTTGTCAAATACGATATCGCCCACAAGATCCGGCTTTTCCGCTTTGCCCGGCTCGGATTCGACGGGCGCGGAGAGGATTTCATCGAGCCGCCCGAATGAGACGGAGGCCTTGCCCATGTCGGCGAGGATGCGGCCAAGCTGGCGTACGGGCCAGGTGAGCATCGAGGTATAGCTGATAAAAAGCGTTACGTTGCCGAGCGTAAAATCGCCGCGCAGCACCGCAAATACGCCCGCGCAGAGCGAAAGCGCGATCTGCAGGTAACCGACGCTGTCCGAGAGGCCCCAATAGAAGGCGAGCAGCTTGATAAGGCGGTAGGTCTTGTCGCGAAACGCCGCGTTGAGGCGCGTAAACCGCTCGATCTCGCCCTTCTGCTGCCCGAACGCACGCACGACGCGCATGCCGGTGAGATTTTCCTGCAGCATCGTGGAGAGTTCGCCCTCGGCCTCGTCGGAGTCCATAAAGAAACGCCGCACGTACTTAAAGTAGATAAACGAGCTGACGGTCAGAATCGGCATAAACGCGAGCGAAATCAGCGTCATTTTGACGTTGATGGCGAACATCACCGCCGCGGCAAAGAGGAACATCACGAGCGTGCGCACGATCTCGATAAACTGCATCTGCACGAAGCGCCGCACGGTGTCGACGTCCGATGTGCAGCGCTGCACAAGATCGCCCGTGGCCGCGTGCTTATGGTAGTCGTACGGCACGTCCTCGAGGTGGCGATAGAGGCGGTTTCGCAGCGACATCGTCATGCCCTCGGCGGCGTAGGCCACATAGCGGCGGCGCAGGTAGAAAAACAGACAGTTCATCACGGTGAAAAACAGCAAAACCGCGCCGCAGACGAGGAGATTCTTTGCAAAGTACGCCCGCCCGCCAAGCCGCGTAACCAGCGGCAGCAGGAAGGAAGGCACGCTCGCGTCTATGCCCTGGATAACGTAGTCAAGCGTAAAGCTTGTGACATATGGCACGGCGTAGGAAAACGCCGTCGAGAGCAGCACGCACACGCTTGCGAGCGCAAGGTAGTGCTTGTAGCCTGTGAGCACCTCGCCGGCGAGGCGCCAGTTCATCTTGCGCTGCTCGGCGGCGGGGAATACGGGGGTTGCCTGCTTCTTTTTCTTCTTCATATCCTTCTTCATAACATATCCTGTGGGTTTACCTCGATGAGGGCGGCCAGCTCGCCGCGATGCTCCAAGGTAAACGTGTAGATGGTTTGGATCGCGCTCCCGACGCGCGCGGTGCGCAGGAGCTTGATAAGTATCTGGTAACGAAACGCGTTCTTTTTGCGCCGTATCGGCGAAGGGGACGCGTGGAAGAGCAAGAGATCGCGCGCGCCCTCCGATCCAAGGGATGTCAATAGCGCTTCGTTGAGCTTCTCGGCGTAGCGTCCGAGCGCGGCGGAAAGGGCGGATTCGTCCTCGCCGGAGAAGAGCAGCCGCACAAAGAGCGAAAACGGCGGAAAGAGCGCTTTTTTGCGCTGCTCAAGCTCGTAGGCGTAGAAGCTCTTGTAGTCGTGCGCGCGGGCGAAGCGGATGGCTGGATGCCCCGGCGAATACGTTTGGATCACCACGCGGCCGGGGGATTCGTCGCGTCCGGCGCGGCCCGCAACCTGGGTAAGCAGTTGAAACGTGCGCTCCGTGCTGCGATAGTCCGGTATGCAAAGCGCCGCATCCGCCGCGACGACACCCACGAGCGTTACGTTCGGAAAGTCGTGCCCCTTGGCGATCATCTGCGTACCCACGAGGAAACGCGCCTCCCCGCGCGCAAACGACGCGAGCGTCTGCTGCATGGCGTCCATCGAGCGGATCGTGTCGGTGTCCATGCGCAGCGTCCGTTCCCCGGGGAATTGCAGCGCGAGCTGCTCTTCGATCTGTTCGGTGCCCACGCCGAAGTACTTGATAAAGGGCTTGCCGCAGGCGGGGCAGGAGCGGGGAAGGGGCTTTGCCGCGCCGCAGAAGTGGCAGCGCAGGCGGTTCTCGCCCTTGTGGTAGGTCATCGAGATATCGCACGCGTCGCAGAGAACGACGTGCCCGCACGCGCGGCAGGAGACGAACGTCGAATAGCCGCGCCGGTTGAGGAAGAGCATCGCCTGCCCGCCGGCTTTGACGCATTCCTCGAGCAGCGCGGTCAGTCGCCCGCTGAATATGCCGTTGTTGCCGGCGCGGAATTCCTCGCGCATGTCGACGATCTCGACCTCGGGCAGCGGCCGTTCCTGCACGCGCTCGGGCAGCTCAAGCAGCCGGTAGCGGCCGGACTGCGCGCGAAAGTACGTGTGCAGCGACGGCGTAGCGCTGCCTAGTAAAAGCGCCGCGCCGAAGGACTTGGCCAGGTGCGCCGCGACCTCGAGCGCGTGATAGCGCGGCGAGGTTTCACTCAGGTAGCTCGGTTCGTGTTCCTCGTCGATGATGATGAGACCCACGTTCTCGATCGGCGCGAAGATCGCGCTGCGCGCGCCGACGGCCACCCGCGCCTTGCACAGACGGATACGCCGCCATTCGTCAAAGCGCTCGCCGGGCGAAAGCCGGCTGTGCAGCACCGCGATACCGTCCGAAAAGCGCTCGCGAAAAAGCCCGACGGTCTGCGGGGTCAGCGCGATCTCCGGCACAAGCATGATCGCCTGCCGCCCGAGGGAAAGGCAGTGCTCGATGGCGTGCATGTAGACCTCGGTCTTGCCGCTGCCGGTCACGCCGTGCAAGAGCAGCGTGCCGCCTTGCGCGTCCATGGCCGCCGACACGGCCTCGACCGCCGCGGTTTGGGCGGCGGAGAGCGTGACGTGCTTGCCCGACACATCCTCGATAAGGCGCGGACGGCGAAACGTCACGTGCCCGCCCTCGGTAAGATATCCCCGGCGAATCAGGGCCGCAACCGCGGCCTGCGCGTTCGGAACAAAGGCGGCAACGTCGGCAACGCTCATCTCGAGCCGCGCGTCGAGCAGCAGCCGCAGCACCTCGTACTGCTTTGGCGCGCGGGGCTTGCCGCTTGCGTCGAGCAGGGAGGCAAGCATGGCCTCCGCCTGCCCGGGGTCGCTGAGGCGCACGGTGCGCTCGATCTTTTCCCGCACGCGGCCGCCGCGAAGCTGCGGCGGGATCATGAGCCGCAAGGCGTCGACGAGCAGACAGTTATAGCTGCGCTGCATCCAGAGCGCAAGCTCGAGTTGCCCGGCGGTGAGGGCGGGGTAGGGCTCGAGCGTACGGAGCACGTCCTTGAGCGCGACCGTGCCGTCCGTCTCGGCGGCCCACTCGGCCGCGGGGCGCGTACGCACGACAAAGCCTTCCCTGGAACGGTTTCCCGCGCCGAACGGCACGAGCACGCGGCTGCCCGCAACGATCCCTGCGCCCTCCGTGACGCGATAGGTAAACAGCCTGTCGACGTTCGCGTGTGCGATGTCGACGATGACCTCGCAGACGAGTTCCATGCCGCTCACCTCCCCTTATCCCGCATAGGCGGGACGCTTCCATCACATCATCTTCGTTACATCGTCTTGCCAAAACCACAAATAGCCCGCAAGCGGGCCAGTGCATGCGGCGCAAAGCGGGGCCTTTTGGCTCCGTTTCGGGCCGGCAGGAATTCTTTCATTCCGTATCGATAAGCGGGGCGAAAGCGGCTTAACCGCGTTCGAAAGGGGTGCGCTCGATCACTCCTGATAGAATTCCTTCGGATATTCGACCGCTAGTTCGTCGTGATAGAGTTCGTCGACAGCTACGGAGACGGGCTTGCGATCGCCGAGTTTTTCGGGATCCGACTGCAGTTGGCGCGCTCTCTGCGCAACCGTGGTCACCAGCATGTAGCGGCAACCGGTTTTTTCGACCAGTTCATTCAACGGAAGATTCAACATAACGCAAATTCCCTCCTCCAAGCAGTGTTTCTATCAATGCGCCGTTGCGCGCGGCCCGGCAGCGCTCCGCGGAAACGATGTGCTCCATGCGGGCGACGGCCAGATCCAGGATATCGTTCACGACGATGTAGTCGTAGTCCTTTGCGTCGTCGAGTTCGCGGATGGCGGTGGAAAAACGGCGCTCGACGGCCTCCGCGGACTCGGTGCCGCGGTTGATGAGCCGGGTCTTGAGCTCGCTCATGGAGGGCGGGGCCACGAAGATCATCACCGCGTCCGGATAGGCTTCCTTGACGCGCTTTGCGCCCTGCACGTCGATCTCGAGAATCACGCAGCGCCCCTCGGCGAGCTCCTCTTCAACAAAACTCTTGGGCGTGCCGTAGTAGTGCATGCCGAATACGCGCATGTATTCGAGAAACGCGCCCGCTTCGATCATCGCGGCAAACTCGGACTCGCTCTTGAAGAAGTAGTGCACACCGTCGATCTCGCCGGGACGCGGCGCGCGCGTCGTGGCGGAGACGGACATGCGCATATCGCGGTTGCGTGTAACGAGCGCCTGGTCAATCGAACCCTTGCCGACGCCGGCCGGGCCGGATACGACGAGCAGCAGCCCCGTTTTTGTCTGTTTCATCATTGGAAATCCCCCATCATCGGTCGGCGTTTTCCTCGGCTTTCGCGTCGAGGCGGTTCGCGATGGTCTCCGGCTGTATGGCCGAGAGAATCACATGGTCGCTGTCCATAATGACCACCGCGCGCGTGCGCCTGCCGCAGGTTGCGTCGATGAGGCGGCCGCTCTCGCGCGCCTCCTGCACGATGCGCTTGATCGGCGCGGATTCGGGGCTGACGACCGCGATCAGGCGGTCCGCCGACACGATGTTGCCAAAGCCGACGTTGACAAGGCGAAGGGTCATCATACAATCGTTCTCCAAGCGTTCATTCGATGTTCTGCACCTGCTCGCGAATCTTCTCGATCTCCGCCTTGCCGGAAAGCACAAGCTGCGTGAGCTCCGCGTCGTTGGCCTTGGAACCGATCGTATTGAACTCGCGGTTCATCTCCTGCACGACGAAGTCGAGCTTGCGTCCGCTGGGTTCCCCCGCGTCAAGCAAGGCGCGCATCTGTACAATATGACTATTCAGCCGCGCAAGCTCCTCGTCGATGCTCGCGCGATCGGCAAAGAGCGCCACCTCCGTGGCGAGGCGGGTCCGGTCGACCTCGACGGCGCCAAGCAGCATGGCGATACGCTCGTCGAGCTTCGAACGATACTCCTCAACGACGCGCGGCGCACGCTCCCCGGCCTGGCTTGCGAGGGACTCGACCATATCCGCGCAGGCGGTAAGGTATTCGCGCATACGCAGGCCTTCCTGCGCCCGCATGAGAAGCAGCGCGTCTGTTGCGGCCTCAAGCGCCTCGGAAAGCAGGGCAAGCACCGCGTCGGCATCCTCGTCGGCCTCGCGCACGATCGTTACGTCCGGCAGGCGCAGCGCCGCCGAGAGCGAAAGATCGTCCGTAAGATCGAGGGTTTCGTTTGCCGCACGGGAGGCGGAAACGTAGGCTTTCAGCAGCGGCGCGTCGATCTCCACCA
>CAYMSL010000006.1:21748-25211 GCA_964393095.1 uncultured Oscillospiraceae bacterium | reverse complement strand
TGCTGGGTTTCAACTTCGTAGGCGACGGCCTGCGCGACGCATTCGTCCCCAAGATGAAAAGGTAGGTGTGTATCATGGCCGAGAACAAACATACGCATGCGAATCGTTCTCATTATATCAGCGCGCGGGAATCGCGGGCGATCTCGCGCGAGAACCGCCGCGTGACGGACGCCATTGAAAAGCAGCGCAACCGCAAGAACGTAGCGCCTTCCGAGTACCTTACCACGATGCGCGACCCGAAAAACGTCGTGGAGTTCGACGATTTGCACACCTATTTCTTTACCGACATCGGCACGGTCAAGGCCGTCGACGGCGTGAGCTTTGCGGTGCCGCAGGGCAAGACCGTCGGCGTCGTCGGCGAGTCCGGCTGCGGCAAGTCCGTTACGAGCCTGTCGCTGATGCAGCTGGTGCAGCGCCCGCAGGGGCAGATCGTCAGCGGCGCCATCCGCATCAACGCGGGCGATCGGGTGTACGACATCGCCAAGACCCCCACCGAGGTGATGGAGCACATCCGCGGCAACTACGTTTCGATGATTTTCCAGGAGCCGATGACGAGTCTCAACCCCGTGTTTCGCGCGGGCGCGCAGATCGACGAGGTCATCAAGCTCCATAACCCCGAGATGACGGACGCGGCGGTGAAGGCGCACACGCTCGAGATGCTTGACCTTGTCAACATCGCAAACAAAGAGGGCGTCTACATGATGTACCCGCACGAGCTTTCGGGCGGCATGCGCCAGCGCATCATGATCGCGATGGCGCTTGCCTGCAACCCGCGGCTCATCATCGCCGACGAGCCTACCACCGCGCTCGACGTAACCATTCAGGCGCAGATACTTGACCTGCTCAGGAATCTCAAGGACAAGATCAACGCAAGCATCATGCTCATCACCCACGACCTTGGCGTGGTCGCGGACATGGCGGACTACGTCGTGGTCATGTACGCGGGCAAGATCGTGGAAAAGGGTACCGCCGAGGAGGTATTCCTGCATCCCGCACACCCCTACACAATCGGCCTTATGGCATCCAAGCCCATCGTCGGCCGGGAGATCGAGCGGCTTTATAGCATTCCCGGCACGGTGCCAAACCCCATCAACATGCCGGACTACTGCTACTTTAAGGATCGTTGCGAGCACTGCATCGCCGCCTGTTCCGGCAGATACCCGCCGGAGATCCGGCTCAGCGATACGCATTATGTCAGCTGTTATCTCTACGCCGGCAAGGAGGAATCCGCCCAATGAACGCAAATATCGAAAATGTCCTTGAGGTCAAGGATTTAAAGAAATATTACCCGATCAGGGCGGGCATGTTCGGCCGGGTTGTCGGCCAGGTGCGCGCGGTTGACGGCGTGAGCTTTACGATCAAGCGCGGCACGACGATGGGCCTCGTCGGCGAGTCCGGCTGCGGCAAGACCACGGTCGGCAAGACGGTTCTGCGCCTGCATGACATCACGGGCGGAGAGGTCAACTTTGAGGGCAGGAATATCCGTACGCTGCCGAAGCATGAGCTAAGATTGCTGCGGCCCAAGTTTCAAATGATCTTCCAGGACCCCTACAGCAGCCTTTCGCCGCGTCTGCCGGTCTGCGAGATCATCGGCGAGGCCGTGCGCGAGCACAACCTTGTGCCGAAGAAGGAGTATAACGACTATATCGAACGCATCATGCTCTCCTGCGGTCTGCAGCCCTACCACAAAGACCGCTATCCGCATGAATTTTCCGGCGGCCAGCGGCAGAGGATATGCATTGCCCGCGCGCTTGCGCTCACGCCGGACTTCATCGTCTGCGACGAGCCGGTGTCCGCGCTGGACGTTTCGATTCAGGCGCAGATCATCAACCTCCTCGAGGATTTGCAGAAGGAGTATGGCCTTGCGTACCTCTTTATCTCGCACGATCTCTCGGTGGTGGAGCACATCTCCGACACGGTGGGGGTCATGTACCTTGGCGACATGGTGGAGTTCGGCTCACGCAAGGAGATCTTCGAAAACCCGCTGCATCCCTATACAAAGGCGCTGTTTTCGGCGATTCCGGTGCCGGATCCGACCGTGCGCATGAAGCGCATCATCCTCGAGGGTAGCATTCCCTCGCCGGCAAACCCGCCGTCCGGCTGCAAGTTCCACACGCGCTGCAAGGAGTGCATGGGCATCTGCAGCAAAGAGGTTCCGAAGACCTACCACGCGGGCGGCGAGCATTACGTCAACTGCCACCTTTATGGCTGATTGGCGCGGAGGCCAACGGATGGAGAAACGGAAGGAAACTGGCGAAGACGACGGGCGCGTGATCGCGCGCATGAACGTAGAAGGCATGCCATGGTATCGCCCGGGTCCGAAGGAGGAACGGCGCGGTAAGGAAGCCGAGCGGCAGAGCGGCGAGCCGCTCTCGCGGCGTGAGACGCTGATGATCCTGCTGCATTCGATGAAGTGGGCATTGCTCTTCTCGCTGGCGTTCTGCGCCATTCTCCTGGCGTTTATTCTATTTTGCGTGTTTGTGTGGTTCCGCTAGATATGGATATCATCAACTATAAAAAGCACGTGATTCAATGCCCGCACTGCGGCAAGGACGCGCTTGACCATATGGAAACCTGCCCGCATTGCGGGGGAGCGCTGCGTAAGGCTATGGACCCCGGCAAGCTCAGGCGCTTTCAACGCGCGGCGCATATTGCAGGCTTCCTTGCGGCCGCCGCGTGCCTTGTCGTGCTGTTTTTCGACCGCTGCGCCGCGTGACGGCGGCGTAAATGGAAAGAGATCAAAATCGGAGGGTACATCCCTCCGATTTTTGCGCCGTCCCGCGCGGCAAGCTACTTTGCCGAACGCGCCAAAAGATACTGCCTTAACACTGCGGCGTGGTTGATCTCTTCGCTCTTTGCGCCGTAGAGCAGCGTGAGCCGCCGCTTTGCGCCAAGCTGCAAGAGCTGCGTTACCGCCGCCTGCTTGAGGGGATCGGCGTCGAGCTCGGCCTGATAGAGCCGGGCAAACTCGCTAAAGCGCGCCTCTTGATGGCCAAACCACGTACGCAGCGCCGTACTCGGGGCGGCGTCCTTGAGCCACGCGTCGAGCCGCGCTTTGTCCCTTGAAACGCCGCGCGGCCAGAGGCGGTCGACGAGTATGCGCCTGCCGTCGTCCTCGCGCGCGGGCTCGTAGATTCTCTTGATCACGATGTCCATGGCCGATGCTCGCCGTTTGCGCGGCCGGGGCGCGGTTTACGCCTCCTGACCAAAGATCACGATCAGCAGCATCTTGAAGCGCTCCTCGGCAAACACCGCGTGCGGCTTTTTGGCGGGCATGATGATGGTTTCTCCCGCGTTGACGAAATGCTCCGTGCCGTCGATCGTGATTTTACCCTTGCCGTCGAGCACGATGATCATCGCGTCCCCGCCGGACTCGTGGGTGCTGATCTCCTCGCCCGCGTCGAAGGCGAACAGGGTCAAGCTATGATGGCTATTTTGCGCAAGCGTCTTGCTCACGATCTGC
>CAYMSL010000006.1:14451-21738 GCA_964393095.1 uncultured Oscillospiraceae bacterium | reverse complement strand
GTAGGATACCTCGCCGGCGATGGGCAGGGGCGTTCCCGCTTCGATGTGCTTAATGAACTTTTTCATATTGCCTCCTATTCTTTGTCGTAGGTTGCGCAGATTTTAACGCTCAAACCGAAGGTGTGACTCTATCTTACCATGCCGCCAGGAGAAAGGAAACAGTGTGCGCGGCCCGCTGCCTGCGCCGTTGTACCGCCGCGCACAATCGCCCGGTTTTGCCGCGCGCAGGGGGATTGCCGCCGCTGCGATGCGATGCTGCAAGCACGGCCCTTTGCGCCCGCGCGTCCCTCGGCACAGCTGCGAAAGAAAACCCGTATCGCGTCCGCTTGCCGCCGCACAAATTTATGGCCGCCCGCACGCCGCGCGATGTCAAACGGTTGACGCAAGTCACCGTATCGAGGTAAAATAATATAAATTCACAACAAAGGCACGAGAATGCAGAGGTTGGTTGCCCCAAAACGTCCGCTTGCGATAGCAATGCTATCGTTGTTTTTGACAGCGTGTTTGTTTTTATGCGGCTGTGCGGCAAAGCAGAGCGCTTTGCAGAGCGTTGATTTTTTTGCAATGGATACCGTTATGCGCTTGACGGCTTATGGAAAAAACGCTCGCCTGGGCCTGGTCGCCGCAGAGGCCGAGGTGCTGCGGCTCGACGCGCTGCTCTCGGTGACAAATCCGGATGGAGAAATCTACCGAATCAACGCGGAGGGAAGCGCGGTTCTCTCCGACGAGACGGCGGCGCTTGTCGGCGAGGCGGTCGGCATATCCGGCTTAACCGGCGGCGCGTTTGACGTTACCGTCTATCCGCTCGTTAAGGCGTGGGGGTTTTTCTCGGGGGAGTACGCCGTGCCCGAAAAGGAAGAGCTTGAAAAGCTGCTCAGGCTTGTCGGCAGCGACAAGCTTGCCTTTGAGGGAAACAAGCTTACCTTTCGCATGCCCGGCATGGGCATCGACCTTGGCGGCATCGCGAAAGGATATGCCTCCGACCGTGTGGCGGCGGTGCTTGCCGAAAGCGGCGTAACGTGCGCGCTGGTATCGCTTGGCGGCAACATCAAGGTGCTCGGCACGAACCCGCAGGGCCAGAGCTGGCGCATCGCCATACGCGATCCGCAGGACGAAAGCGCCTATGCCGGCATCGTGCAGGTTGTCGACAAGGCGGTGGTCACCTCGGGCGGCTATGAGCGCTGTTTCGAGCAAGGCGGCAAGCGCTACCATCATATTCTGGACCCCGAAAACGGCATGCCGGCAAACGGCGGTCTTTTGTCCGTTACGATCGTCTGCGAAAGCGGCATGCTGGCGGACGCGCTTTCGACGGCGCTGTTTGTTATGGGGGAGGCGGACGCGTGCGCGTTCTGGCGCGCGCATGTGGAAACGTTCGACGCCGTGCTGGTTACAAGCGACGGCCGCACGCTCGTAACGGCGGGCATTGCCGACGACTTCTCCGCCCGGCATGATTTTGAGGTTGTTCGTTGAGCCGCGCGGCAAGGGCAAAGCCGCTCAGGACGCGCGTGTGGGTGATCGTCTTTGCCCTGCTGCTGCTTTGCTCTGCGGCCGCGTGGCGGTTTGTTGCTGCACGCCCGGCGGGTTCGCTCGTCGGCGTCTACGAGGATGGCAAGCTCGTGCAAACCGTCGATCTTGCGGCGGTTGGCGAAGCGTATGAGATCGTCCTTACCGCAAGGGGCCATTGCGTCCTAAGCGTCGAGGAGGGAAGCATCTATATGCGCTCGTCGGACTGTCCGGATCAGATCTGCGTCCTGCACGGCCCGCTATCCGGCGGCCTGCCCATCGTATGCATGCCAAACCGCGTGATGGTTCGCTATCTCTTTCGGGCGGACGAGGGATACGACGCGATCAGCGGCGCGCCCGCAATGGATTGAACGGGGTGGTTGGGTGTCTGTAAGGAAGATGACAACGACGGCGCTCTTAACGGCAATCGCGCTGACGATATTCGTCGTCGAAGCGCAGCTGCCGCCGATTTTGCCGCTGCCCGGCGTCAAGCTTGGGCTTTCCAACGCGGTGACGCTCTTTGCGCTCTGCTTTGCGGGGCCGGACGTCGCCGCCTTCGTGCTCACCGCGCGGATTCTGCTTGGCGGCCTCATGACGGGGCAGGCGTTCGCCATGCTCTACAGCGCGGCGGGCGGTCTGCTTTCGTTTACCGTCACGGTCTGGATCTATCGCTTCTTTCCGCTCAGGCAGGTGTTTGTGCTGAGCATGATCGCCGCCGTGCTGCACAACCTTGGCCAGCTTGCCGCGGCGGCGGCGATGAGCTCCGCCGCCGTCTTCGTATACTTGCCCGTATTGATCGTTTCCGGCATCGTTACGGGCCTCTTTACCGGGCTATGCGCACAATTTGTGCTGCTGCACACGCAACGGCTTCATTTAAGGGAGAAAAGCGCGATGGATTGGGCCGACGTTTACGATTCGAACCATTTTTGCGCGAAAAGAGCGGAGGAGGAAACGCATTGAGAAGATTGGCCAAACTGCACCTTCCCGGCCACAAGGGCGCCGCAAACAGCGTTCCGGCGCGCATGCCCGTCCCGCCCGAGGTGACAATACCCATGCTCATGCACATCGGCGCGCCGGCGCGGCCGGTGGTCAAGCCCGGCGACGAGGTGCGCGTCTATGAGTTGCTTGCCGAGGCGGGCGGCCCCGTGTCGGCCCCGATCCACTCCGGCGTGTCGGGAACCGTCAAGCGCATCGAGGACGTCCGCCTTTCGTCCGGGCGGCAGGTGCCCGCGATCGTAATCGCGACGGACGGCAAACAGACGGCCGCGAAGACGAGCGCGCCAAGCGTAACGAGCTTTGACGAGTTCATCACGGCTGTGCGCGACAGCGGCGTTGTGGGGCTTGGCGGCGCGGGCTTTCCCACCGCGGTCAAGCTCTCGATCGGCGACCCGGCGCGCTGCGCGTATATCATCGTAAACGGCGCGGAGTGTGAGCCGTACGCTGCCGCCGACGCGCGCACGATGCTTGACGAGCAGGATCTCGTCTGGGCGGGCGTGCTCCTTTTAAAACGGTACTTCCCGAAGGCGCGCGTCATCATCGCCATCGAGGACAACAAGCCCGCCTGCGTCGAGGCGTTTCGCAAGCGCTGCGCGCCCGGGGCGGATATCGAGGTGGCGGCGCTGCGCTCGCGCTACCCGCAGGGCGGCGAGAAGATGCTCATTCACGAGACGACCGGCCGCGTCGTGCCCGAGGACAGGTTGCCGATCGACGTGGGCGTGCTGGTCGTCAACTGCGCGACAATCGCCGCCGTCGCACGCTATGTCGAGACGGGCGTTCCGCTCGTGGAGCGGTGCGTCACCGTAGACGGCTCCGCCGTAGCCAAGCCGCAAAACGTGATCGCGCCCATCGGCACGTCGCTAAGCGCGCTGTTCGATTTCTGCGGCGGTTTTGCGGCGGAACCGGGCAAGGTGCTCTGCGGCGGCCCGATGATGGGCATTGCCGCCGCAAGCCTCGACGAGCCGCTGACAAAGACCATTAACTGCGTGCTTGCGCTCAACCAAAAGGAGGCGCAATTACCACCCGAGACAACCTGCATTCGCTGCGGCCGCTGCGTGGACTATTGCCCGATGCATCTGATGCCGCTCGACATCGAAACCGCCTATCAGCTCCGGCGCGCCGACCTGCTTGAGCGCTACAAGGTTACATTGTGCATCGAATGCGGCTGCTGCGCCTATGTTTGCCCGTCCCGCCGCCGTCTTGTGCAGGTGATGAAGCTTGGAAAACCGTTGGCCCGCGCATATCGAAACGATCAGAAGGCCCGGCAGGAGAAGGAGGCGACACGGCAATGAGCAAGCTGACCCTTTCCGTATCCCCGCACATGTGGGAAAGGACCACGACCCGTTCGATCATGCGGGACGTCGTGATCGCGCTGCTGCCCGCGCTTGCCGCGGCCGTGCTGATATTCGGCCCGCGCGCGGCGCTCGTTACGCTGGTGTGCACGGCCTCCTGCGTGCTCTCGGAGTGGATATTCCAAAAGGCGCTCAAGCGTCCGGTCACCGTACGCGACCTTTCCGCATGCGTTACCGGCCTGCTGCTTGCCTACAGCCTGCCCGTCGGCATCCCACTCTGGCAGGCCGCGCTCGGCGGCGTTGTGGCGATCGTCGTGGTCAAGCAGCTCTTCGGCGGCATCGGCAAAAACTTTGCGAACCCCGCCGTCACGGCGCGCATCGTGCTCTTCCTCGCGTTTTCCGGCACGATGTCGGCCTGGGTCTCGCCGGACGGCGTTTCCTCGGCGACGCCGCTTTCCATGCTCGCGGGGAGCCTGAGCGACGGTGTTTCCGCGGCGACCTCCGCCGCGACCTCCGCGGCTACGTCCGCGGCCACACCTGCGGCGGGCGCGGCGCTGCCGACGCTGCTTGAGATGTTCCTCGGCCTGCATGGCGGCTGCATCGGCGAGACGAGCGCGTTTGCGCTGCTGCTTGGCGGCGCGTACCTTCTCGCGCGGCGGGTCATTACCTATCACGCGCCCGTCGCGTTTGTCGGCGTCGTGTGCGCGTTCTCGGCCCTGCTTGGCTATGACGCGCTCTATCAGGCGTTATCGGGCGGGCTGCTGCTCGGCGCGATCTTTATGGCGACGGACTATTCGACAAGTCCGATCACATGGCAAGGCAAGCTGGTCTTTGGCGCGGGCTGCGGGCTTATCACCGTGCTCATCCGCTTCTACGGCAGTTATCCGGAGGGCGTGTCGTTTGCGATACTGCTGATGAACATCGTTACCCCCTATCTTGACCGGGCGTTTCGGCGCAAAGCGTTGGGAGGTGCGGCGGCATGAAGCGAATGAAGGAGGATATCATCCGGCCCGTGGCCGTATTGACGCTGATCTGCCTTGTGGTGTCGGTTCTGCTCGCGCTGACGAACAGCCTGACCCGGCCCGTGATCGAGGCGGCTGCCGCGGAAAAGGCCGCGGAGGCGCTGCGCGTTGTGCTGCCGCAGGCGGATGGCTTCGAGGCGCTCGATGGTACCGCTCTCGGCCTGCCGCAGAGCGTAACCGCGGCGTACCGGGCCGATAACGGGGCAGGGTACGTCTTTATCGTGCTGAGCCGCGAGGGCTACGGCGGGGACATGGAGATCATCTGCGGCATCGGCGCGGACGGGCGGATCACCGCCTGCAGAACGCTCTCGCATGCGGAGACCGAGGGCATCGGCTCAAAGACCGCCGAGGAGGCGTACAACAGCCAGTATACCGGCAAGGACGCGAATCTCGAGGGCGTGGCCGCAATCTCCCATGCCACGGTTTCCTCAACGGCGTATGAAAACGCCGTAAGGGACGCCTTCCTCGCCTACGAACTCGTCAAGGAGGCGGTCAAATGAAGCGACTAAAAACCCTGACAAACGGGATACTCAAGGAAAACCCCGTGCTCGTACTCGTGCTCGGCACCTGCCCGTCGCTTGCGATATCGACGAACGTGGTCAACGCGCTCGGCATGGGCATCGCCGCGACGCTCGTGCTCATCGGCTCCAACATGGCCATCTCCGCGCTTAGAAACGTCATTCCCGACAAGGTGCGCATTCCCTGTTACGTCATTCTCATCGCGGGCTTTGTCACGATCGTCGAGATGATCGTCGAAGCCTACGCCTACGCGCTCTACGAGGCGCTGGGCATCTATTTGCCGCTCATCGTCGTCAACTGCATCATCCTCGGGCGGGCGGAGATGTTCGCCAACCGCAACGGCGTGCTGGACAGCGCGCTCGACGGCGTTGGCATGGGGCTTGGCTTTACGCTCACGCTTGTGGTGATGGCCTCGATTCGCGAGATATTCGGCAGCGGCACCTGGGCCGGCATGGCGATTCCCGTGCTCGTTGATAACCCAATTTCCATACTGACCATGGCTCCCGGCGGCTTCTTTGTGTTCGGCTGTTTGATCGCGCTCGTTGCGAAGCTCACGAAGGGCCGCGCGCTGAAACAAGAGGCGGGCTGCGGCGCCTGCCCGGACTGCGGCGCCTGCCCGGCGGCTGAGGCGGCGAAGGGAGGGAAATCCGCATGAGCGACATACGGAGTCTTGTGGTCATTCTCGTTGGCGCGGTGCTCGTCAACAACTATGTGCTGCGGCGCTTCCTCGGCATCTGCCCGTTCCTCGGCGTTTCGAAAGAGCTCAACAGCGCCACGGGCATGAGCCTTGCGGTCATCTTTGTTATGATGCTCTCAACCGCCGCGACCTGGCCGATTCAGGTCTACCTGCTCGAACCGAACGGCATCGGCTACCTGCGCACGATCGTGTTTATTCTCGTGATCGCGGCGCTCGTACAGCTTGTCGAGATCGTGCTCAAGAAGTATATCCCCGCCCTCTACCGGGGCTTGGGCATCTACCTGCCGCTGATTACGACGAATTGCGCCGTGCTCGGCGTGACCATTTCAAACATCGACGCCGGCTACACTTTCCTTGCGTCAATGGTCAACGCCTTCGGTTCGGGACTCGGGTTCTTTCTTGCGATGGTGCTTTTCTCGGGCGTAAGATCGCGCATGGAGGCGTCGGACCCGCCGGAATCGTTCGCGGGCCTGCCGCTGACGCTGACGGCGGCGGCGATCGTTTCGCTCGCCTTCTTCGGCTTTACCGGCGTGATCGAGAACCTGTTCGGATGAGGAGAGCGAGATGAATACAATACTGATTTCCGTTCTGAGCGTTACCGTGATTGGCGTCGTCTGCGCGGTGATCCTTGCGATCGCCTCGCAGGTGATGGCGGTCAAGGTAGACGAGCGGCTGCCCATGATCAGGGAGATACTGCCGGGCGTCAACTGCGGCGCCTGCGGGTATGCCGGCTGCGACGGGTACGCCGCGGCCTTAGTAAATGGAGAGGCCAAGGTTAACCGCTGCACCCCCGGGGGCGACGCCGTCGCCCATCGGCTCAGCGCGGCGCTTGGGCTAAGATTCGAGGATGTGATCGAAAAGGTAGCCGTGGTGCGCTGCGTGGGCACGACACAGGCGGCCGCGGCGCTTGCCGACTATCAGGGGCTTTCAAGCTGCGCCGCGGCGGCGCTATTGCACGGCGGAAACGGGCTTTGCCCAACCCGCTGCCTTGGCTTTGGCGACTGCGCAAACGTCTGCCCAAGCGACGCAATCGAGATGGAGGACGGCATCGCGCGCGTGGTCTATCAACGCTGCACGGGCTGTGGATTGTGTGTTGCCGCCTGCCCGAAGGGCATCATCTCGACGGAGGCGGATGAGATACAGGTCGCCGTGGTCTGCTCAAACCGCGAGAAGGCCGCCGCCGTACGCCGCGCCTGCAAAAACGGCTGCATCGCCTGCAAGCGCTGCGAGCGCGTGTGCCCCGAGCAGGCGATCGTGG
>CAYMSL010000006.1:5277-14441 GCA_964393095.1 uncultured Oscillospiraceae bacterium | reverse complement strand
CGACTACGCGCGCTGCACGAGCTGCGGCCGCTGTGTTGAGGTATGCCCCGTTCATTGCATCATCGCGGACGATTTTCGCGGCGTGAGCAAGCGGGGGTAAAAGCCGCCGCAAACAGCGCGGTCAACCGCGGCAGTTAACGAGCAGAGGCCGTCTTGTAACGATACAAGACGGCCTCTTTATAAACGATCCGCGCCGATGTGCGTGCGACGCGCGTTACGCCCAGATCAGCCACACCAGGATATAGCCCGATATGACGGCGGTCAGCGTAAACGGCACGCTGATCTTCATAAACGTGCCGACGCTCACCTCGTAGCCCTGCTTGCGCAGGATGCCAAGCCCCGTGATGTTGGCGGAAGCGCCGATCGGGGTGAGGTTGCCGCCGAGCGTCGCGCCGCAGAGCAGGCCGAAGTAGAGGATGGTGGGATCGACGCCCATCAGGTTTGCGATGCCCGCCGTGACGGGCAGCATCGTGGCAATATATGGGATGTTGTCGATAAACGCCGAGAGCAGCACGGAAGCCCACACGAGCAGCGTGTAGATGATAAAGAGGTTGTCGCCCGCGATCGAGACGAACAGACGGCTGATGGCGTCCACGACGCCCGCCTCCGTAATGCCGGCGATCACGATGAACAGCCCGCCAAGCAGGAGCAGCGTAAAGTAGTCGATCTCGCCGAGCGTACGCTTCAGCGTTTGTTTGAGGCTTTTCGAACGAAACGCCTCGCGCACGATGCCGATGAACATCAGCGACATGCAGATGATACCGTTCGTCGCGGCGGGCTTGTTCGGCAAAAAGGACGCGAGGATGAGCAGTACGACGGTGCCGCAGAGCAGCACGGTGGGGAAGTAGTCCGTTACGACGGTGCGCTCGTCCATGTGCACCTCCTGATCGTCGCGGCGGAAGAGCCAAAGCAGGATCAGCGCGGAGACAAGCGCGCCGATCTCCACAACAAAAAACATGCTCATCTTGCCCTTGTAGACGAAGAAATCCAGGAAGTCCATGCCGGCGTAGCCGCCGAGCAGGATGGAGGTCGTGTCTCCTACGAGCGTCGCCGCGCCCTGCAGGTTGGAGGAGATCGCGATGGCGATGATGGATGGCACCGGGGAAATTTTAAGCTTTTGCGACACAGTCAGCGCGATGGGGGCGACCATGAGCACGGTGGCCACGTTGTCGACAAACGCCGAGATGATGCCGGCAAACAGCGCAAGAGATACGATGACCCACTTGACGTTCGGCATCCTCTCGATGATGTAATCGGCCAGCAGCGAAGGCATTTTGGATTCGATGAAGAGATACACGATGCCCATTGTGCCGGCGATCATCATCAGCACGTTCCAATCCACCGCGGAAAATATCTTGTTAAACGGCAGGATGCCGAGTCCCACAAACAGGGAGGCCGAGGCAAGCGCCACATAGGCGCGAATCTTTGGAAATACGAGCAAGGCGGCGTAGGTTGCAAGAAAGAGTACAAGTGCGAGCGTCATGAATGTGGCCTCCCGTCATAGCTGTATTTATTATTCTACCATATATTGTGTCCGGTGCCCGCCGATATCGCAGATCGACGCCGCGTTTTGCGGCGCGGCGCGCATGGGCAATCAACAAAAAGCCGCGTAGACGTCCGGGCGGGGGGGAACGGCGCGCGGCCGTATTCGGTTTCGCAGCGCGCGGCGCAGGCAAAACGGTTCTATCCGTCCGCACGGATATCCGAAACGATGCGCGCGATGATGCCGGCGTCCTGCGCGGGATCGAACTTACGCGCAAAGAGCATGTCGGAGGCGCGAAGCGCCGCATAGTCGGCGCTTGTGAGTACGCGCGGCGAACGCCCGCCCTCCGACCAGTCGACGTATCGCATGGTGGCCAAAAGCTCGTCGCCCCAGCCCATAAAGGCGCGGTTTTGCATGAACGGAGAGTGCGAAAGGATCGTCTGAAGCCAGATCTCGTCCGCACAGACGCTCTTTCGGTAGTACGAGCGGTAGCGTGGGGCCTGCTCTTGCGCATAGACGGCCAGCGCGTGGGTGATGGAAAACCATACGGCTCCCTTCTGGAACGCGACGGGGCAGTTTTTTAGGCGGTCGATCCGCATGAGATCCTGCAAGCCGAGATAGGCGGGCGCAAGCCGCCGGAAGAAGCGCCGCGCGAACGGACGGACCGGCTGGCGTAGGTGATACCGTCCGAGCCGCTGGCGCAGCATGGCCGCGTCGGGCGTTTCGGCGTCGAAGGCGACAAACTCCTTGCCCGCGTGCGCGGCAAAAAACGCGTGGATGTCGCGCTGGGATTTGAGCGGCAGGTCGGCGCCCGAGAGCAGGTGATAGTAGAGGTGCTCGGCGCGCGTTGCGGCGCAAAGCAGCAAGACGATGACGTCGACGAACGTCTCATGGCCCCAGCGCGCGTCAAGCCGCGGCACAAAAAAGACGCGCGAGCGCGGCGCGGCGGCGCAAAGCGCCTCTGTTGAAAAGCCGCGCGCCTTTTGATCGATATGGATATAGAGGTCGTTTTGCGCATCGTCGAGCAGGCCCAAAAGCGTGACCAGCTGCTCGGGTTTATCGTGCGCCGTAAGAAGATAGGCATGGCGCGAAGCGGTGGACTGCGTCATAGATCGTGCGCCCTTTCCCTTTAAGTCGCTCCCGGGCCTTTTGCGTTTCACCGCAGCGCCTGGAGGGGATTTGTGCGTATCGCGCCTTAACGCCGCCCGCCGGCGCGGAAGGCGGTTTCTATATCCGTCCCCGGCGAACAGGGCGTCGCGTTTCGGCGCGCCGCTTAGCCGCCGCTTACGACAAGCCCGGAATAGCGGTACGGCTCGTCCTCCGCCGGCACCAGCTCGGAATAGCCCCAAAGCAGTTGGTCGGGCACCCTGCGGTAGTGCTGATCCGAACGCAGGTTGATGTACTCGCCCATGAACACCATCGTCGCGGAAGCGCCGCCGTCGAGGTTATAGGCCATCACGCAGCCCTCGTCGAGAAACATCTGCGCGTAGGTCGGAAGCAGCACGCCGTGGCTGTAGCCGGTAAGGCGGCCGTCCACGATGATGGCCACAAAATGCCCCGGTTCAACGAGGCCGAGCCCCGCGCGCGGGTTTTGCGGCGAGACGCGGTCATCGTTGACGCCCTCGCAGAGTTTGCCGTTGAGGATCAGCGGCGGGCCGAAGGCGTATGTTGTACGCGCGCCGTCCTCAATTTCGTTGAGCATCGCCGCGTCGCCCTTGTTATAGATGCGCATTGAGAGATCGTCGGTAAGCACCATGGCCGACTCGGCAGAGAGCGAGCGGAACACGTATCCGTCGCGGATGAGCAGCCCGCGGTCAAAGCCGGAGTGCAGCAGGTTATCGCCGGTCAGGCCCAGCACCGCGCGATAGCGCCTTGCCATTGCGCAGGCGTCGAGCGGGTCGCTGCCGTTCTGCCTTGCCGAGCCGAAGCCGGAACGGTAGGCGTCCTCGTCACGCTCGTAGATGTGCGCAACGTAATAGACCACGGGTGGGTCCGTGCGCGTGATCCGGCGTATCTCCACGCCGAGCGTGTCGCTGTGGTATTCGTAGATGCCGTTGTCGGCGTCGAACACGACGACCTCTTCCGGGTCGCCGTCCTTTCGAAAGTGTTCGGCGAACGGATGCGGCGTCGGACTTGGTTCCGCCGTTGGGGAGGGAACGGGCGCGGCGGTTGCTTGAAGCGTGGGGGTTGCCGTCGCAGCCGCACCCGGAGCCGATGCCCGGGGCGGATATAGGGCGTACACAACGAGCGCCGCGCCGCAAAGCGCAAGCAGCGTGGCGATACCGGCGCAGATCATGCGCGGCGTACGCGGTTCGGGGCCTGCCGGCGGTTGAAGCGTCGCGTCCGCCGCCGGCTTCATTTCTGTGGCCGGTTCCGCCGCCAGTTTTGTCTCCGCGATCGGTTCCGCCGCCGAACCCGTCTCCAAGGCCGGTTCCGCCGGATTTGCCGCCACCGTCTCCCTGCGCGACCGGACGAAGCATGCGGCGAGTAGCCCCATGCCGAGAATGAGCATGCCGATGCCTGCCGGTAAGGCGGCCGGGCTGCGGGCAGGGCCGGTTCCGCCGTCCGGCGCGTCCGCGGCGGCGGTTGCCGGGATCGGCGCGGAGGTTGCCGGGACCGGCGCGGCGGTTGGCTCCGGCGTAGCGGTCGGCTCCGGCGTGGCGGTGGCGAGCGGCCCGGCCGCCTCGAGCAGCCCGGTCAGCAATAGATGGAGCCGCTTTGCGCTTTCGGCGTCGGAGGCGGCCTCGTCCGATGGGAAGGTTTGCAAAAAGTAGGGCGTGTCCGGCACCGTTTGCCGATAGATCCTGAGGAAGCCATAGCGATCGAAGCACGACTGCGCGAGCGCGGTGGCGCTCATGCCGCCGTACGCGGGCAAGGGGGACGCTGTGTCGTAGAGCCGGGCATCGCCCTCGGAACGGTGCTCGTAGACGGCCTGCACCTGCCAGGCGCCGTATTCCTTTTCGCTGCGATAATCCTTCGACACATCCGCGGCCTGCTCCGCCGCGAGCAGCACGTGCTTTGCCACAAGCGCGTGCAGGCAGTCGCCGTTTTCGCCGGCAGTGTCGTGGGTAATCAGGGTTTCCGGTCGATAGCGGCGCAGCAGCTCAAGCAGATAGGCGGAGATCTCCGCCTTATCCATTACGCTGTACATCGACTTGTTATTCATATAGGCGCGCAGATAGCGAAAGCTCGCGAAGATCGGCTGCGTGCGCGAGCCAAGCGCGTACTGTATCTCGATGGCCTGCTGCTGCGCCTCGCGGCTTTCGGACATGATGAACGCCACGGCCGCATCCTCGCTGCGCAAAAACGGCAGCAGACTGCCAAAGTAGTAGGATTCATCGCCCGTGTGCGCGACGATCAGCATGATTTTCGGCTGCGCGCTTTGGGCGGAGACGATGGCAAGCTCGTCCGGCGGCGTTTCGCAATCGAAGACGCGCAACTCGGAGACGGCAAACGTGCCGCCGTGGATGGTTACCGAGGCGCAGCCGTCGGATAGCGGATAGTAGCCGTTGAGCAGGTCGGGGTCGGCCGCGATGCTGCCAAGCACAGTTCCGCTTGCGTCCAGCATGTCGATGGCGCTTGCTTCGGGGGCGGTATACCAGGCCACGTACAACCCGGCGGCCTCGGAAGGGACCTCAAGGCGCAGCGTCTCTTCTTTGGTAAACGAGATGCGGGAGTTATAGCGCCCGTCGGAAAGGCGCGCAAGCAACGGCGCGGAGCGCTCCGGCAGCAGGATCGTGCATGCGGCGGTTAGATCCTTCGCCGCGCCGTTTCCATCGGCCTTCGCCAGTGCGGTAATCCCCGAAAGCGGGAGCAGCAGCCCTATCATTAGCGCCAAAGCGGCGATATTTTTGTAAAAACCGGTGCGAATGCTTGCCTTGGTCACGATATAAACTCCCCATCGCGTAAAACACGCAGCAACGACGATTTGTGATGCGATAACTCCATATATTATAGTTTCTTCGGTTTCATACTGTCAAGGAACGGGGCGCGGGACGAAGCGCCGAACGCCGCGAAAGCGATACCGTTAATAGAATGGGGAGCGAAAGGCATAAAACAGGCGGGCGCGTCACGCGCCCGCCTCGGCGGGATCAAAGGGCTTTGGTTATTTTGGGCTCGCAGCCCGGAGGCGATCGATTCGATCGTTATTTCTTTCCCTTGCGGAAGCAGAGGAACCAGTCGAGGCAATACTGGTCGTCATTCTGGCTCTCCATGCGTTCCTTGGCCGTGCCGCAGGAACCGGCGGTCGGTACGATCACATCGTCGCCGGGACGCCAGTTGGCGGGGGTGGCGACCGAGTCGGCGTCCGCCTTTTGCAATGCAAGGATGATGCGCTTGATCTCGTCGAAGTTGCGGCCGGTGGAGAGCGGGTAGTAGAGGACCGTGCGGATCTTGCCGTTCGGATCGACGACGAACACCGCGCGCACCGCCTGTGTGTTGGACTGTCCGGGCTGGATCATGCCGTACTTCTTCGCCACGTCCATGCGGATGTCCTCGATAAGCGGGAACTTGACTTCGACGTGCTTCATGCCGTTCCACTCGAGTTCCTGAATCTTTCGCAGCCAGGCGATGTGGGCATAGAGCGAGTCGACCGACAGGCCTACAAGCTCGGTGTTGAGCGCCTTAAACTCCTCCGCCATGGTGGCAAACGTCATAAACTCCGTCGTACAAACCGGCGTAAAGTCCGCCGGGTGGGAAAAGAGGATGACCCACTTGCCCTTATAGTCCGCGGGAAAGTTGATGGGGCCCTGCGTGGTCACCGCCTCAAATGCGGGTGCAGGATCGCCGATGAGCGGCATGCGGCTTACGGTTTCTGCCATTTTAACGTGCCTCCTCGATTAAATTGAAACAAATTGAATTTAACAGTAACAGTATTTATTACTGATATAACCATATTGAACCCTATAAACGTTAATCTGTCAAGTCAAAGAATAGAAAATCCTGATCGCTTTGGTGACAAGATCACGAAGCGCCTGCGTGCTTTTTAAGCGCGTTGGCCGCCGCGCCGGGTTTGCGGCGCTTTTTTGCAACATGTTTTACCAGGACGCCGCGTTGTGGTATATTGAAGCTGGAATCCCGTCAAAATGGATTGGAAAGGAAGGCGTTTGCATATGAAGGTATTCATCATTGGCGGCACCGGTTTGCTCGGCAGCGAGGCGGCGCGGGAGCTTCTTTCGCGGGGACACGCGGTAACGTCCATCGCGCTGCCGCCTGTTCCGGCCGGCGCGCAGCTCCCCTCCGACATGTCGCTGACGTTCGGCAACTATCTGACGATGACGGATGAGGAGCTTAAGGCACAGTTTTCGGGCTGCGAGGGCTTCGTGTTCGCGGCCGGCGTCGATGAGCGCGTCGAAGGCCCGGCGCCGATTTACGAGCTCTTCAAGCGCTACAACATTGATCCCCTTGAGCGGCTGCTGCGGCTTGCGCGCGAGAGCGGGGTCAAGCACGCCGTCATCTGCGGCTCGTATTTTTCCCACTTTGCCAAGATCTGGCCGGAAAAAGAGCTGACCAAGTGGCATCCCTACATCCGCAGCCGCATCGAGCAGGAGAACCTTGCGCTTTCGTTTGCGGGTAAGGACTTCGACGTGGCGGTGCTCGAGCTGCCGTATATCTTCGGCACGCAGCCCGGCCGCAAGCCCGTTTGGGTGTTTCTTGTCGAGCAGATTCGGGGCATGAAGGGCAAGACCATGTACCCGGGCGGCGGCACGACGATGGTCACCGTGGGCCAGGTAGGACAGGCCATCGCCGGCGCGCTCGAGCGCAACAAGGGCGGCGCCTGTTATCCCATCGGCTACTACAACCTCACCTGGGTCGAGATGCTCAACATCGTGCATCGATATATGGGCATTGCGGAGCGCAAGATCGTCACGATCCCCGCCTGGCTTTACCGGCTCGGCGGCAGGCGGATCATGGCCCAACAGAAGAAGGCCGGTCATGAGGGCGGACTCAATATGGTCCGCTTTGCCGACGTGATGTGCAGTAACGCGTTTATCGACAAGTCGCTTGGCAGCGAGCCGCTTGGCGTGCGGCCCGACGACATCGACGCCGCCATCGGCGCGAGCATCCGCCTCTGCCTCGACATCCTTGCCGGCCGTGAGCAGGCCATCGACATGAAGGGCGAATAGGAGCTGCCGCGGCGGCGTAAACCGCTTCAGCGCAGGGGATGTGCGGCCGCACGCTTGACAGGCGCACCGAAACGATAATATACTATCGGTAATAGTCCGATGGAGGCAGCTCATGCAAAATAAGCCCGTTGCTCTGGTTTCGCGGCAGGCGTTGCACCGCATGCCCTACTATCTGCAAATCCTCAAGGCCGCGCGCGCCGCGGGCGCGAAGATCATCTCCGCGCCGAATATCGCGGCCCAGCTCGGGCTCAACGAGGTGCAGGTACGCAAGGACCTTGCCTCGGTCTCCGCCGAGGGCGGGCGGCCCAAGACCGGCTTCGAGGTGGACGCGCTGATTCGCTCGATCGAATCCTTCCTTGGCTACGACAACGTCAACGACGCCGTGCTCGTCGGCGCGGGCAGCCTCGGAAGGGCGCTTTTGTCGTATCGCGGTTTTGCCGACTACGGGCTGAGCATCGTCGCCGCATTCGACGCCGACCCGAGCCTCATCGGCGGCGAGGTATCGGGCAAGCCGATCTATGCGTTGGAGCGGCTGGACGAAATCTGCAACGAGCTCAACGTGCGCATCGGCGTGATCACCGTGCCCGCGTCCCAGGCGCAGAGCGTATGCGATCAGCTCGTATCAAGCGGCGTGCTCGCAATCTGGAACTTCGCGCCGACGCACCTGAACACGCCCGAAGGCATTCTTGTGCAAAATGAGAACATGGCGGCGTCGCTTGCGATGCTTTCGCAGCATCTCGCGGAGCGGCTCGGTTCGGAAATCAAGCGCTGAACGGGGCGGCACAAGCCGCCGGCAATCTCTATGCCCGCCGACGAGGAAACCCGTCGGCGGGTTTTTCTATGTGCGCGTACCCTTTGCGCCGCCAGCGTCCACGGCATCGCGGCGCGGACGGCCGCGATATGCCCGATCGTTTGGCAGCCGCGCCGGGGCAGATTCGTTGGGCATACTATTGACAAAGAGACAAATAGATATTATTATATCGATAAAAAGTAATCGATAAACAGAGAACGATAGGAGAAGGAGTGAAATAGATGGCACGGTTTACATTGCCGAGGGATCTCTATCATGGTAAGGGCGCGCTCGAGGCGCTGAAAACACTCAAGGGAAAGCGGGCGTTCGTCGTCGTCGGCGGCGGCAGCATGAAGCGTTTCGGTTTCCTGGGGCGCGTCGAGGCGTACTTAAAAGAAGCGGGTATGGAGGTGCGGCTTTTCGAGGGTGTCGAGCCGGACCCGTCCGTAGAAACCGTTTTGCGCGGCGCGGAGGCCATGCGCGCGTTTGAGCCGGATTGGATCGTCTCGATCGGCGGCGGCTCGCCGATCGACGCAGCCAAGGCCATGTGGGCGTTCTATGAATACCCGGATATCACGTTTGAGGCGCTCACGATTCCCTTTAGCTTCCCGGCGCTGCGGGTAAAGGCACGCTTCTGCGCCATCCCCTCCACATCCGGCACGGCAACGGAGGTCACGGCGTTCTCGGTCATCACCGACTATGAGAAGGGTGTCAAGTATCCGCTGGCGGACTTGATGGTCGTTGCGGTCGAAGAAGCATGACAATC
>CAYMSL010000006.1:0-5267 GCA_964393095.1 uncultured Oscillospiraceae bacterium | reverse complement strand
AGTATCCGCTGGCGGACTTCAACATCACGCCCGACGTCGCGATTGTCGATCCCGACCTGGCCGAAACAATGCCGAAAAAACTCGTGGCCCATACGGGTATGGACGCCATGACGCACGCGATCGAGGCGTATGTCTCCACGCTGCACTGCAACTACACCGACCCGCTCGCGCTGCACGCGATCAGGATGATCGGCCGCTATCTTGCCGCTTCCTACGAGGGCGACATGGGCGCGCGCGCCGAGATGCACGACGCCCAGTGCCTTGCCGGCATGGCGTTTTCGAACGCGCTGCTCGGCATCGTCCACTCCATGGCCCACAAGACCGGCGCCGCGTATTCCGGCGGGCATATCGTGCATGGCTGCGCGAACGCCATGTACCTGCCGAAGGTGATCGCGTTCAACGCCAGGGAACCCGAGGCGGCGAAGCGCTACGGCGAGATCGCCGGGACGCTTGGCCTCGAGTCCACGGCGGAGGCGCTGATTACCTACATTCGCGGCATGAACGCGGCGCTCGGCATCCCCTCGTGCATACGCGACTACGAGGGCGGCATCATCGACGAAAACGAGTTCCTCGAAAAGCTGCCTGCCGTTGCCGCGCTTGCCGTCGGCGACGCCTGCACCGGCTCGAACCCGCGCGCGGTCACGCCCGCCGAGATGGAAAAACTCCTGCGCGCCTGTTATTACGACACGGCGGTCGACTTTTAGCACACTAAACGCGAACGCATCCGCGCTGCCGTAAGCGGTATATACAGCGTAAAACACACATGGCCCCGTCCGCTTGCCGGACGGGGCTTTGCCGTATCAATATGAGCCTTACATTTTAAAGTATAACCGCATATTTCAAGACATTCAACGATTAACGATAATTAATACTAATAGTATTGACTTGGGAGTTGCAGATATCATATACTCAAATTACCGACTCAATAAATCTTTATAACAAGGAGGATTCCGATGGACGAATACAAAAAGCTTACCAACGAAGTTGGCGCGCCGGTGGCGGACAACGAAAACGCAATCACCGCGGGGCCGCGCGGCCCGGTCGTACTCCAGGACGTCTGGCTGCTTGAGAAGATGGCGCACTTCAACCGCGAGGTCATTCCGGAGCGGCGCATGCATGCCAAGGGCTGGGGCGCATACGGCAAGCTCACGATCACCCACGACATCTCCCGCTATACCAAGGCCAAGGTGCTGCAGCCCGGCGCGGTGACCGAGAGCTTTACGCGCTTTTCCACCGTGGCGGGCGAGCGCGGCGCGGCCGACTGCGAGCGCGACATCCGCGGCGTCGCCACGAAGTTTTACACCGAGGAGGGCAACTGGGACCTCGTGGGCAACAACACGCCGACCTTCTTTATCCGCGACGTGCATAACTTCTCCGATCTCAACCGCGCCGTCAAGCGCGACCCGCACACGGGCCGCCGCTCCGCCCAGAACAACTGGGACTTCTGGACGCTGCTGCCCGAGTGCTTCCACCAGATCACGGTGGTCATGAGCGACCGCGGCATCCCCGCGTCGTTTCGCAACATGCACTTCTTCGGCGAGCACACATTCGCGCTCTACAACAAAAAGAATGAGCGCGTGTGGTGCAAATTCCACTTCAAGACGCAGCAGGGCATCAAGAACCTCTCGAACGAGGAGGCCGCGCAGATCACCGCCATGGATCGCGAATACCACGGCAAGGATCTCTACGAAGCCATCGAACGGGGGGATTTCCCGAAGTGGACGATGTACATCCAGGTCATGACGGAAGAGCAGGCGCACAAGCACTACGAGAATCCCTTCGACATCACGAAGGTTTGGCGGCATGGCGAATATCCGCTCATCGAGGTGGGCGTGTTCGAGCTCAACCGCAACCCGCAGAACTTCTTTGCCGAGGTCGAACAGGCGGCGTTTACGCCGGCGCACGTGGTGCCGGGCATCGGCTTTAGCCCCGACCGCTTCCTGCAGGGCCGGCTCTTTGCTTATGGCGACGCGCAGCGCTATCGCCTTGGCGTCAACCACAACCTCATCCCCGTCAACCAGGCGCGCTGCGAGGTCAACGACTATCATCGCGACGGCGCGATGCGCGTTGACGGCAACTACGGCGCGGCGCCCGCCTACACGCCGAACAGCGGCGGCTACTGGACGGCGCAGCCCGAGGTGGCCGAACCGCCGCTGGCGCTCGAGGGCGCGATGTGGCGTTACGACCCGAAGGACGACCCCACCGACGACTGCTTCCGCGCGGGCGGCAACCTCTGGCGCGTGCTGACCGAGGATAAAAAGGAGCTGCTCATCCACAACACCGCCGCGGACATCGCGCCTTGTACGGAGAACATCAAGTACCGCCACGCGGCGCACTGCTACCTTGCGGACCACGAATACGGCAGGCGCTTTGCCGAGGCGGCGAAGCTCGACTTTGAAAAGGTCAAGGCGCTCTCGATGCTCACGAACGCCGAGCTCAACGCCGCCACGATCTGATCACGCGCGGGAGGCGCCCCGCATGCGGGGCTGCTGCGCAAACCGCAAACATAAACACGTTCGCCGCGCCTCCGATCCTTGAGATTGGGGCGCGGCGGGCGTCGTCAGCCGGAAAGGGAGGGGGAATTGCCCGCATGAAGACCATACTGCTCGCCCTGGCGGGCTTCCTGCTGCTCGCGTTTGCGGCCGTTGGCCTTGCGCTGCCCGTGTGGCCGACCACGCCCTTCGTGCTCGCGGCGGCCGCCTGCTTTGCGGGCATGCCGCGCATGCGCGCGTGGCTTCTGCGTTTGCCCGTCTTTGGCGAGCACATACGAAACTATCAAACCCGCGCCGGGCTTACGCGCCGCACCATGGTGGTAAGCCTCGCCTTTTTGTGGGGTATGCTCGCGCTCTCCGCCGCGCTGATTCGTAAGCCCTGGGTGCTGGCGCTGCTGTTTGTCGTGGGCGCGGCCGTTACTGCGCACCTTGCCGTTATGGCGAGGCCGCGCCGGAGAAACGGCGCGCCGGGGGAGGAGGCCAAATGAAGCGGAGGCTTTTGATCAGCCGGATAGAGGCGGGTTTCGACCTGCTCTACCTGCTTACGGCGCTCCTGATGGGCTGTGCGCTGCTCTATGGCGCGCATACGCGGGTGCGGGCGCTCTTTGGCGTGATGGCGCTGCTGCTTGCGCTCGGCGACGCGTTTCACCTTGTGCCGCGCATCGCGCTCTCGCTCGGCGGCGACGCGGCGCGGCTAAGACCGGCCCTCGGGCGCGGCAAGCTCGTCACCTCTATCGGCATGACGGTTTTCTACGTGATGCTCTGGCACATCGGCCTATTGCTCTACGCGCCGCCGGGCGCGCACCTTTCATCGGCGCTTCTGTACGCGCTGGCCCTTGCGCGCGTCGTGCTTTGCCTGCTGCCGCAAAACGGCTGGACGCAGGCGGACCCGCCCGCGAACTGGAATCGCTACCGCAACGTTCCCTTTACGCTGATGGGGCTTGCCGTGGCCGCGCTGTTTTTGGTTTACCGGCGCGCGGCCCTGCCGTGGATGTGGCTTGCGATCCTTCTGAGTTTCGCGTTCTATTTGCCGGTTGCGCTCGGCGCGGGGAAGCGCCCGGCGCTCGGTATGCTGATGCTGCCAAAGACGCTCTGCTACGTGTGGATCATCGCGATGGGACTCTCGTCCTCCCTTTGAGGAACACACGCGGGAAACGGGCGCCGCCGGAAATTGCGCTGTTGAAGCATTCGCCTGTGCGCGTGTCCGCGCCGATCATGGACAAAGAGCAAAACGCCCCGCCGGGAACAAACGCCGGGGCGTTTTCTGCTGCGCAGGAAGGGCGGTAAAATGATATCGACAAAACCGTGTTATTTTTGCGCCATACGCATTGACAAACACGGTAAGAAGCGTTAAACTGTCTCTGGGTTAGATGAGTCTAACCAAATGACGGTTTGACAAACGCGGCGCTCGGGAAGCGTCGCGCACAGGGATGGAGGAACGGCATGACGCTGGATGAACTGGAGATTGGGCAGGAGGCGTCGATTGAGTCGGTCGGCGGCGCGGGCGCGCTGCGGCTGCGGCTTTTGGACATGGGGCTGATCCCGAAGACAAGGGTGAAGATGCAGAAGGTCGCGCCGATGGGCGATCCGATCGAAATCAGCGTACGCGGCTACGAGCTGACCCTGCGCAAGGGCGACGCACGCAGCATCGTCGTGCGGGCGGAGGAGGGCGAGGCAAAATGATTTTTGCGCTTGCGGGCAATCAAAACAGCGGCAAGACCACGCTCTTTAACGTGCTGACAGGCTCGAACCAGCGCGTGGGCAACTTCCCCGGCGTCACCGTCGAGCAGAAGATCGGCGTGATTCGCGGGGCAAAGAACTGCTCGGTCGTCGACCTGCCGGGCATCTACTCGATCCGCCCCTACTCGCAGGAGGAGATCGTCTCCCGCGACTTCATTCTTGACGGCAAGCCCGACGGCATCATCAACATCGTTGACGCCACAAACATCGAACGCAACCTCTACCTGACCTTGCAGCTGCTTGAATTGCGCATTCCGATGGTCGTCGCGCTGAACATGATGGACGAGGTGCGCGCAAACGGCGGCTCCATCGACGTCAAACTCATGAGCCACCGGCTCGGCGTGCCGGTTGTGCCGATCTGCGCGGCGAAGAACGAGGGCGTGTCCGAGCTTGTCGACCAGATCGTCAACGCCGTAAAGAAACGCGTGCTTCCCTCCGTGCAGGACTTCTGCCCGGACGGCCCGGTGCATCGCTGCATCCACGCGGCGGCGCACGTCATCGAGGATCACGCGCGCAACATCGGCGTGTCGCCGCGCTTTTGCGCGACGAAGCTCATCGAGGGCGACGCGGCGCTCGCCGGGCGGCTCGAGCTCGACGAGAACGAGCGCGAGCTCATCGAGCACAGCGTGCTCGAGATGGAGCGCGAGACGGGGTTCGACCGCAACGAGGCGCTCGCCGATATGCGCTACGGCTTCATCGAAAAGGTCGTGGCTGCCTCTGTGGTCAAGTGCTGCGAGAGCCGCGAACGCAGGCGCAGCGTGCGGCTTGATCGCGTGCTCACGGGCAAGTATACCGCGCTGCCGGCGTTTTTCGGCGTGATGTTTCTCGTGTTTTATCTGACCTTTAACGTCATAGGCAGTATGCTCTCCGGCTGGCTTTCGCTCGGCATCGACGCGCTGACGGCGCTTGTCGAGCGCGGACTAAGCGCCTATGGCATAAACGCGGTCGTGAAAAGCCTCGTCATCGACGGCATATTCGCGGGCGTGGGCAGCGTTTTGAGCTTCCTGCCGATCATCGTAACGCTCTTCTTCTTTC
>CAYMSL010000005.1:0-26464 GCA_964393095.1 uncultured Oscillospiraceae bacterium | reverse complement strand
CGCCGCACTCGGGGCAGGCGTACTCGCCCGGCGCGCCGGCGGGCAGTGCGGCGTCCGCCGCGCCGTTGCCGTTTTTCGCATGGAAGGCAGGCGCGTTTGGATTCTCGGCGGCCTGCGGGGCGGTGGGCGCAAAGAGGTTGGACTTCTCGCCGCTTTCAATGTAGTTGACGACCTTCATCAGCACCCGGGCGATCGCGTCCGGGCAGGAGGTGCAGCTCATGTTCTTCTGCCGGATCGTCGAGGGGCAGCGGATGCCCTTGAGCTGGTCGTAGACCTCTTTGATCGAGATGCCGCTGCGCAGGGCGATCGAGGCAAGCCGCGCCGTGGCCTCGCTCTGGCTCGGGCAGCCGCCCGCCTTGCCGGTGCTGGTAAACACCTCGCAGATCCCGTTTTCGTCGTAGTTGACGGTAACGTAAAGCGTGCCGCAGCCGATGTTCATCTTCTCGGTAAAGCCGCGCGTAACCAAAGGACGCGGGCGCGGCTCGATGCGGCCGTAGTTGGCGGGCAAAGCGGCGCCTTCCGCCTCGCTCTCCCGACCGGGCGTTTCGTTTGCGGGCCGCTCTGCGGCCGTGCCGGCGTTGACCTTGCCGATGTTGAGCACCTGGCCCGTGCGGCTGCCGTCGCGGTAGATCGTTACGCCCTTGAGGCCCTCGCGGAAGGCGAGCATGTAGACGTCGCGCACATCCTGCTGCGTGGCCGTGGCGGGGAAGTTGACGGTTTTTGAGACGGCGTTGTCGGTATGCCGCTGGAAGGCCGCCTGCATGCGCACGTGGTACTCGGGCGCGATGTCGTGCGCGCAGACGAACACGCGCCGCACCGCCTCGGGGATCTCGAGCAGGTGGCGGATCGTGCCCTCGGCGGCGATCTGCTTTAGGAGCTCCTCACCGTCGAGGTTCAGCTCCTTGAGCTTGTTGCGCAGCAGCGGGTTGACCTCGACAAGCTGCGTGCCGTCCATGACGTTGCGCACGTAGACGTAGGCGAACACCGGCTCGATGCCGGAGGAGCAATTGGCGATGATCGAAAGCGTGCCGGTCGGAGCGATCGTGGTCACGGTGGCGTTGCGCATGGGGACGTCCTGCGGAAGCGTGCTCTCGGAGAAGAGCGGAAAGGTGGCGCGCGTTCTTGCGAGGTCGGCGCTTTTTTCGCGCGCGGCCCGCGTTACAAACGCCATGAGCGCTTCGGCGAACGCGACGCCCTCCTCGGAGTCGTAGGGGATATCGAGCGCGAGCAGCGCGTCGGAAAAACCCATCACGCCAAGGCCGATCTTGCGCGTGCTATGCGTGGTTTCGCGGATGTGCTCGAGCGGGTATTCGTTGATGTCGATCACGTTGTCGAGGAAGTGCACGGCCTCAAATATGGTCGCGCGCAGCAGGTCGTAGTCGAACATGGGCGCGCCGCCGTTTTGGCGTACCATCTTAACAAGGTTGATCGAACCCAGGTTGCAGCTTTCATAGGGCAGGAGCGGCTGCTCGCCGCAGGGGTTCGTGCTCTCGATCTCGCCGAGCGAGGGCACGACGTTGTCGCGGTTGATGCGATCGAGGAACACGATGCCCGGCTCGCCGTTTTGCCACGCGGCCTCGACGATCTCGTCGAAGACCTCCCGCGCGGAAAGCTGGCGCACGATCGCGCCGTCCTTCGGGTCGACGAGGTCGTATGCCCGGCCCTCCTCGGCGGCGTTGAGAAACGCCTCGGTGAGTCCAACCGAGATGTTGAAGTTGTTGATATCGGCGTTGTCGCTCTTGCAGCGGATGAACTCGAGGATGTCCGGATGGTCGACGCGCAGGATGCCCATGTTCGCACCGCGCCGCGTGCCGCCCTGCTTGACGGCCTCGGTGGCGACGTTGAAGACGCGCATAAAGCTCACCGGCCCGCTCGCCACCCCTCCCGTGGAGCGCACGGTCGCGCCTTTCGGACGCAGGCGCGAAAACGAGAAGCCCGTGCCGCCGCCGGACTTATGGATCAGGGCGGCGTTCTTGACGGCCTCGAAGATATCCTCCATCGTGTCCGCCACGGGCAGCACGAAGCAGGCCGAAAGCTGCCCGAGCGGGCGGCCGGCGTTCATGAGCGTCGGGGAGTTCGGCAAAAAGCGCAGCGATGCCATAAGCTCGTAAAACGCCTCCGCCGTCGTCTCCGTATCGGCCGCGGCGTCGTAGCGCCCGTCCGCCTCCGCGACGGCGCGCGCGACACGCCGGAACATGCCCTCGATATCCTCGACGACGCGGCCGGTCTCGTCCTTGCCAAGGTAGCGCTTTTCGAGCACCGTCCTCGCGTTTTGCGTGATTTCCTCGATCGCCATCATCCGATCCTCGCTTTGCTTATAATGCATGTTTTCCCATAGAGTAACAACAGCATACCCGCGCATGTTGTAGTTTGCAAGCGCAAAAACAACTATATATAGAGAATTCACACTTCGTTAACGGTTGGAAAAACCTTCCGCGCCCGGAGCGCGGGAAACGCCAAAAAACCCGGACGCGGGCCTGAATCAAAAATGGAGATGGTACGGGAAACCCTCAGCGTTTGTAATCGAGCAGGAGCAGGCGCTTTGCGCCGAGCGTATCGCGCGTAAGCGTACAGGTGTCGCTGTTGAGGCGGTGCACCTTCCAGTTTTCGTTCTCCGCAAGCAGCGCTTCGATGCCGTCGATGTCGAGTCTCAGCGCCGGGGTCTTGTAGTGCATGGGGATGAACACGCGCGGCTGCAATGCCTCGGTGATGCGAAGAGCAAGGTTGGAGTCGATCGTATACTTGCCGCCGATCGGAGAGAGCAGCACGTCCACGCGGCCGAGCGCCGAAAGCGTATCCTCGTCGAGCATATGCCCAAGGTCGCCGAGGTGAACGAGGCGCAGGCCGTCGATTTCGTAGAGGAATACGATGTTGCCGCCGCGCTTGGCCCCCCGCGCGTCGTCGTGGAACGTTTTAAAGCCGCTAAGGCGCACGTCGCCGACCGTATGTTCGCCAAGCGTGCGGATGACCTCCGGGCTGCCTAAGGTGGCGGCGAGACAGTTGTGGTCGTGGTGATCGTGGCTGACGGTAACCGCGTCGCAGCGGATGTCGTGCAGCGCGTAGCCCGTCTCGGGGTCGCAAGGGTCGGTGAGGATCGAGACGCCGCTTTCGGCGCTCAGGAGAAAGCACGAGTGTCCGTACCAGGTGATTTGCATGCAGTCGGCTCCTTTCTTGCAAGTGCGAGCAGTCTTGCGGCGGCGTCCCCGAACGCGCCGCAGGTACGCAGCAGCGCGGGGCGCTCGCGCGCGGGAACGGGGTGAAACATCGTCTCGAGCGCGCGGCTTGCCGCGCGATAGGAAGCGGGCCGTTCGCCCGCGAGGCAGGCAAGCAGCAGCGCGCGCTGCATCGAGGGAACGCGCGGGCAGCCGTCGCCGCCGTGGCGCGAAAGCAGCAGCATGCGGTGGAGCGCGTGCTCCCCGCCGTCGTTTGTTGCGGGCGGGAAACGTTCAAGCGCCGTGCGCACGAGCGCGTCGTAGAAGGAATCGCTCCACTCGAGGAGCAGCCAGCCGTTCGCTCTGCGCAGGCGGGACGCAAGCGGCGCGCCGTAGAGCGGGGGAAAGGTTTTTGGGTCAAGCCGGCCCGCGTCGGCCTCCGGCGGCAGATGGACGCTTGCCGCGGCGTGCCGCGGGGCGAGGCGTATCGCGGCCGCCTCGATCGGTATGCCGGATTGTCCGAGCGTCAGCGCGAGTGTTTGCCGGATTTCGGCGGGAATTTGATTAACCATTTTATTCAGTCTATCCGTGCGCATTCCCGCGTGTCAATCGCTTCTCGTGGAGAAAATGTAAATTTCTTGTTAGACGCGGCCGCAAGCGCGGCGCGCACCGCGTTATAGCCTGCGGTACCCCGCGGCCGGTTTGCGGCGATGCGATACCATTTTGCCGCGCCTCATGATATAATAACAACATACGAAGGATGCCCGCCGGGAGGACGCTATGGCGAGAGAACTGCGCTGCATGGTCAACGTGCGCATCTACGGGGAGGAGAAGTGTTTCGGCCCCGGCGTTGCGGATCTGCTCGAGCGCGTCGAGCGGCTGCACTCTTTGCGCAAGGCGACCATCGAGATGAACATGGCCTACAGCAAGGCCTGGCGCATCATCAAGGTGGCGGAGCAAAACCTCGGGTTTTCGCTGCTCAAATCCGTTACGGGCGGCAAGGGCGGCGGCGGCGCCGAACTGACCGACGGGGCACGGCGCTTCCTTGCCTCGTACCGCCGCTTTGAGGGGGCGGTGCGGCAGTACGCCGACGAGGCGTTTGTCGAGATCATAGGCGGTTGACGGGCGCGAATCGGCTTTTTGGGCCGATATGACAAACCCCATCCTGGGCGCTTTTCCACAAACAGGCCGGGACGGCGCAGGCCTCGCCCGGCCATGATAGGAGGACCGATTCGATGCGCTTTACGAAGGTTCACGGGCTCGGGAACGACTTTGTCCTCATAGACGGCTGTTCGCTCGGCCAGATCGACTACAATGCGCTCGCGCCCCGGCTCTGCCACCGGCAGACGGGCATCGGCGCGGACGGGCTTTTGCTTTTGCTCGAGAGTGAAACGGCGGATGTGCGCATGCGCATCGTCAACGCCGACGGAAGCGAAGCCGAGATGTGCGGCAACGGTATCCGCTGTTTTGCCAAATATGTCTATGAGCGCGGTGTGCTCGGACATGAAACGTTCGCCGTCGAGACGCTCGCCGGGATCATGCGGCCGAGGCTGACTGTGGAGAACGGCGCGGTCACAGGCGTGGGAATCGACATGGGCGAGCCGTTTTTGCACTGCGAGCAGATACCCGTGCTTGGCGAGGGGCTTTGCGTTGAGCGGATGCTGACGGTGCGCGGCGAGGAGCTGCGCTTTACGAGCGTGCTCGTGGGCGTGCCGCACACGGTGCTCTATGTCGACGATCCGACCGACAAGCGCTGGATGGATCTGGGCTGGGACATCGAGCACGCGAGCGTGTTTCCAAAGCGTACGAACGTCAACTTCGTGCGCGTGCTCGACGGCGGCACGCTTGAGATGCGCACCTTCGAGCGCGGCTGCGGGCCGACGCTTGCCTGCGGCACGGGCGCCTGCAGCGTCGCGGTGGCGAGCGCCCTGACCGGGCGCACCGGCCGCAGCGTGGACGTGCGCGTGGCGCTTGGAACATTGCACGTCGACTGGGCCGAGGACAACCACGTCTACATGAGCGGCCCGGCCGAGCTTGTCTTCGACGGCGAGATCGATATTTAGCAAGGCGGGAAGAGACGCGCCGGCGGGGAACGGGAAGGGCCGTTCCCCTTTTTGATATCGGAAAGCGCCCCTTGCGCCGCAAGCGTTCCATGCTTCTTTACGCGCTGCGCCGCGGCGGGCCGCCGCGCTCGCCTTTTTGCACGGGGAGAGGGGGAGCGTTTTCACGCCCGCGGGCATTGCCAAGGGCGGCCGCGCTGTGGTACGCTAAGCACAACGGCATTTCGATCGGTTTTTGACCCGGCTACAACAGCAAATCAGATTCGAGAGGATGGGAGTTTCTGACCATGGAGACAATCGACTCCGCCCAAGCCGCGGCAGGCAAGGCCGAGGCGCTTCGCCAAAGAACGTTCAAGCGCAACAAATGGTTCTTTTCGGCAAGCGGCATAGGCCGCGATATGAGCTACTCGCTCATCGACGTGTTCCTCCTGACCTACATCCAGTTCGGCGTGTCGCTCACCCTCGCGCAGTTTACGACGCTGAGCCTCATCATCGGCGTGGGCGGGCGCTTGTGGGACGCGCTCAACGACCCGCTCATGGGCGCGATCATCGAGGGTTCGCATTTTAAAAGCGGCAAGTTCCGCCCCTGGATTTTGATCGGCGCGACGCTCTGCGGCATCGTCATCATGCTCATGTTCGGCATACAGAGCATTCCCGGCTGGCAGTTCGTGGTGTTTATGACCGTGATGTATCTGCTCTGGGAGTCGACCTTTACGATGAACGACATCGGCTACTGGTCGATGCTGCCGAGCCTTTCAAGCGTCAAGGAGGAGCGCAACAGCGTCACCACCCTGACCGTGCTCTTTGCGGGCGTCGGCGCGATCCTCGCGCAGGCCGCCATCCCCCAGATCACGGTGGGCGACATGCGCGCGGGCTACCGGCTCGTGGGCGTTCTTGTGGGCGGGCTGTTCATCGTAAGCCAGCTCATCGCCTTCCTCGGCGTCAAAGAGGCCCCGCGCCGCCGCGTAGAGCGGGGCGAGAACATCTCGCTCAAAAAGATGTGGCAGACCATCGCGCGCAACGACCAGATTCTCTGGATGACGCTCTCGATGCTCTTCTACAACATCGGCAGCACGATGCTCGTCGCGCTCGCGGCGAACCTGCTCTATATGGAGATCGGCTACAACGGCCAGCTCTACTTCTACGTGGTCGCGGCCTACGGCGTGACCACCGTGGCGGTCAACGCGCTCTACCCGCTGCTTGCGGGCAAGCTCAGGCGGCTCAAGATCCAGCGCCTCAGCATCGCGCTCGCGCTCGTCGGCTACGTGTGCATCGCCGCGATGGGCTGGGGCGCGCTGCTCCCGTTCAACGTATGGCTGCTGTGCGCCTTCTGCGTGCTAGTGGCGGCGGGCCAGGGGCTTTTCTACATGGTATCGATCATCAACATGACCAACTGCGTCGAGTACAACGACTATCGCTTCGGCGCGCGCAACGAGGCGGTCGTCTCGACGCTAAGGCCCTTTATGGCGAAGTTTGCCGCGGCGATGCATACGCTGATCGTAACGATCGTGCTCGCGGTGTCCGGCACGTTTCTATTGAGCCAGTCGATCAGCTCGCTCGAGGCGCAGCACGACTTCTTTGCAAAGCACGACGAACTTTCGCAGGCGTACTATGTCGAGCAGGTGCAGGACTATCTCGGCGCGTTTCACGGCCTTACGAGCGGCACGCCCGAATACGACGCGGCGGTAGAGGCGGTTGCCGCCAGGATCGACGCCGACGAGCGGCTCAACAGGTACCAGCTTGACGCAAGGTATGTGCCCGCGCTGGCCTCGGCGATGATCGTTAAGGAAAAGCAGGGCGAGGCCGTCGAGCTTGGGCGGCTTGCCGAGATCGATCCGGGCCTTATCGTCGACGACGGCGGCGTCTACGCGCTTAAGATCGACGACCTGGAAAGCGGCGGGGAAAGCGCGGCAAACCTCAACTTCCGCGACCAGCGAACTACGCGTATGCGCGTATGGGTGCGCGCGGCGGCGACGGTGCTGCCGATTGTCATGCTGCTGCTTTCGCTGTACGTACAAAAGAAGCGCTTCATCATCGACGAGGACTACTACGACAAGATGATCGCCGAGATCGACGCGCGTAGGCGCGCGGAGGGCGAGGCGTAAGCCGCCGCGCATGCCCGGGCCCCGGACGGATCGTTTGGCTTTTCGGCGTTTCTTTCATGAGCGTACGGACACAGCCGCCCGGCCGCCGCCCTGCTAACAAAAATCGCGCGCCGGGGCGGATGCTCCGGTGCGCGTTTGAACCTAAGCGGAGAACGGCCATGCCGCCCGCAGGCCGTTTTGGCGGGAAAAGCGCGTTTCCCGGGGAATACGCGCGGCCTTAGAACCTACCACGACGAGGCTTCCGGGAAACAGTGCATATGCACGGAAGAAAGCGCGCGATAGCCGTCGCACCTGCCGCGAAGGCGCTTTAGGCCAAGGCGGATCGAGCGGAACTGAAAGTACGTCACAATGCTCTTAATCGCCGCCGCGTCGAATTGGCTTTTGTGCAGGGCGATTGCCTGTTCCCGCACGGCAAACGCGCGGCCGACCGGCAGGCAGACGTTGGGCTTGTCGGTGTAGTAGAAAAACAGCGCTTCGACGGGGTGGCTTTCCGGCACGCCGAGACTCTCCATCACGCCGCGAAACGGAGCCATGCTCATCGCCATCTTGGCCGCAAGGCCGGTCTTGAGGTGGTCGGCGTGGCACTCGCTGATCACGTTTGGATCGGGGGCGAACACGGCCGCGGGCTTTAGGCGCACGATCTCGCGGGCGATGGCCTTGGCCGCCTCCTCGACGGGGTAGAGCCCGCCGTCGGAAAAGGGCAGAAACATCACGTCCGTGACCCCGAGCAGGGCCGCCGAAGCAAGCGACTCCGCGCGGCGGATCGAAACGAGCGTCTCGCCGTAGCACGCGGGATCGAGCGCGCCCATGCGCCCGTCGGTCACGATGAGAAACGATACGTGTTTACCCGCTTCGACCAGGCGTTTGACGGTCGGCGCGCAGGCGGTCTCGATGTCGTCCGGGTGCGGCCCGATGAAGAGGTAGCGGGCGAAGGCGTCCACCTTTGGCAGCGGCACGAAGCGCTTGAGCACGGCGCGGAACATAGTTTTTCCCTCCCGATCGAATCGATGTGATAGGGCCAGTATACCACGAAGCGCGGCGCTTAGAAAGCGCCGGCGCGAGGAAGGGGCGGATGGGATGATTCCGATACCGAAGCACTTAAAGCCGGGCGCAAAGGAGACGGTGCGCCTTGGCGGGCTTCTGCTCGATGCGGCGTTTGCCTCCGTGCGCGAGGGCATTTTTCTGCTGTTGCCCGGTCTCGACGAGGGCGCGCCCGGACCCGCGGCGCGCTTTGAAGCGGACGATTCGCTCGGCCAAGAGGCCTACCGCCTCGTTTGCGGCCCGGACGGCGTACGCGTGGCGGCCGGCGGCGCGGCGGGGGCGCTGCACGCGGCGGCGACGCTTGCGCAGATGCCGTATCGTGAAGGGCTGCCGCTCGGCTGCGAGATCGAGGACGAGCCGCGCTTTGCGTGGCGGGGGCTGAGCCTTGATGTGGCGCGGCACTTCTTTGCGATTTCCACGATCGAAACGCTTGTTGACCTCATGGCGCGCTACAAGCTCAACCGCCTGCACCTGCACCTTTCGGACGATCAGGGTTTCCGCTTCGGCAGCGAGCGCTTTCCGCGGCTTATGGACGTCGCCGCATGGCGCCCGAGCACCGCCATCCGGCGAAACGGCAGGCAAGAGCAGGACGGCGTGCCGCACGGCGGATATTACACAAAGGATGAACTCCGCCTGCTTGTGAGCTACGCCAGGGCGCGCGGCGTCGAGATCGTACCGGAGATCGACATGCCGGGGCACGCGCTCGCGCTGCTTGCGGCCTACCCGGAGCTGGCCTGCTTCCCCGCGCCGACCGAGGTGGCCACGCGCTTTGGCGTGACGGATTTTTCGAGCCGCCTGCTCTGCGCCGGGAAGGAGGAGGTATTTTCCTTCCTCTTCGCGCTGCTCGACGAGATCGTCGAGGTATTCCCGTTTCCCTATGTGCACATCGGCGGCGACGAGGCGCTTAAGCGCGAGTGGGCGCGCTGCCCACGCTGCCGGGCGGCGATGCGTGAACATGGGTTAAACAGCACGCGCGCGCTGCAGGGCTTTTTTCTTACGCGCGTGGCAGAACACCTTGCCGCGCACAACCGCCGCGCGATCGTCTGGAACGACGGCCTGGACAAGGCGCTGCAAGCGGACGTGCTCTGCCAGCACTGGAGCGGCTGGGGCGGCGGCGGCGCGCGCACAAGACGCCATGCCAAGGCCGGCCGTCAGGTGATCTGCAGCGACTGCTTCCACGTTTACTTCGACTATCCCTATGCCATGACGCCGCTCGAAAAAACCTACCGTTATGAGCCGTCGTTACGCGGCGCGCCGCCGGAACGCGTGCTCGGCATGGAGTGCGCGCTCTGGACGGAGTGGATCGATTGCGAGGAGAAGCTCTTTTTTCAACTCCTGCCGCGGCTTGCGGCCTTTGCGGAGGCGGCCTGGAGCCCGAAGGCCGCGCGCGGCTACGGCGGCTTTTTAGCGCGCGTTGCGCCGCACTATGCGCTCTACGAGCGGCTTGGCCTGCGGTTTGCGCGGGTGGAGACGGAGCGCCCGCGTTTTCTAAGGCGGCTGCGCACGCTGCTGTGTTTTTTAACGCGGGACAGCCACATTGAGCTTGGGCCTAAGCAAGGCGGGCCGTCGGGGCCGGATGTGCTATAATATAAAAAGGGCGGAAAACCGCCCGCGAAAACAGACCGGAGGTCAGGCGGACATGAAGAACGAAACACTTGAAACGTTGAAATCGCGCCGCAGCGTGCGTAACTACAAACCCGAGCAGATCGACGAATCGCTGCTTCGGCAGGTGCTTGAGGCGGGTACCTACGCGCCCACGGGGAACGGGCGGCAGGCGGTGAAGATCGTCGCCGTGCAGGAGCCGGAAGTGGTCAGGACGCTCTCGCGCCTCAACGCGGCGGTGGCGGGCAAAACGGACAGCGATCCCTTCTACGGCGCTCCGACGGTGCTTATCGTGCTGGCCGACACGAACTACGCGACCTGGCAGCTCAGCGGCGCGGCCGTGCTCACAAACCTCCTCAACGCCGCGCAGGCGGTGGGGCTTGGCTCCTGCTGGATTCACCGCGCGAAGGAGGAGCTTGAAAGCGAGGAGGGCAAGGCGCTCTCAAAGGCGTGGGGCATTCCCGAAGGCTACGCCGGCGTTGGGCACTGCATATTGGGCTACGCGGCGGAGGCGCCCGCGGCGGAAGCGCGCAAGGCCGACTACGTCCTGCGCGTCTAGGGCGCGGCCGGGCGGATGGAAGAGGCGTGGCTTTTCGAAGCGGGGCGCGTGCTGCTCAAGGCGGGCGCGCGCGCCGCAGGTATCGACGCGGCGGATATCTCCTTCGACGCGTCGTTTCGCGCGCTTTGCGAGCAAAACGCCTGTGGCTACTACGGCCGCTGCTGGGCCTGCCCACCGGACGTCGGGGCGATCGAAACGCTGATCGCGCGCGCGCAGGCCTACGAGCGCGCGCTCGTGTTTCAAACGGTACATCCGCTTGCGGACGCCTACGACATCGAGGGCATGCACGAGGCGAGCATTCGCCACAACCGCCTCACAAAGGCGGTGGGCGGTATCGCGCGCGCGGCCCGGCCGGATTGTCTCGTGCTTGGGGCCGGGGCCTGCGGCGTCTGCGCGCGGTGCGCGAGACAGGACGGCCAACCCTGCCGGCTTCCCGGGCAGGCGATCATCTCGCTCGAAGCCTGCGGCATCGATGTAAGCGCGCTTGCGCGCGCGTGCGGCCTAAGCTACACCGGCGGCGAAAATACCGTGACCTACTTTAGCGCGGTGCTGTTTCACGCATAGCGACGCCGGCCGTGCGGCGCGGCTGTCATTAAAATATTAAAAAAGCGCTCCCGGTCTCGTCGAACGGAAGCGCTTGCCGTTCTTTATGGGGTACGTTCCGCTTACTCCTCGGCCGGGCTGCCCGCCGGCCTTTCCTGCGGCGACTGGCGCGTACCGGTTTCGATGAACAGAACAAGCGCCTCAACGTCGGTAAAGTCGTCGTAATCGCCGAGGATGCCCGCGCGGTGGTAGACGACGCCGGAACGCTCGTTTCGCTCGAGGCAATCGAGCAGCGCCTCGACGCCGCGCTCCCGCGCGAAGCGCGTAAAGGCGTAGGGCTTGATCTTGCCGAGCAGCCCCTTTTGGCAGGGTTCGCCGCACATGTAGCAGGCCGCAAGCCCTTTCTCCAGCGAGCAGCGGCGGTTTTCACACCACCCGTCGCCCGCGCAGCCCGCGTCGCAGCCCGCGCAGGCGGTGTTTTCCGAGCAAAGGCAGCAGGCAAGCCCGCAGCGCGCGATGCCGCGTTCGCGTTTCATACGATACCCTCCATGCCGATTCTCCTTGCCATCAGCATAGCAAAAAAGCATGCCGTACCGCAACGGGCGCCACGCGGCTATGCATTGCAAAGGCGGTGCGTTTGGTTTATACTGCGAGTATGAAGCGCAAAAAGAGGACGAAAGCCAATATCATCACGGACGTGCTCTACTGCCTGCTTGTCTTGCTTGCCGCCGGGGCGCTCTACGGCCTTGGCTCGCTTGCCTATACGCTCTTCGGCACGACAATCGGCAATTCCTACTACGCGGGCCTTGCCGAGGACGTCCGCACGGCCGATGTGGTGGACTTTGCCGCGCTGTCGGCACAAAACGCCGAGATACGCGGCTGGCTTCGGCTCGACGGCACCGCGATTGACCTGCCGATCGTGCAGACCACGGACAATTCGTTTTACCTGACCCACCGCTTCGACGAGAAACGTAACAAGCTCGGCACGCCGTTTATCGACGCGGGCAACGCCGGGGACTTTTCCGACCGGCATACGGTGATCTACGGCCACGCCGTCAAGAGCGGCGCGATGTTCGGCTCGTTCTGGGAATACGGCAACCCGAACTACTATAACCGCCACCCGCAGCTTACGCTCGACCTGCCGGGCGGCGCGCGCTATACGCTCGCGGTGTTTTCCTGCGCGCGGGTTGCGGGGGTTCGCAGCGCGATACCGATCTCGTTTTCAAGCGACAACGCCTTTCTGGCCTTTCTCGACGAGCTGCACGAGCTTTCGGAGTTCGACAGCGCCGTATCGGTCGGCGGGGGAGATCGCATCGTCTCATTCTGCGTCTGCCCGCCGGACGGCGGGGAGGACCGGCTGCTGATCAGCTGCAAGATCGTCGAGAGGGGCGCTTAAACCGCCGAAGCCCGAACGGCATGAACCGAGGGCCGGAGCCCCGAACAATCCACCCTTTTTACAAGCGATGGCGCCGCACGAAAGCGGCGTCGTTTTTGGAAAAAGGCGGAAAAGGCCGCTTCTGTTCAAGCGGCGAAAATTGTGATATTTTATATGGATAACCGATACAAAAAAGAACGGAGGGGTACTGGCATGAAGAAACGGGAATGGGCCGCGCTTGCGATCTGCCTTGTGATGTTCTTGACCATGGGCTGCGCCGCACGTTCGTCGGATTCCGCGAAGGCTGAATCGCCGATGGCCGCGGCGTACGATACCGCCTACTCGCAAACGGGCGGCAACGGCTATGCGTTCGACGAAGCGGCCGAGGAACAAGGCGAAGCCCTCATGCAGGACGCGGGCGTACGCAAGATTGTCTACAACGCCAATATGACGCTGACCGCCGATGATCCCGCCGTGGCGCAAAGCGCGCTCGGCGAGGCCTGCAAGGCGCTCGGCGGCTATATTGCAAACTCCTACACGCGCACGGACGAATACGGCGCCTCTTACGCTACGGTGTCGCTCAAGGTGCCGGCGGACTCGCTCGAGGCGCTCGTGCACGAGGCCGAGGCGGCGGGCAAGGTGGAGAGCTACTACCTTGGCAGCGACGACATCTCGCTTTCCTACTACGACATCAAGGCGCGGCTCGCCAACGCCAAGGCGGAGGAAAAGCAGCTTCTTGCGATACTCGGCAGGGCCGAAACCATCGAGGATATCCTCAAGGTGCGCGAGAGCCTTACAAGCGTGCGTTCGGACATCGAGAGCTACACGGCGCAAATCAACCTTTGGGACGAGCTCGTCGATTACGCCACGCTCGAGGTAACGATCAACCGCACGCCGCGCACGGCGGTTGCGGGCGAGAGCGAACTCATGCAGATATGGAAGGCGTCCGACGTATGGAAGAGCATGTCGCGCGGCTTCCAAAACAGCGCGCGCTTTGTGGTCAATGCGCTCGGCGCGATCGCGATATTCCTTGCGGTGGTGCTCGTGCCGGGGACGATCCTCTTCCTCTGCATCGGGCTGCCGATCATATTGCACAAGAAGAAAAAGCGCAAAAAGATCGCGGCGCTTGCCGCGCAGGCGGAGCTGCCCTCGCAGGCCGTCAACGACGAACAACGCAACGAATGAGCTTTATTAAACGATAACGGGGGATAAAATTGGTGATAACGATCAAAGAGGCTACGACCAAGCGGGATTTGGTCGCGTTTATGGAATTTCCGCTCGAGCTGTATCGTGAAAATCCGCACTACGTACCGGATATTCTTTCGAGCCAGGTGGCCGACATGCAGCCAAATAAGAACCCGGCGTTTGCCTATTGCAAGGCCAAGTGCTTCCTTGCGTGCCGGGAAGGGAAGATCGTCGGGCGCGTCGCGGGAATTCTGAACGAGAAGGCGAACGCGAAGTTCGGCAAACGGTACCTGAACTTTTCGCACATCGACTTCATCGACGACGACGAGGTCGTGGACGCGCTCTTTGATGCGATAGAAGGCTGGGCGCGCGCACTCGGGTGCACGGCGGTGCATGGGCCGCTCGGTTTTTCGGACATGGACCGCGAGGGCATGCTCGTCGAGGGCTTCGAGCGCATGAGCCTCTTTTACACCTATTACAACCACCCCTACTATGTGACCCAGCTATCGCGGCGCGGGTATGTCAAGGAGGTCGACTGGATCGAATTGCGCATGCAGATTCCCAGCGAGCGCGATCCCAAGTTCGCGCGGCTTTCGGAATACCTGCAAAAGCGCCTCAAGCTGCATGTCGTCAACCTTGGGGATAAGCCGATCAAGACGCTGATGCGAGACGTCTTCGCCCTCTATAACGAGACGTATCGCGTGCTCTTTGGCGTGGTGCCGATGACGGACGAACAGATGCAGAAATACACGGGTGAATTTCTCCCGATGGTCGACCGCCGCACGACGTCGTTTGTCTACAACGAAAAGGACGAGATGGTCGCCTTTGGCGTCTGCTGCCCGGCGCTCGATCACGCGATGCGCAAGAACCGCGGTCGTATGGTTCCGTTCGGCTGGATTCCGCTGTTGAGAGCGCTCAAGGGCAAAAACGATACGATCGATATGCTGCTCATCGCCGTACATCCGGAATTGCAGGGCATGGGCGTCAACGCCATCCTGCTTGACGACATGCAGCAAAAGGTTGCAAAAAGCGGCTTCCGTTACGCCGAAACCGGCCCCATGCTCGAGCTCAACCACCGCATCATCGCGCAGTGGGATCGCTTTGAAAGCGAGCAGCACAAGCGCCGCCGCTGCTTTGTCAAGGAGCTTCCGGCGCAATAATATCGTTTCGCCGCATGCTATAAGCCCCGCGCAGTGCGCGGGACTTATATCGTTTTCCCAAAAGCTTCGGGCTTGTTACGGGCCGCGGCCCTGAACTGATGCGATCCGAGTCGGCTTTGCCGCTGCGACGGGTCGCTTTGCGGGAGCAGTTTTCTCATGCTCGTTGCCGCCCGCAGGGTCGAAGCACGAGGGGTAAAGGACGGTTATCCCGTCAAAACCGGGTTTTAACGGACAAAGCCCCGCGCAGCGCGCGGGGCTTTGGTTGCAAGGCGGAAAGCGCGGCGCCGCGCGGGATTGCCCGGCAAAGACCTAGCGCCCGGCGCGATCGACGATCCGGCGCATCTCGTCCCAGTGCGCGTCCATCTCGGCAAGCAGGCGAAACTGCGTGCGCGCGCGATCGAGATTTTGCCCGGGCCGGGAGATGTGGAAGTAGATATCGCCGTTGAGGTGGTCGGCAAGGAAGCGGATGCCGTTTTCATAGGTCATCATCTTTGCGCCAACGGGCAGCGAGGCGCGTTCCGGCTCCGCTACGCTCTCGCCGCAGGCCGAAAGGAAACCCTCGGCGTACGCCTCGTAAAGCGGGAGGCTAAGGCGCACGCTTGATAGGTCGCGCTCGTCCTCCTCCGCCGTGGAGGCGCCGAAGCGGATCGCGTCGCCAAAGTCGTTTGCCATGAGGCCCGGCATGACGGTATCGAGGTCGATGACGCACAGCGCGTCAAGCGTGTCCCGCTCGAAAAGTATGTTGTTGATCTTCGTGTCGTTGTGGGTGACCCGCAGCGGCAGTTCGCCGCGCCGCTGCGCGTCGGCAAGCGTATGGGTAAACGGCTCGTACGAACACGCGAGGTCGATTTCGCGCGCGATTTCGCCGCGCCGGCCCGCAGCATCCTGCCCGACGGCCGCAAGAAAGGCGTCAAAGCGCGCGGGCGTATCGTGGAAATGCGGAATCGTCTCGGCAAGCTCCGCCGCGGGAAAATCGGCAAGCTGCCCGATGAAGCGCCCGAACGCAAACCCGCTTTTGCGAAAGAGCGTTTCGTCTGCGCGCTGGAAGCATACGCTGTTTTCGACAAACGCGAACACGCGCCAGTATTCGCCGTGTTCGGTGGCATAGCAGCGCCCATCGTGCGCGGGCAGGAGCTGCAGCACCGCGCGCGGATCGCTGTTTTTCGTTCTCAGGTGCGCCGTGACGCGCTCGATGTTTCGCATCAGCGCCTCCGGTTCGCGGAATACGGCCGTATTGACACGCTGGAGGATATACGCCGCGCCGTTTTGGCAGACGATGCGGAACGTGCCGTTGATGTGCCCGCTGCCATAGGGTTCTTCCGAGACGGGCGGGCTCGGGAAGCGGAACGATGAAAGGATACTTTGCATGCCGAAACCTCTTTGCCGCATGATGTGATTCATTATATCACCGTGGCGCGTTGGGCGATAGCACGGATTCGGCGGCGTCTTGCATAAAAAACGGCCTCCCGCAGGGGAGGCCGCCGGGTTTGGCCGGATCAGTTGAGCACGGGCGGCGACGCGGAGGGGTCGGCCGTCGGCGTGAGCGCGTCGGCGCCGGGCTTGCTCGTGATATGCGGCTCGATCGACTCGCGCAAAAAATCCGCGCCCTCCTGCAAGAGGCCCGCAGCGTCCTCGGCGATGCCCGAGCCGTCCAAAAAGTAACGAATCTCAAGCCACGCCTCCTTGCCGAGACGGCGCAGCACGCCGATGAGCCGCCCGAGCTTGCCGCTGAGCAGATCCTTCGAATCGAGATAGAACAACACCGCCATAACAAGGATGATCAGCACCACAAGAACGCCGATCAGGCGAAAGATGAGTTTCATACGCCGTGCCTCCAAAGATACCCGTAACCGTAATACATCAGTATATGATTATACCACGCCGTTCGGGCATACGCATGAAAAAAATGTAAACGATGCGCGCTTATGCGCCGGCCTCGACGCGCTCCATCTGCTCGAGCGCGCGCTCGATCATCGGCGCAAAGTCCACGAGCGACTCGCTTTTTTGAATATCCGCGCGCTTCGGCTTTGTGACGGGGTGCTGCGGCACGAACACCGTGCAGCAGTCCTCGAACGGCTGGATCGACGTATCGAACGAGCCGATGGCCTTGGCGCGCTCGACGATCTCCTCCTTGTCGAAGCCGATAAGCGGGCGGAATACCGGCAGCGATACCGCGTCGTTTGTGACGGTGAGGCTCTCTATGGTCTGGCTTGCGACCTGACCGATCGACTCGCCGGTGACGAGCGCCTGCGCCCCGCAGGAGGCGGCGACGCGCTCGGAAAGGCGCATCATCAGCCGCCGCATGAGCACCGTCGTCTCGCTTTTCGGGCAGCGTTCGTAGATGGCGAGCTGGATCTCGGTAAACGGCACGAGGTAGAGCGTCACGCGCCCGGCGTAGCGCGAGAGGATTTCGGCAAGCTCGACGACTTTGTCGCGCGCACGCTGGCTCGTGTAGGGGTAGCTGTAGAAGTGGATCGCCGAAAGGCTTACGCCGCGCTTGGCGATCATATGCCCGGCGACAGGGCTGTCGATGCCGCCCGAAAGCAGCAGCAAGGCGTGGCCGTTGCAGCCCACCGGCATGCCGCCCGCGCCGGCAAGCTCTTGGACATAGACAAACGCCCGCTCCTGCCGCACCTCGACGCCGACCCACATCTCGGGTTTGTGTACGTCCACCTGGAGCGCGTCGGGAAAGGCGCTGAGCAGCGTCGCGCCAAGCTCGCGGCAGATCTCCTCCGAGCGCATGGGAAAGCGCTTGTCCGCCCGGCGCGCGATCACCTTAAAGCTCAGGTTTCCCTCCTCCTCTACGCGCTGCCCGGCAAGGCGTTTGGCCGCGTCGAGGATGCCCTCCCAGCTTTTTTCAACCGCGAGCGCGGGGCTGACCGAATGGACGCCGAACACGCGGGTAAGCCGCTCCGCCGCCGCGGCGACGGTTTCGCCCGTAAGGCCGAATACGAATATGCGGCCCTGCTCGCGCACGACCTCGGCGTTTTCAAGGCACAGCGCCGATTCGATGCGCCGCATGAGGCTCTTTTCAAAATACGGGCGGTTCAGGCCCTTGAGGTGGATTTCCGCGTAGCGGACGACCAGCGCATGTTCCATGGAAAATGTCCTCTTTCGTGTATCATAGGGGCCAGGGAGCCTGTCCAAGCGGATGCGGCGCCACAGGCCGCCTCTTTCGTGTGCCATAGGGTGGGGGAGCTTGTCCGGCGCGGGTGCGGCGCGGCGGCGCCGCCTTCCCGCCGGGGCGGGCGATCAGCGCCGCCTGTAACGTCTGAGAAACGCCACCTGCTCCGAAATAGCGGCCGCGGCCTGATCCATCTCCGCGAGCGTGTTGAACGGGCAGAAGCTGAAGCGGATCGCGCCCTCCTGCCGTTCGCCCGTTACGCCGATGCTCGTGAGCACGCGGTTTTTGCCCTTCTTGTGCGCCGAGCAGGCCGAGCCTGTCGAGACGTAGATCTGCTGCTCGGAGAGGGCGTTGAGCAGCACCTCGCCGCGTACGCCAAGGAATGAGACGTTGAGGATATGGCCGGCGCCGGCGGCGAGCGAGGGGCCGTTGAGCATGGCGTCCGGTATGGAAAGCAGGTTTGCCGCAAGCCGCTCCTTGCAGGCGCGCATCTGGCGCGCCCACTCGGCCTGATGCGCGCGGTAGGCGGCAAGCGCCGCGTCAAGCCCGAGGATGCCGGGCACGTTCGTCGTGCCGGAGCGCACGCCGCGCTCCTGTCCGCCGCCGATAAACCCGCCTGCAAAGCGCAGGCCGCCGCGCACAAACAGCGCGCCTACGCCCTTTGGCGCATGGAACTTGTGGGCGCTGACGCTGTAGAAGTCGCAGGGTACGCGGGCAAAGGGCAGCTTGCAAAAGGCCTGCACGCCGTCTACATGGAACGCCGCGCCCGGGGCGATGCGGCGAATCAGGGCGGACGCCGCCGCGATGTTGTTGATCGAGCCAAGCTCGTTGTTGACATGCATGAGCGATACAAGCGCCGTGTCGGCGCTCAGCGCGCGCTCAAGCTCGCGCAGCGAGGCCGTGCCGTCGGGGTTGCAGCCGATGAGCACGACCTCGATATCCTCCCGGCCCTCGAGCGAGCGCACGGCCGCATAGACCGAGGGATGCTCGCTGACGCAGGTGATGACGCGCCGCCTGCCGCGCCCGGCGGCAAGCGTGCCGAATATCGCCATGTTGTTGGACTCCGTCGCGCCGGAGGTGTAGACGATCTCGTTGGCCGTGCGGCCCATCGCGTCGGCAAGGCGCGCGCGGGCGTAGGAAACCCCGCGCTCGGTCAATACGGCGGGCGCGTAGGCGCTTGAGGGGTTAAAAAACTGCTCGGTCATCGCGGCGCGCGCGGCGTCCGCGGCTTCCGGCAAAACGCGCGTCGTGGCGCTGTTATCCAGATATATCATATCGGTTGCTCCGTTGTTCGATCTATCCTATCATATGCGCCGATGCAACCGTTTGGCGAATCGAACCATACGAGTATACCATAGTTTCCCGCGTTATGGGCGGGCATATCGAACGCGGCGCATAAAAGTAAGGTAAAGGGAGCCGAAGCGCATGGGTTCGACTCCCTTTACCTGAAACCAAAAAGCCGCCCCGGGCATCGCGCAAAGGCAGGAGAGAGGCTTTATCCGATTCGTCCGGCCATGCGCGCTCAGGCGGCGCGATTCAGGCGCAAAAAAGAGCGCGGCGGCAGCCATGGCCGCAAGAGAAACCGCGCCGCGCGCTAGAATCCGTCCGCAAGGGCCGCGTCGAGCAGGTAAGCGTAGCCCTCCGCCGCCATCTCCTCGCAGGGGATAAAGCGCAGCGCGGCGCTGTTGATGCAGTAGCGCACGCCGTTCGGCGATTCGGGATCGTGCGTAAAGACATGCCCGAGGTGGGAACCGCCCGCGCGCGAAAGCACCTCGGTGCGGCGCATGCCGTGCGAGACATCGTGCCGCGTAACGACGACGGCCTCCTCAAGCGGCCGCTCGAAAGCCGGCCATCCGCAGGAGGATATATACTTGTCGCGCGAAAGAAAAAGCGGCTCGCCCGTGACGACGTCAACGTAGATTCCCCGGCGCGTTTCGCCGCAGTAAGCGTTGGCAAACGGGCGCTCGGTCGCCGCCTGCTGCGTAACCGCGTACTGCTCGGGCGTTAGCAGCGAGGCGAGGCGTTCCCCGGCGGGCAATGGATAGCGCCCCGCGTCGACGACGGCGCGCGAAAGCCGCTCGATGTGCTCGCGCGGGATGTGGCAGTAGCCGTTTGGATTCTTGTCGAGATAGTCCTGATGATACGCTTCGGCGGCAAAGAAGTTCACGAGCGGCCCGATCTCGACCGCGAAGCCGTCCGTGCGGCGGCGCACGATGTTTGCCACGCGCTCGATCGCGGCCTTGCCCTCCTCGTCGGTATAGTAGATGCCCGCCTGATACTGCGAACCGATGTCGTGTCCCTGCCGGTTGACGGCGGCCGGATCGATCACGGCAAAATAGGCGAACAACAGGTGATCGAGGCTTACGGCGTCGGCGTCGTAGCGCACGCGCACGGTCTCGCGAAAGCCGGTCTTGCCCGTGCAGACGCTTGGGTAGGTCGCGTCCGCTTCGCAGGTGCCGTTTGCGTAGCCGCTCGTGGCGTCGAGCACGCCGGGGATCGACTGCATGAGCAGTTCCACGCCCCAGAAGCAGCCGCCGGCAAGATAGACGGTTTGTTCCGTCATCGAGATCACTTCCTCTCTCGTCGCGATCCGCTCTGTCGGAAAAAGGGCAAACGGCCGCGCACCCCCAAATAGGATGTGCGGGCAAAGCGGATGATACGCGCCGGCACGCGCCGCCGCCACGATCACCCCTGACGGACGCGAAAACCTGCGCGGTGGCCCTGGTTTATAAAACCCTTACCCCAAACGACGGGGCAGCCGATTTGAATACTTTGCCAACGCGTCTCCCGCCGCCACGCAAGACCTTTTTACGAAACGCAGCCGGACAGCTCGGCGCTAAGGCAGTGCATGCGCGGCGCGCGAACGCCGGTCAAACGCGAACGCGCCTACCAGTCGCGCCCGGCGTGGCGGCGGATGGCCTCGAAGGTCTCGGGGCTGAGGTCGTGCTCGATTTTGCAGGCGTCGGCAAAGGCCGCCGCCTCGCCGACGCCGAGCCGCATGAGAAACTGCGCGAGCGTGCGGTGACGCTCGTACATGCGCTCCGCGATCTCGCGCCCGGCGTCTGTGAGCACGATGGCCTTGTCGCCTTCCATCGTGATGTAGCCGTTCTCGCGCAGCAGCTTCATCGCATGGCTTACGCTCGCCTTGGTTACGCCAAGCTCGGCGGCGATATCGACCGAGCGCGCCGTACCGTCGCGCTCCTCGAGAATCAGCACGCGCTCGAGGTAGTTTTCGATGGACTCGTTCAACTGCATCACAATCCCTCGCTTTCAGCGGCGATCCGTTTTTGCATACCAATTCCCACGCACGGCAACGCGCCGTCGTGATGCGCGGGCTTCGCGCCTGTTTGCGCAATCACGCCCAAATGACGGGCAAATCGGCATAGTTCATGCTACCACCCTTTCGCCCGCCGTTTCAAGCACTTTTAAAAGCAATTGGAAAAAAGAAAGCAAGGACGCGGACCGGACACACAGAGAAAAAAGAAGCCCGGCCAACGGCTGCAAACGCCGTCGGCATCACATATGGCTGCGATTGTCAAGGCGGCGCTTAACGGGCGCGCAAACACGCAATCGGAAATCAAACGAAACAAGAAGGGGCGGGAGGCGCCTTCTTTCTATCTATATAGTGTAAATCCCCGCGCGGGTGGAGCCGTGCGCCAACCGGAGCGGCGACGGTCAGCCGTCCGCGCGCTTTCCCTTTTTGGTAAAGGCTTCAAGCAGAGGGATCATCACCGTGGCGACGAGCCCCGCGGAAAAGCCTGTGTTGTAGAGGCTCATGCCGCCGTGCAAAATGCCAGAGTTAAGTACGACGGAGGAATTGATAAAGCCCGCGACGATACCCCAGTACCAGCCGTAGTAGCCGGAGATGGGCGCAAGCGACGTGCCGAACAGCGCCGCGATCAGCATCGCGGGGTCGTCGATGTTCCAAATCTTTGTGACGCTGCCGAGGAATACGCCGACGAGCAGCGGGACGATGTTGCGCGCGTGCTTGCCGAAGGCGCCGAAGCCTGCCACCGTGAGGATGCCGCCGACGGTCGGCCCGTTGAGCGCCCCGCCCACAAGCAGGATGTAGAGCGTAGCGACGAGGCCGTTAAGCCCCATGTTGATCAAAACCGCTCCGAAACCGTAACCCGCGATGAAGTCGCTGCTGCAAACGCCGCTTTCGCCAAAGAGCGCGATCAGCTTTTTGTGCGCGCCGCGGTCGATGAAGAACCCACCCGCGATCATCGCAAGAAACAGCGCGCCGAGAAATATGCCGAGCGGACGGGTATATTCCGTGCTCCAGACAAGCCGCGTGTAAACGGTGTAGCCATAGGACTTGAAGACGGAGACGTAGATCGTGCCGAGCAGGCCGACGGCGAAGCCGATGTTATAGAGGTTGAAGCCGCGGTGCAGCTTCATCACGCTCGCGGCAAGCGGCGTAATGAGCAGGCCGATGCTGAGTCCGATGAGGATGCTCGCGGGCAAGCGCAGCCACGGCGGCAGGCTCACGATGAACATCAGCTCCGTTACGATCGGCGCGATGCTTGTCGATAAAAAGGCCACGTGTACGTATTGGCGGCAGGGCTCTTGCCTGATCCTTGCGTAGAGAAACACGCCGAAAAGAATGGGCCATACATTCAGGATGTTCTTGCCAAAGAGCGCGAAGCCGCCCATCAGGAAGACCGCGGCGATCGAAAGGCCGCCGATGTCGACGCGCAGGAAAAAGAGAATGCCGAGCGAGACAAGCATCAGCAGGCCGGCGTTGACGAGAGCCGCGCCGATGCCGCCGACGGCCATGTAGTCGGTGATCAGCACGGCCGGTTCCCGGATGATCTGCCAAAGCCCCGCGATGATCGCGGCGGGCGGCTCGAGAACGAAGCCGAGTCCGGCAAAACAGGCGGCGATCAGCGCGAGCGCGGCGTACTTGAGCGCATACTGCGCGCTGTCTGTAACGAAAATGGCGGTGCGTGGGTTGTCAGGCTTGATAGGCGGTCCCCCTTTTGCGGCAATTCATGCATCGCTCTATCAAAAGGTATCATGCCAAAGCGCGCGCTGACAAGAAAAATATCGCGCGCCGGAGAATTTTTTGCGCCGGCGCGGCGATCGCGGCCGTCTTCAAGGCTCCGGCGGGCCTGCGGCCGCCGCAAACAGCCGCCGGGTGCGGACGCCTGCGTTCTCCTGGCCGCCCGGGGAAAAGGCGGCGCGGGCAAAGCCTGCGCGCGGTCGTCGCTATTTGTGCTCGCGACGGGAGCGGCTACTTTGGACAAAAGACGGGCAAGCGAACTTGCGCCGCCCTTTTAAGCCAGCAGCACGCGGTCGTTTGCAAACTCCTGGCCGCTTGCGCGCGAGAAACGGGCGATCAGGCCCTCTACGGTGAGCTGTTTTTTCGCCTTGCCCGCGATGTCGAGCACAATGGCGCCCTCGTGCATCATGATGAGGCGGTTGCCGTAGTCGATCGCGTCGCGCATGTTGTGGGTCACCATCATGGCGGTAAGGTCGTGCTTTTGAATGATGCGCTCCGAGAGCGCAAGCACCTTGGCCGCCGTGCGGGGATCGAGCGCCGCCGTATGCTCGTCGAGCAGCAGCAGCTTCGGCTTTTGCAGCGTCGCCATCAGCAGTGTGAGCGCCTGCCGCTGGCCGCCGCTGAGCAGGCCTACCTTGACCGAGAGCCGATCCTCCAGCCCGAGGTCAAGGGAGCGGAGCTTTTCGACGTATCGCATGCGCTCCTCGGCGCCGATGCCCCAGCGCAGGCCGCGCCGCTTACCCCGGCGGCAGGCCAGCGCGAGATTCTCCTCGATGGCCATGCCCGCGGCCGTGCCCATCATCGGGTCTTGAAACACCCGGCCGAGCAGGGCGGCGCGCCGATGCTCCGGCATGCGCGTGATGTCCCGGCCGTTGAGCACGATCTTCCCCGCATCCGCCGGATAGACCCCGGCGATGAGGTTGAGCAGGGTGCTCTTGCCCGCGCCGTTGCCGCCGATGACGGTGATGAAGTCCCCCTCCTGAAAGGCGAGGGAGAGGTTTTCGATGGCGGCCTTTTCGTTGATTGTGCCCTTGTTGAAGGTTTTGCAGAGGCCGTTGATTTCGAGCATTTGATTCATCGCGTTTTCTCCTATTTGCCCGCGGCGGATTTTTTAAGCGACGGAATGGCCAGGGCCAGGGCCACGGCGGCCGCGCTGAAGAGCTTGAGATCGTTGGTGTTAAGGCCCGCCTGCAGCACGAGGGCGATGACAAGGTAGTAGGTCACCGCGCCGAGCAGGATCGAGCCCATGCGCAGGGCAAAGTTTGCGTGTTTGCCTACGACGACCTCGCCGATGATGACGCTCGCAAGGCCGATGACGATCGCGCCGCGGCCCATCTGCACGTCCGCAAAGCCCTGATATTGCGCGAGCAACCCACCCGCAAGGCCGACGAGTCCGTTTGAGATCACAAGGCAGAGCACCTTCATATTGTCCGTGTTCACGCCCTGCGAGCGGGCCATGTGCGCGTTGTCGCCGGTGGCGCGGATGGCGCTGCCGAGCTCGGTGCCGAAAAACCAATACAGCACGCCGATGAGCGCGGCGGCAAAGGCGCCGCCGATGAGAAGGGCGCGCGGGATGTTCTGCAGCGAGATGATGCTCCTCTGCCCGAGCAGCGGCACGTTGGCGCGGCCCATGATGCGCATGTTCACGGAATAGAGCGCAAGCTGGGTGAGAATGCCCGAGAGGATGGCGGGAATCCTCAGCCGCGTGTGCAGTATCCCCGTTACGGCGCCCGTGGCCATGCCGGCTAGCACGGAAAACAGCAGCGAGAGCAGCGGATGCATGCCCCCGGTGATGAGCATGGCGCTCACCGCGGCGCCCGTGCAAAGGCTGCCGTCTACGGTCATATCCGCGTAGTCGAGCACCTTGTAGGTGAGGAATACGCCGAGCCCGAGGATGCCCCAGACGACGCCCTGGGAGACGGCGCCCGGACACGCGGTGAGGAAGGAGGCGAAGAATTGCATGACAATTTGACCTTTCGTTTCGTTCAAAGGCCGGTCTCCGGCCCCATAGACGGGGCCGGAGACCGGCGCGCGGCGCTATTGCAGATCCGCCGGGATCGTGATGCCGAGCTGGGCCGCGATCTCCTCGTTGATGGTCAAGGCAAGGTCGGCGCTGCAGTACTCGATGGGCATGGCCGCGATCGAAGCGCCGTCGCGGAGGATACTGACCGCCTGCGCCGCGGTTTGCAGGCCCAGCTGCTTGTAGCTGATGCCGTAGGTGGCGAGGCCGCCGCCGAGCACCATGTTGGACTCGCCGCAGATGATCGGAATTTTGGCGGGGGTGGCGACCATCGAGACGGTGGCTATGGTATCGGCAAGCAGGTTATCCGTGGGGATGTAGAGGGCGTCGACCTTGCCGACGGCCGACTGGGTGACGGCCTGCACGTCGTTGGTGCTCGAGACCGTGAAGTCCAGGACCTTGAGGCCCTTTTCCTCCATGGCCGCGCGCGCCATGCCGGCCTGGAGTATGGAGTTGTCCTCGCTCGAGTTGTAGAGAATGCCCACGGTGGCGGCGTTGGGCACAAGCTTGATCAGCAGCGCCACCTGTTCGGCGACGGGGTTCATATCCGAGGTGCCGGAGACGTTGCCGCCGGGCGCGGCGTTGCTCGCGACAAGGCCCGCGGAGAAGGGATCGGTCACGGCGGTGATGAGGATCGGTATGTCCTTTGTCGCCTGCGCCGCGGCCTGCGCCGCCGGGGTGGCGATGGCGAGGATGAGGTCTACGCCGTCGTTTACGAACTTTGTCGCGATGGTCGAGCAGATGGCCTGCTCGCCCTGGGCGTTTTGCACGTCGATGACCACGTTGAGGCCGGAGCTTTCGATGCCTTCGATGAAGCCTTCGCAGGCGGCGTCGAGGGCTGCATGCTGGGTCAGCTGGATTACGCCGATCTTGAACGGTTCGCCGTCGGCCATGTCAGGGGCTTCGCTTGGCGCGGCGGTAGGCGTGGCGGCGGGCGCATCAACGGACGCCGGGGCGGCGGCGCAGGCGCCGAGGCTCAGCGCGAGGGCCAGGGCAAGGATCGCAGAGATGAGCTTTTTCATGTTCGTTTTTTCCTTTCCGCTTTGTTTGAAGCTATGAAAAAAGCGGCCCCGCCTTCCGGACGGGGCCGCCGATTTCATCCGATTCGGACTCAACAGACGCGGCGTCTCTTCTGGCGTACGGTAAACGCGTTCGCATAGCGGTAAGCATAATAAAAGAGCTCGCTAAAATAGCGAACTCCGCTGCTAAAGGCGAACACGCGAGACTCTGCGCGGGAGGCGGCCGCACAGGCGCGTACGCTGATTGGGTTGATCGAACGCGTTTCGTTCACGGCAATCTCCCTTCTGCCTGACGGCGATCACAAGTATTAGGGCGGATTATATATGATCTATAATTTGCTGTCAACCTTTTTTTTGATTTTTTGCAATATTGGAGCGGAGCGCCGATAAACGCCCCGATTTGCAGGCCAAACCGGAGTGTTTTGGCTCGTAAACCGATGCTCCGGTGTTTGGCGCGAATACGGGCAGAGACCGCCGAAATGGACGGCATAAGCCGCCCGTACGGGCGGCTTGT
>CAYMSL010000004.1:0-26534 GCA_964393095.1 uncultured Oscillospiraceae bacterium | reverse complement strand
ACCGAGATCTACACCCACCTGACGGTGTACAAGAACATCGCCTTCCCGCTGACCGTCAAAAAGGTCGGCCGCGCGGAGATCGACCGGCGCGTACGCGAGGCGGCGGAACTGCTCGATATCACCTTCCTGCTCAACCGCAGGCCCCGCGCCCTTTCCGGCGGGCAGCGGCAGCGCGTGGCGCTCGGCCGCGCGATGGTGCGCGAGCCCTCCGTGTTCCTGCTCGACGAGCCGCTTTCAAACCTCGACGTGGGCATGCGGCAGGAACTGCGCAAAAAGATCGTCGAGATGCACCGGCGGCTTGGCACCACCTTCGTCTACGTCACCCATGACCAGCACGAGGCCATGGCGATGGGAGACCGGATCGCCGTGATGCGCGAGGGCAAAATCCTCCAGCTCGACACACCGCAGCAGATCTACGACCGCCCGGCGGACACCTTCGTGGCGGAGTTTATGGGCACGCCGAAGATGAACCTTTTACACGGTACGCTTACGCAAAGCGAAGATGGGTATGCCGTTGTAGCGGAGGGCTGCTTTCTCCCGATTCCCGCGGGCCTCTTTCGGCCCGAGACGCTGGCCTCCTATCAAGGCCGGCCCGTGGTGTTCGGGCTGCGGCCGGAGGATGTACACGAGCCCGGCTACGCGCAGCCCGGCTGCTCGCCGCTGGAAGCCACGCTCGAATCGCTCGAGCATATGGGTTCCGGCGCCTACTGTACGTTTTCCGCCGCGGGCGGGCGGCTTACCGCCACGCTTCCAAGCCGGACGCAGCTTCGGCCTGGTTCGCAGGTTCGGCTGATGGCCGACTTGGCGGGCATCCATCTCTTCGACGGCGAAAGCGGTAAAACGCTGTATCATGCTTAAGGGGGCGCGTTATGGGATTCGCTGAAAAGTACTTTAATCGGCCAGGTCCGGGCATCGACCGCAACGCGCCGAAGAAAAAGGGCATGGCGCTGTTTTTTGAAATCTTTTGGCGGGAGTTTTGGGAGCTTCTCAAGCTCAATATGCTCTTTTTGCTCTTCTGCCTGCCCGTAATAACCATACCGGCGGCCATCACGGCGATGAACGGCATTACGCTTGCGATGGTGCGCGACGAGAACCATTTCCTCTTTGCCGACTTCTTTCGGGTATTTAAGCGTGAGTTCGGCCGCTCGCTCGCCGCGGGCTGGATTTGCCTGCTCGGCATGGCGGCCACGGGTTTCGGCGTCTATTTCTACTCGGCGATGCAGGACATGGGCTGGTTCCGGCTTATACCGGCCGCGCTTGGCGCGGTGGGGTTTCTTCTGCTTTACATTATGACCTTCTACGTCTTTCCCCAGCTTGCGGTGCTGGATATATCCGTTAAAAATGTGCTCAAAAACGCGTTTTTCCTGGCCTTTGTATGCATTCGCCACAGCATCGTCGTGTTTCTTATCACGGGGCTCATGCTGCTGTTGGGTTTTGGCCTCTTGCCCTACTCGATACCGGCGGTGGCCATGCTGATCTTCGCATTCAACAGCCTTATTGTCTGCTTCCATGCTCACCCCGCCATGGAGCGGTATCTGATACTCCGACCCGCTTGTCCGGAATCGGCGGACGGGTCGAACGAAGAGACGCACCAAGCCGATTGGCGCGACGAGCGGGAAGCGTTGGGAAAGGATGGCCCGGCCTGAGGTCACGCCGGATAATACATGATGGAAACAAAGCCAATCCGCCTTAAGAGGCGTCTAGTCGAGATGTTCCAAAGTCCGGTCTCAAATCTTTCCGAAATCACCGGACTGTTTATCCCCTGCCTGCTCGAAAACCTCGTGCTTGTGGTCGTGGCCCTGATCAACCTCGGCATCATCAGCTCGCTTGGCAATGCGATCGTCGTGGGCGTGGGTCTTGTCGACCCCATCGGGCTCATCGTGCAGTATGTCTACATCGCGCTGGGCCTTGCTTCGACGATACTCATCTCCCAGATTCGCGGCGCCGGGCGCGAGGAGGATGCGAAGAAGTGCTACGTGCAGGCCATGGGCGCCATATTCCTGCTCTCCTGCGTACTCAGCGCGCTTGGGCTGTTTTTTCGTATGCCCCTGCTTCGGCTCCTCTACCCCACTGCGGAACCGCTCGCGCTTGATTGCGCCTCGGATTATCTCTACGGCGTGTTTCTCACGGGGCCGATCTACTCCCTGGCCAATGTCACCTGCGGGATGCTGCGCGCCTACGGCCGGGCCCGCCAATCGCTCTACGTGACGATGGTCGTCAACCTGAGCATCCTTGCCGTCAACAGCGTCACCATTACGCTGCTCGGGCTGGATTATCACTGGCTTAAGCTATCCGTCACCCTCTCGAGGGTATTTACCTTTATTCTCGTCTACCGTTACAGTTTTTCCAGGAAGCACCGCACCTGCGACTTTGAATGGCGTAAAAATTTGCGGCCCGACCTGAAATACATTAAAAAATTCTTCAATATCGGCGTGCCGTTTATCACGGAAAACGTCCTCTTCTACTCCGGCAGGCTGATCGTGCAGATGATCGCCGTGCAACTTGGCACCGTGGCGGCCACGATCAATACCATGACCATGAATCTCATGAACTTCATCCAGTGCACCGGCGCGAGCATGGCCACCATCTCGGTGGTCATCGTCGGCCGCGCCATGGGCATGGGCGAAGTCGCCTGGGCCAAGCGGTACGTGCGCCTGTTTTACGTTGCCACCTCCGTTTTCAACGCGGTGATGTTCGCCGCTGCCCTCTCAGCTTTCCGCCCGATCACGGCCATGCTCAATGCCGGCGCGGAGATCGTGCCGCAGCTTCTCATCAACCTTTGCATCATCGGCGTCGCCAACGTCATCGTCTGGCCGCGGGGGTTCCTGATCGCCAACTGCCTCAAATCCGCCGGCGACATCCGCTTTACCACCGTGACCGCCATCGCCACGATGTGGCTCTTCCGGGTGCTGTTTGCGTATTTCTTCGCCATCCGCTTCAACATGGGCGTGCTGGGCATCACGGTGGCCATGATCTTCGAGTGGGCCGCGCGGGCGGTGATCTATTCGCTGCGCTATCGCAGCGCGCAGGGTTTCGCGCGCAGCTTGATTTAACATAAAGGCAACGGATTATAAAAAAGGCCGCAACGCGGCCTTTTTGTTCGTTAAAACCCGGTTTTGGGAGAGATAACCTTGCGTCCCGCATCCGCGCGGAACGATCCGCTGCGGCCCCTACCGATTCGAGGGCTTTACGATGCGTCCGATGCTTTAGAACGCGATTCTGTCCATGTTCTCGAAGACAAACTCGGTAAAGATGCGAATGCCGACGCCGATGCAGCGCTCGTCAACCTCGAATTTGACGTTGTGTACGGAATAGACGCCATCCGGCTTTTCCGGGTTGCGGATGCCCAGGCGGTACATCATGCCCGGCTTGACGCGGCAGAGGAAGGAGAAATCCTCGCCGCCGAAGCCGCGCTTTTTGCTCAGTACGTTTTCCGGCCCCACCACCTGCCCGGCGGCAGCGCGCATGCGCTCGGTCACCGCGGGATGGTTGATCACGTACGGCAGGAGCTTTTTAACCTCCACGACCGCACGGCCGCCGGACTCGCGCGCCGTGCTCTCGGCGATCTCCCGGATGCGGCCGAGGATATAGTCGTTGACGTCGTCTTCATAGGTGCGCACCGTACCGAACATCTTGCAGTAGTCGCAGACGATGTTGTTGGTCTTGCCGCCGTTGAACGCGCCGATGTTGAGCACGCGCGGCGACGTGCCGTTTATCTCCTTGGCCACCATCATCTCCATGGCGGTATAGGCCTTGACGCACATCATGATCGCGTCCCGGCCCTCGTGCTGATTCGCGGCGTGGGCGCTCTGGCCAAACATCTCAACGGTAAAGCCCATGCTGGTAGCGCCCTGCCCGCCCTCGTCGACGGCGACGCTTCCAACGTCGAAATCCCCGTCCACATGGAGGGCCACGATGCAGTCGATGTCGTCCATCACGCCATCCTCGGCCATGAGCTTGCAGCCGGGCGTGGTATATTCCTCCGCCGGGGTAAAGAGCAGCTTCACCCGGCAGCGCAGCTCGTCCTTGCGATCGTTGAGGCACCTCGCCGTGCCGAGCAGGGTGGCCGTGTGTACGTCGTGCCCGCAGGCGTGCATCATGCCGGGGTTGCGGGAGCGAAACGGCACGTCCGTCTCCTCCGAGAGCGGCAGCGCGTCCATATCCGCCCGGATGCCGATGGTAAAGCCGGGCTTATCCTCGTTGATCGTGGCCACGATGGCACTCTTGCCGAAGCGTTCGGTAAAGGGAATGCCCATGGCCGATAACTCCCGGCGCACAAGGGCCAGGGTTTCCGGCAGATCAAAGCCGATCTCCGGATGCTGATGCAGCGTACGCCTGAGTTCGATGGCGTAGGATTCGTAGGATTCCATGGTTGTCTCCCCTTTCTATATGAGCACGTGCGCGCGGTTGTCCCGGATCTCCATCCTCGTGCCGTAAGGCTCCGAAAGCGCCGCAAGCCGCCGCAGGATGGCGTCGTCACCGGCGATGCGCGGGCGGCCCTTCGAGCCGCGCGGCAGGTCGAAGCCAAGCTCCACCGGCAGGAGTTCAAGCTTAATCAGGCGGCCATTTTCCATCTCCCAGCAGGGCACGACCGTCTCGAACATGATCCGCTTGGTCTGCAGGCCCCGGGTAAAGTCCTGCGAGCGGACGCGGAAGAGTTCGTACATGGTCGCGTCGGAGGTCAGGGCATATTTCTGATAATAATCCTCCGGCGCGAAGGGCGCGCACTCGTTTTCGAGCACGAAGTCGCCGAGCGAATAGAAGATCGGCTTACCGCGATAGAGCTCAATGGGACGCAGCAGATGCGGCCCGTGGCCGATGATGGCATCCGCGCCCGCGTCGATGCAATGGTGGGCAAACTCCTTGAGGAAATCGGCCGGGTTTTCCTTGCTCGCGCCGCTGAGCTCGTGAGAGTGAACGGCGACAAGGATGTGATCCGCCTGAAACTTCGCTTCCGAGATGGCCTTCTCAACGCGCATGAGGTCGGCCGCGTGGCAGACGGTCTCGCGCGAAGCCGCCTCTCCGACGCGGAAGTGGAGGGGGCCGAAGTCGAAACAGCCCTCCGGTATGGCATCGCGGTAGCCCTCCGCGCGCTCGATCTCGGTTTGGGCGTTGATGTGCGTCTCCTCGGCAATACGGCGCACGGCGTCGAGCTGCTCGGGGGTGACAACCAGCGTTTGCTGAAAGCGCAGCTGGTTGAGGCCCGGACGGCCCGGTACCCGGCGGGACTGCTCCCCCGCGATGCAGGACACGTCGCAGGAGGATGTCACACCGATGATCGCCACCCGCCCGCGCGGCGTGTCGAGGTACGCGGGCGCCGCAGCCTCGCTTAGGTTGAGGCCCACGCCCGCCTGCACAAACCCTGCGCGCCGCACGGCCTCGAGCGTCTTCTTCAGGCCGTCGTAGGAGAAATCCAGCGTGTGGTTGTTGCAAAACGTCATGAGGTTAAAGCCGTATGCCCGGCAGTCGTCGAGCACCTCCGGGTCGGCGCGCAAGTACGAACCGCCGTTGAAGGCGGAGCCAAAGCACTCGCCCTCGCGGTGAAGGGTGGTCTCAAGGTTGACGTAGCGCGCCTCGCCCTGCGCGATGAATTCCGCCAGTTCCGTAAAGCCGTCGTAATAACGCGGCATCCGGCGCTGTATGAGCATATCGCCTACCGCCGTAAATCGCATAGCATTCTCCCTATATCGTTTTTTTGTGATTGCGCTTCCATTATAGCAGTGAAGATGGTATAACAAAAGTACATCTTTTATATCGCTCTGATAATCAATTTAGATCGGAGGCCCGAACATATGAATCTGGACTACTACCGCAATTTTCTAACCATCGTCGAGTGCGGCAGCATCCGCGCCGCCGCCCGCAGCATCCGCATCGCGCAGCCGGCGTTGAGCAAGCAGTTGCAGGTGCTCGAGGGCGCGTTCGGCGCGCGGCTGCTCGAGCGCGGCGCGCGCAGCGTTACGCTCACCGAGGCGGGCGAAATCCTCTACCGCAAAGCGCGGCACATCTGCTCAATCGACGACGACGCCCGGCAGGAGATACGCGACCGCGCGCGCGGCATCGGCGGCACGCTGACCATCGCGATCCCGCCCACCGGCAGCCGGGCCTTTCTGCATCGCATCTTTGCGCCGTTTGTGGCAAACAACCCCGCCGTCCGCCTGGACATACAGGAGGCCGACTCCCATCGCATCGCCGCGAACCTGCTCGAGGGCCTTGCGGAACTCGGCTTTATCAACGCGCCCATCGCCAATGCGGAGCTTTTCGACCTCTACCCCGTGCAGCAGGGACGCGTGGTGGTCGCCCTTCCGCCGGGGCATCCGCTCTACGCAAAGCAAACGATCAGCCTGCAGGATCTTGCGGGTTATCCGCTCGCCATCTCCAAGTCCCTGCTCTCGCTGATTCGCGCCGCGGGCGGCATCGGCGAGCAGTTGCAGGTGCTCGTGACGGCCACCTCGCGCCACAGCGTCGAATGCCTTGCGCAGATGCGCGGCTGCGCGGCGATCTATACCGACTACGGCGAGCCGAAAGAGGATGGCGACAATGCGGAGCTGCGCCCGCTTTGCGAGCCGACCTTCCACACACGCCGCGCCTTCCTCGTGCCCAAAAACCGCGAGCTTGGCCCCGCGGCGCGGGCCTTTCTTGCCGAGCAGGGAATCGCCCGCTAGCGCAGGCGCTGGACGGCCAGCATGGCGTCGTAAAGCTGAAGGAACTGGCGGTGCTTCAGGGCGTAAGGTTCCCCGGGCGAAGGCGTAAAGCGCCGCTCCGTGCGCACCGCCGCCTCCGCCGCCGCCTCCAGCGAAGCGAACGCCCCCGCCGCCACCGCGCCGATCATCGCCGCGCCAAGGCAGGCGGCCTCCTTCTCAACCGGCACCTCCACCGCGATGCCGGTAACGTCCGCCTGCATCTGGCACCACGGGGCGGACTTTGCCCCGCCGCCCGTGGCGATGATGCGCGAAATCGGCGTGCCGGCGGCCTGTATGTGGTCGCAGTTCTTCTTGAGCAGGTGCGCCACGCCCTCCATCACCGCCATGGCCATATCAAAGGCGTCGTGCCGGCTGCGCAGGCCGAAGAAGAGCCCGCAGGCGTCGCGGTCGAACTCCGGGGCGTTGGTGCCCACAAGGTAGGGCAGAAATACGATCTCGCCGATGGGACGGCCGGCGATCACCTCGTCCATCTCCTTGTAGGGAACGGCCGGCATGCAGGCGCGCTTGAACCACTCGAGGCTCACGCCGCCGCTTTCCGCCACGGGCAGCATCACGTAGGTATCCGGTAAAAACCCGTAGTGCATGGGAATGCCCGTATCGCGGCGCACGGGTTCCGCCGCCATCGTAGAAAGCCCCATCACCGTGCCGGTCGAAAGGCTCACGCCGCCCGAACGAACGTTGGCCGTGCCAACCATGCCGGCAAAGTGATCGAGCGTGCCGACGTTGACCGCCGTATCCGGGGCAAGGCCGGCGCGCCGCGCCGCCGCGGCCGTAAGCGTACCCGCCACGGCGCAGGGTTCGGCAAGCGGCGGCAGCTGCTCCTCGAAAATGCCGATGAAGTCGAGCATCTCCTGCCAGTAGCGCTTTTGGTAGATATCGAAGTAGAAGGTGAACGTGGCGATGGAGCGGTCCGCAAGCAATTTGCCCGTGAGCCGGTAGATCACAAAATCCTTGAGCAGCACATAGTGCGCGGCCGCCGCGAACAGCTCCGGCCGCCGACGTTTGAGCCAGAGTATCTTCGTTGCGGGCCAGGTCGGCAGCGCCGCGATCTGGCCCGTGCGCGCATAGCACTCCTCCTTGGAAAAGCGCGTTTCCAGCAGGGCGCATTCCTCGACGGAGCGCTCGTCCATCCAGGAGATCGCGCGCATGAGCGGGTTGCCGTCGCGATCGAGAACGATCAGCGACTCCGCCTGTCCGGTCAGGGTGATCGCGCCGACCGTTTCCCCGTCGGATAGCGTATGCAAAATGTCCAGCAGCGAATGGACGTATGCCTCCGCGTCGAATTCCACATACCCGTCCTCGCGTTCATACGTTACCGGTACGCTCTCCATGCGCAGGCACTTAAGCGACGCATCGTACAGCCCGGCCTTGATGTTGGTGCTGCCGAGATCCACACCGATCCATAACATGTCCTCTTCCTCCCCTATCTTTGCTCAGGCCCGATCGCGCCTGTGAAATACCCGGTAGCAAAGCGCCCCCGCCATAAGCGCCCCCGCCGTCAGCATCAAAAACGGCAGGCCAAAGCCCGCGCGGTTTGCAAGCAGCCCCATCAGCGCGGGAAACACCACGCCGCCCAGCCCGCAGCCCGTGCTCATAAGCCCGACGGCGCTGCCGGTGCGCTCGGGGAACCGCTTGGCGGCAAGGTCGACGAGCAGCCCCCACAGCGGCCCGAAGGCAAAGCCGATCAGCGCGCACACCGCAAGCGAGAGCCACGGCACGCGCGAAAGGGCGAGCAGCACAAACAGCGCCGCGGAAACGCCGAAGCCCGCAAGCAGCGTCCGCTCCGGCTTGAGCGGTAAGAGGCCGTAGAGCAGGCGTGAAAGCGCCATCGCCGCCCAGTAGCATGAGATGGCGTAGGCCCCGAGGTCGACGCGCCCAAGCCCCAGCGCGAAGAGGGACTCCGTAAAGAATCCCACCCCGCTCTCCAGCCCGACATAGAGCAGGATGGAGCAAAACAGCAGGCGGAACGCCGGCGCGCCGAGGATGGCGCGATAGGTCGTCTTCTCCCGCGCCGCGCCGGTTGGCGCGCCGCCAAAGGGCACGAGCAGCAGTAGCGGCAGCAAGCACAGAAACGCCGCGCCGCTGATGACGAAGTTCATGCGCCAGTTCCAGCCGAGCAGATCCATGCCGCGGCGCATCAGCACGGGGCTGATCACCGCCCCGAAGCTAAAAAGGCACTGGGTGAAGTTGATGTAGCGCGCGCTGCTTTCGGGATAGCCGTCCGCAAGCGCCGCCGTGGCCGCAACCTCGCACACGCTGCTGCCCACGCCGAGCAGAAACACGCCAAGCACAAACCCCCAAACGCCCCGGGTCAAAACGGCCAGCGCGCAGCCAAGCACAAACACCACCGCAAACACGCACAATACGCGCTTTTTGCCGATGCGGTCGGAGAGCGCGCCGAAAAACAGCGGCATGAGCGCGATGCCAAGGCTTTGGGCCGCCGCGAGCAGCCCAGCGCCGGAGGCGCTCACGGCAAACTCCTCGGACACGGCGCGCAGCGCAAGCTGAAACCCGCCCACCTCAAAGCCCACGAACAGGAGCATGCACGAAGTCACCAAAAGCAGCGCCGGAACCTTCCTTTTAGGCAAAGCGGACCTCCACGCACGCCGAAGCGATCCGCTCGGTGAGGATTCGGTCCGCCGCCTCGTCGGTGATCCAGCAGGTCACGGCCTCGAGGCCGGAGACGCGCGAAAAGCTCTCGCGCCCGAGCTTTGAACTGTCGGCCACCACGAGCGTTCTTGCCGAGCGCTCCATCATGAGGCAGTCGATCACGCTCTCCTCGGCGTGGTAGGTGGTCAGCCCCGTATCCGGGCTGATGCCGTCGACGGAGAGGATCGCCCAATCCGCCTTGTATTGGCAAAGCTGCTCCTTGGCGTCCTCGCCGTAGGTAAAGGAATACTGCGCGTTGATCTCGCCGCCGAGCAGGATTACGCGAAATGTCGGTACGCCGCCAAGCTCGACAGCCACGGAGAGCGAGTTGGTCACCACGTTGAGGTTCTTTCTGCGCTTGAGCTCCACGGCCGAAAGATAGGTGGTCGTGCCGGAGTTAATCAGCAGCGTATCGCCGTCGCGCACGATCTCCGATACGGCGGCGGCGATGGCGCGCTTTTTTTCGATGTGCTCAAGCTTGCGGTGCTGGAAGTCCATGTTGTAGTAGTTTTTCATGGTCTGGACGGCGCCGCCCTGCGTACGCACGAGAAACCCGTCGCGCTCAAGCGCGTCGAGGTCGCTGCGGATGGTCACGGGCGTCGTGCCGAGCTGCTCGCTGAGCCGGGATACGCGCACCTGCCCGTCGCGGCGGAGCGCCGCGAGGATCTCCTTCCTGCGCGCGTCGATCTTGAGTTCGCCGGCCATGGAATCTCCCCTCCTTGCGGTTGCTTTCATCAGTATAACATGATCTTTCGATTTCGCAAACTCTTGACTTTAGAAATAGATACGAAAATAAAAGAAAAACATTGTTGACGAAACATAAAATACGGGTATACTATACTTGTCAATTTACATCAGGAGAAAAAACGCGTGAAACAAGATTTTACCCTCAGACCGCCGTTTTTTGAGATCGGGCCCAAGAGCTATCTCTATGGCGACGACGTGGTCAATCTCGCCCGCGCGGCGGACGCCGCCGCGAAGAAATACGACGTAGACATCATCTTTACCACACCCATCGTCGAACTGCGGCGGGTCGCGGATGCTACGGAGCGCATATTCCCCTTTGCGCCCCATATGGATCCGCTGACCCCCGGCCGCGGTCTTGCGGACATCCTGCCCGAGTCGCTCGTGGCCGCGGGCGCGCGGGGCGTCATGCTCAACCACGTGGAAAGGCCTGTTTCGCTCGCGGTGCTGGCGCAGACCATCCGCCGCGCGGACGAGGTCGGGCTCGCCACCATCGTCTGCACGGACTCGGTTCGCGAGGCCGCGGCGGTGGCGCACCTGAGGCCCAACATCATCGTGGCCGAGCCGAGCGAGCTCATCGGCACAGGCAAGACGAGCGATATGGACTATGTCCGGGCGTCGATCGAAGCGGTCAAGTCCGTCGACGCGGCCATCTACGTGCTGCAGGGCGCCGGCATCAGCTGCGGCGAGGACGTATACCGCGTCATCTATGCGGGCGCGGAGGCGACGGGCTCCTCGAGCGGCGTCGTCAAGGCGCCGGATCCCGCGGCGATGATCGACGAGATGATCTCGGCCGTCCGCCGCGCGTGGGATGACCGCGCCAAAAAATAAGAAACAAAACGGCCGCCGCCCCGGCTTCGGCCGAACAATCCAAAATAGAAAACGCATCAGGAGGTTTTACCGATGGAGTTTAAGGTTTTTCAGAAGGAACTCGAATTGCAGTCGCGCGGATGGATTCCGACGTTCCACGACGTAAGCAAGGAGGTCATGGAGATCGTTGCCGCGTCCGGCATCAGGAACGGCACCTGCACGATCGCCTCTCACCACACGACCTGCTCGGTCATGATTCAGGAGTGCTCGCACGACCTCGATACGTTCGACCTTGAGTACCTGCAGCACGATCTGCTCGATATCATGCGCAAGCTCATCCCCGACTACGCGGAGGAGCACCAGTACCGCCACCCCGGCCCCATCCACGCGCAGTTCGGCCGCTGGGTCAACGAGCCCGGCAACTATACGAGCATGAACACCGACGGGCACCTTCGCAGCGTGTTCTTCGGCCGCAGCGAAACCATGACCATCAAGGACGGCGTGCTCGACGGCGGGGAATTCGCGCACATCTATTTCATCGACTGGGACCACGTGCGCGCGCGTCACCGCCAGCTCAACATCACCGTCATGGGCACGGCCGAGGACGTGGGCGAGCGCAAGTGGAACAACGGCCAGGTCGTCAATACGCTGCGCAAATTCACCGACGCCGAAAAGGCCGAGATGGAGGAGTTCGCGCTGCAGCAGAAGAGATAAACTCGTTTTTTAGAGCCGGGTTCCCTTCTCGCCCGGCAGTGGAAACCGACCGCAACCGGGGCCGTCCGGACAGGATGGCCCCGAACTTTATACCAACGCGGCAGCGCCGCGGGAGGAACCATATCGTGAGTATTTTTGAAGCGGGCATGCTGATCTGCTTCGGCGCAGCCTGGCCCATCTCGCTGATCAAGTCTTACCGGAGCCGGAGCACCGGCGGCAAGAGCCCGCTCTTTTCCGTCGTCATCATGACGGGTTATGTGTTTGGCAGCATCCATAAACTGGTCTACAGCCGCGACCTCGTGCTCTACCTCTACCTGCTCAACCTCGTGATGGTCGCGGCCGACCTCTGCCTCTGGTTTCGCAACCGGCGCCTCGAAAAACGGGCAAGCGCCGCGTAGCGCGAACTGATCTATTGATCCAGCAGCGCGCCCGCTTCGCGCATCAGCTCGATGATCGGCAAGTGCTGCGGGCAGACGCCCTCGCATTGTCCGCAGGCGACGCAGTTTGACGCCTTGCCGGAGCGCTTGACCAGCCCCGCATAGAACATATGCGGCCGCCGGTCCTCCGGGTACATGCGCAGCGTGTTGAGCGTCCTGAGCACCTCGGGAATCTCAATCTGCGCGGGGCAGCCGTCGCGGCAATAGCGGCAGGCGGTGCAGCCGATCAGCGGCATGTCGAACATCCGCTCCGTTATCTCCGCGATGAGCCGACGCTCCTGCTCCCGCAGCGGCTCGAAGGCCGTAAAGGTGTTGAGGTTATCCGCAACCTGCTCCTCGGTGGACATGCCGCTAAGAACGCACGCCACGCCGTCGAGCGAGCCGGCAAAGCGCAGCGCCCACGAGGCGATGGAGCGCCCGGGCCGCATGGCCTTCATCCGATTCTCAAACTCCGGGGCCATGCTTGCAAGCGTGCCGCCCTTGACGGGCTCCATCACAATGATCGGGATGTTCCGCTTTCTCAGGATGTCGTAGAGCCTGCCGGATTGTACGAGCGGATTCTCCCAGTCGGCATAGTTGAGCTGTATCTGCACAAATTCCACCTCGGGGTGCTCGCTTAACACCTGCTCGAGCAGTTCCGGCGTGCCATGGTAGGAGAAGCCGAAGCGTTTGATCCGGCCCTCGGCCTTCTTCTGCATGGCCCAGCGGAAGCAGTCGAATTTCGTGTAGGTCTCGCTATGTTCGCCGTCCTCGAGGCTGTGCAGCAGATAGAAGTCGAAATACGCCGCGCCCGTGCGCGCCAGCTGCTCGGCAAAGATGCGGTCCCGGTCCTCGAGGCTGCTCAGCTCCCAGGCGGGCAGCTTGCTTGCAAGATAGAACGCCTCCCTGGGATAGCGGCGCACCAGCACCTCGCGTACGGCCTCCTCCGATTTCCCGCGGTGATAGATATAGGCGGTGTCAAAGTAGTTGAAATCGGCCTTCATATAGGCGTCAACCATGGCGCACACGCGCGGGATATCGATCTCCCCGTCCCGCTCGGGCAGGCGCATCAGCCCGAATCCCAGTTTCGGCATGTTTTCGATGTTCATCTCGTCCCTCCCCGTAAGCGCCCGTTTGGTAAAGCAGGCGCTGTTTTTATCGTCGAATCTGTTTTCAGTTTAACGGATTTTCCGAGAGCAGGCAACCAAGTATCGCGTTAAATGCGCGGAGAACGCCCTGTTCGGCTTCGCGCGCATACTGGCCGCGATCGAATGGCCGTCTTAGGCGAAACGCAGGCCGCCTACACGCCAAACGGGCATACCGCCGCGCGTATGGGAAAGGATTTCAGGCATCGCTGGACGGGGCGCGGCGTTTGTGCGAAAATTGATAAAGAACAAAAAAGCGGTTGCCGCATATGCCGGCCCGGCGCGAATCGATTGCAGTTGGAGGATAAGGATATGTCGTTTTTCTACTATGACAAGACCTGGCTCGAGCTTCGGGAGTATATTAAGCAAGACGCGCTCGTGATCCTGCCCGTCGGCACCACCGAGGAACACGGGCCGCACCTGCCCGTGGAGACGGACACCATCATCGCCGAGGGATTCGGCAAAGCCATCGGCGAGGCGCTCGAGGCGGACGGACGCATTCCGTTTTTGGTCATGCGCTCGGTGCCCTACGGCTACTCCATGGGCTGTGTGCAGGACTTCCCCGGCACCATCTCGGTCAACCTCGAGACGATCGAGGCCTATGTGCGGGATATCGTATTTTCCCTCTGCCGCATGGGCTTTACAAAGATCGTCATTCTGGGCTGCCACGGCAACCACGACGGCGTACTGCGCAACGTCATGCGCCGCACGGTGGACGCGTTCGGCGTCTACATCGGCGTGGCCAGTCCGAGCAGGTTTTCCGATTATGATAAGCTGAAACAAGACCCCGAGGGCGACATCCACGCGGGCGAGTCCGAAACGTCGCTTGTGATGAAGCTGCGCCCCGAAACGGTTCATCCCGAGCTGTTCGACTCCATCGACCGCATTCAGATCGACCGTTCGCTGCTCGGCCCCGTCTCCACCTGGGGCCTGCAGGAAACCCAGATGGGCGGCTTCGGGGATCCGACCTACGCCACGAGGGAGCTCGGCGAAGCGATGCTTGCCTCGGGCGGCAAAAATATCGCCGACTGGTGCGTGCGTTACTACGAGTTCTTCAAAAACAAGCCCGCGCAGATCCCCATGCATAAGATGCTCTGCGACTAGGCGACCCGGCGCGCGCAACCGCCGCGGAGCTTGCCCGCGGCCGCGCGGTGATCGAATAGCCCGCCGGAACGAACGCCCGCGCATGAAAGGCGCCGCCAAAAGCCCGCGCAGGGTTTACCTGCCCTTTTCCCTGCTGCGCTTGTCGTTGATGATGTCCATATGCTCGGCCGTAATCAAGGTGACATCATGCTCTTTTGCCCAGGCCACGCAGCCTTTGAGCGCCGTGGGCAAAAAGATACGCGGCACCTTGATGAGCTTTTGGCACGCCTCATCGGTAAACTTCACCGTATCGTCGATGCGCCCGGCCGCGTACTTGACCGAGGAAAGCGACGCCTCGCGGATGGGCAGCAGTTCGGGGCGCGGACGGCGAAACCTCGTATACCAGAAGTTCTTGCTGTCGCGGTAGCCATAGTCGACGGGCACGCGCGGAAACTCCCCCGGCGTCACGCCGCCGACGATGGCGTTGTAGTAGCGCTGCTTGATGAGGATTTTGTCCACGCGCAGGCTAAAGTCCGCGCCAAACGGAGAGGTGATGCCGTTGAAGTCGTGATACGGCGCGGGGTAGCCGTCGAGCAGGCCGGGCCTATCGTCCTGCGCGTTGTCGAGTTCTCGCATCCAGGTGCACTCCATCACCTGAAACGCCTCGGAAACGACCTGCGGAAACCGTTCCTCCGGGCGCTCCGCGGCCATCTGCCCGTCCTCGAGCGTAAAAAGGCAGTTCTTCATCTTTTCCTCGGGCTTGTCCCCAGGGAAGCCCGGGCGCACCGCTTCTTTAAAATAGCGCTTGTCGTCGGGAATGAAGTTGAGCGCGCACTTGCCGTAGCTGAGCAGGTGCTGGGCGGTGTTCGAGGAGTTTCGCGTGCAGAGCAGCATCGCATAATAGTCGCGCCCGGCGACGTAGTACGGCTGGCAGAGCGAATAGGGCCCGAGCGAGGTCGTCCCCTCCGGCGTGAGCGTGGAGACGAGCAGCGTCGGCATCGGAAAGAACGCCGACGTCTGATAGAAGTTATCGACAATACGCAGGTTTTTGAAGCTGGACATGGGGGTTTGCCTCCTCTGACTGCAATTTGCTCATTCTGTTCCCTGTGGTTGCAATTTGCTCATTCTGTTCCCTGTGGTTGCAATTTGCTCATTCTGTTTTCTGTGGTTGCAATTCGCTCATTCTGTTTGCGTGCCGGGCCGCTCGAGGATTCGGGACGCCGCGCGAAGCAGCGTTGAAAGCGTCATTTCGGAATCGCCGGCGGCAACGAGCAGATTTTCCGCGAGGAATACGTCCACGCCGTCGAACCCGTCCGCCTCGCAACGCGTCAGCAGCGTGCGCACACACGCGGCAAGCTGCCTGACGAGCAGCCTGTGGCGTTCCGCAAGGGCGGACTGCTGGCCGCCGCCAAACGAATAGAGCGCCCAAACCGGACGGTACACGCGGCAAAAGCGCGCCACTTCCTCATACATCGCGCGAAGCCCTTCGGAAACGCTGCTTGCCGACGCGCAGACGCGCTGCATATCCGTCAGCGCGGCAAGCCAGTCCTCAAGCATCACGGAGGCCACGAGCATCTCCTTGGACGGGTAGTAGTTGTAGACCGTGCCGACCGCGACGCCGCAGGCGCGCGCCACGCCGCGCATCGTCAGCGCCGCATAGCCCTTGGAAAGCAGCGCCTCGCGCGCGGCAAGCAAAATGCCCTCCTGCAGACGCTCGATGTGCTTTGGCATGTGGCCGCCTCGTTACAAATTTATTATGAACACGTTCATTTTACACGGTTCGCGATTGCGCGTCAAGGGCGGCGGGGTCTTGGCACTAGTTCCGGCCCGCCCGCGCCGCCTTGGCGGAAACAACGCCGGGCAGCTTTACCCGTCTTTCCCGCCGCAGAACGCCGTCACGGCATGCGGCTGTCTGCTTTTTGTCAAAGTTTCTTGCAAAAATACCGCATTGTGTTTATATCCGGTTCATAAACGGCCTGTAAGATAAGCGTGTAAGGTGTCCGTGGTTCGAACGACCGGCCTGTTTTCCTCCTTATCCCCCACTACCTCCCTCCCCCAACGAACCATGCGAACCGAAGGGCGTCCCTCACGGGACGCCCTGTCTATGAAAGTTTTGTTTTGCGCGGCGATTTTCGCCTAGAACAGAACCGCTCGATGATCGTCGGGGCCCATTGCGGCACAGCAGCCCGCAAAGGACGCCGTGCCAATCGGCGGGGCTATGCCAAATATCCGCCGGAAGTGGTATGGCGGCCCGGGCGCTTGCGCGGAGGCGGCGGCGCCTTTCCCCGGCGGCGGGTCGTTTACAAGGATAATCGACAGCGGCGGCGCAACTCCGGCCATAATCGCCGAAAAAAATAGTTGACTTTTGTAATCGATTAGGATACAGTAATTTTGCGTGGTGCAAGTCAGCACTGCGCAATATTTTTTTGAGGTATCCAATGTACAGCGACAAGACCCTGGTCTGCAAAGATTGCGGACAAAATTTCACCTTCACTGCCAGCGAGCAAGAATTCTTCGCCGAAAAAGGTTTTACCAACGAACCGCAGCGCTGCAAGGATTGCAGAACCGCGCGCAAGCAGCAGAATCCCCGCAACGGCGGCGGCGCTCGGCCCATGTTCGACGCGGTCTGCTCGGAGTGTGGGAGGCCCTGCAAGGTTCCCTTCGAACCGCGCAACGATCGCCCGATCTACTGCAGCGACTGCTTCCGTAAGTAAGCCTGAACCAAGGCGCGTTCCTCCGGGAACGCGCTTTTCCTTTTCAAAACCCTGTTTTAGAACGGGGCGGCGCTTTTCGCCTTTCGCCGTTTATGTTGCCTTGCCGCCAACGCCGGAACGCAAGGGATTCGGGCCGCCGCGCTTTGCTCCACGGGTTTCTATATGTTGCGCGCGTTCCTCCGGGAATGCGCTTTTTCTTATGTTCCGCCCGTTTTATTTTGCGCTTGCTCTCCCGTGCGGCCCGCATGCAGATGGGTTGCAACGTTCGTCAACCAAAGCGCGCGCCGCAAACCCGTTTCGGGCGGCAATCAAAGCCGCCCGCGCGGAGCGGTCGTATTTACCCATCGCGCGTGACGGCTGCCGATGGGAAACAGGCGAAAGCGCCGCGTTACGGCAGTTCGAGACAGTCCGGATCGCTCTCGCGCGGATACTGCTGCCAGCTATCTCCGTTTGCCTCGAAGTCGGCGATGTCGGCAAGCTTGAGCTTAAGATACTTCGCCGTCGCGCTCACCGCAACCTCACCGTCCGGCAGGAGGATCGCGCCCTCGCCTGTAAAGAGGCGGCGGCTGTTTTCGAGCACCTTCCCCGTAACCGTCAGCGGCACGTCGTAGGGCACGGGCTTTTTGTAGCGCGTCGTAATCTCCACCGTGACGGCCCAGGTATCCGGCTCGAGAATGTTGATCGCGCGGCCGATGGTCTCGTCGAGCAGGGCCGTGCTCACGCCGCCATGCACGCGGCCCGGATAGCTCTGGTGGTGCGCTTTCGGCGTTACCCTGGCGGCGAGCGTGCCGTCCTCAAGCTCAAAGAACTCCGTGTGCAGGCCAAACGGGTTGTCCACGCCGCATACAAAGCAGCCCTTGCCCGCGTTGTGCTTTTTTACAACGATCTTCTTCATGCAAAAAACCTCTTTGGAAAACACTCTTTTCGCGTCGCCGCATGGCGGGACGCCGCTTGGGCAAATGATAACAGCTTCCATTCAGAAGCGCAAGAACGCGAACCGCCGGCCAAACGCCCATTCGGACCGCGCGTGCCGCGGCGCCGTCCGTAGACCGTCCGCATCCATCTTGTCCATCCGGCGGCAAAAAAGCGGCGGGTGTCCCCGCCGCCGTTTCATTTCGCCTTTTCCCTATACGCGCACGATATTGCGGCACACCTCGTAGAAGGATTGATACAGCTCGTCGGAGAGCTCGCGCCCCGTGATGATATGCGTAAAATCGGTCACGTTCGCAAAGGAAATAAACGCCGTGCGGTTGAACTTCGAGTGGTCGCACACCACGACGCTGCGCTGCGCGGCGTGCGAGAGCACAAACTTTTTGAGCGGCACCTCGCCGTCGTTGGCCACCATGCAGCCGTGGCGCGGCGTAATCGCGTCGCAGGAGAGGAACGCCACGTCGATGGCGATCTCGCGCAGCTGCTCCCGCGGGGCGCGGTTTATCAGGGTATAATAATTGCGCCGCAGGTGTCCGCCCATGACGTAGACGGAGACATCCTTCGCGGCGCTCAACTCGGCGGCGATGCGCACGTCGTTTGTGATGACAAACAAATCGCCGATGCGCTTTACATGCGGGCAAATATTCAGCAGCGTCGTGCTGCTATCGAGAAATATCGTACTGCCGGGACGGATGAGTTCGCTTGCGTAAGCGGCGATGCGCGCCTTCTCGTCGGCGTTGGCGCGCGCCTTTTCATCGTAGGCGTTTTCTTTTTGCAAAGGAAACGGATCGGCCGGCCGCGCGATTCCGCCGCGCACAAGCCGGATTTTACCGTCCCGATTGAGCGCCTTGAGATCCCGGTAAATGGTCGCGCGGGAAACGGCCAGATCTGTCTCCAACTCCGCAACACCCACCAGATCCCTGTTTTGCAGCAGCTGTTCGATCCGTCGATAGCGTTCTGCCTGCAATATTACCACCCGCTTTTTTTTAGCATACCATGTAAAAAATTTTTTAGCAAGCAATGTTGCAGTTCATTTCATATATTTTCATCCATAAACTCCCATGCAATGACCGTTCGCCGCGGTTTTATTCAATCGGGCATCAACATCCCCCATATCCGTCATTTTGGGCAGGAAAGCGATAAAACTTTACAAAAAAGCGTTTTTGTCTTAAATCATTTCGTTTCATTTTGTCTCTTCAAAAATCGGATACGGCCCAGTTTACCCAGGCAAACGGCGCATGGCCCGGCTCCGGCAGCCGTGCTCCCCTCGGCAAATCAGCGGCTGCCGTTTCGTGTCAGATACAGCCTCGGCGTCATGCCGGTGGCCTTTTTAAACTGGCGTATAAAGTAGCTCTGGGAGGAAAAGCCCATGATGTGCGCAACGTCCGCGCAGGAGCGCCCCTGTGCCAGCAGCGTTTTTGCCTCGTCAACGCGCGTCAGGAGGATGTAGTCGCTCACGGGCATGCCGACCTGGCGCTTAAAGAGCTTGGCGAGGTATTCCTTGGTATACGGCGTGCCTTTGGCAAGCTCGTCAAGCCCGATGTTGCGATGGGAATGTACGGTGATATACTCAATGCAGGCGCGCACCGCGGGCGTATAGCGCGAGGCGGATTTGGTCTGCTTGACCAGCGCCGCATAATCCAGAAGGGCGCGTATCTCAATCTTTAGCACCTCCAGGGCGTTTCGCGCGCCGTCGATCTGCAAAATCGCGTCGTCGCTCTTCGCGTAGGCGACCGCCTCCACCGCGCCGCCCAAGATCGCCGCCCGGCACGACACCGCCACGGCGGACACCGCCGCGTATTTAAGCTGGCGCAGCCTGTCGTGCGACATCTTGCCGATGGGAACGCGCAGCGATTGCGGCTGCACGAGCATGCGTTGATAGAAGCGCATCATCTCCTCGGGTTTTCCCTCGTAGATGAAGCGATACAGCGTTTTTTCCATCTCAAAGGGAATCCGGTGAAAGCCGCTCTCCCGCTGGGCAAAGAGCGCGCCCGCGTCGGACTCTTCAAGATACTCGAGAACGTCCAGATACGACTCTTCCATACGCTTCTCCTGCGCCCATGCTAACATTTATGGAATAATTGTGCAAGCAAAGGCAGAATCGTGATAGCGGGCCATCGAAAATTCCCCGATAATGGTGATAGAATCGTATCGATCAGATCCGAAATGCGCACATCGACAAGTCTGCAAGGAGGAACATATGGAAACGCCGGCAACCACGCGTAAAAGCAAACGAAAACTTTACAGGAAACAGGCGCGCGACGCGGCGAAGGCGTACCTCACCGAAAAGCGTCAATGCAAAACGAGGGCGGAACGCAAAGCGCGAAAAGCGGCCTGCAAGACAAAGCGCAGGGAATGGAAAATGTCGCTTAGCACGCTCGAAAGGCCCGAGCGCAAAGCGCAAAAGCGGGCGTACCGCGCGTTTAAGCGCCGTAAAAACCGTACCCGCAGGCTGTGCGTCTGGACGGCTGTGCTGTGCGTCGTCGCGCTCGCGGCCTACGCCATCGCGCCGATCGCGTCGGCGCTTGGCGGCATCCTCTCGCTGCAATACACAACGGGTACGCCGGAGATTGCGGCCGCGCGGGCAAACGCCGCAATCGTCGCGGAGCAGATTGCAAACGAGGGCATCGTCCTGCTCAAAAACGACGGCGCGTTCCTGCCGCTTGCGGACACAAAGGTCAACGTCTTCGGCATGGACGCGCATCACTTCCGCTATGGCGGAAGCGGCTCCGGCGGCGCGGATCAGTCGGCGGCCATCGATTTCTTCGCCAGCCTCACGAACGCGGGCATCTCCTACAACGAGGAGCTCTACGCCCTCTATGCCGGAGAAACGGACGCGGGCATGTCGGAAAACGGCCTCCTCTCGATCGCGCAGACCATGCTCGGCGCCGAAAGCCGCGACGAACTGCCCATCGAGCGGCTGACGGACGATATCCTGAGCAACGCCAAGGCGTATTCCGATCAGGCCGTCATCGTCGTCGGCAGCGCCGGCGTAGAGGCCGCCGACAGCAGCCTGGAGCAATTGCGGCTGACGCAAAACCGCGCGGCGCTGATCGAAAAGGTCGCGGCCGCATTTTCGCACGTCGTCGTCATCGTCAACGCGGGCAACGCCATGGAGCTGGGCTTCTTGGACGCATACGACACGATCGACGCGGCGCTTTGGGTCGGAACGCCCGGGCCTTACGGCTGCGTCGCCATCGGCAACATCCTCGCGGGCCGCGTCAACCCCTCGGGCCGCCTCAGCGACACCTACGCCTTTTCCGTATCGAGCAGCCCCGCGAGCGTCAACTTCGGCGACTTTGCCTACGACAACCTGCCGATGGCCTTCCTCCATTATAACGAGGGCATCTACGTGGGCTACCGCTACTATGAAACCCGCTATCTTGATGACGAGGCGGCCTACCGGCAGGCCGTGCAATACCCCTTCGGCTACGGCCTGAGCTATACCGACTTCGGCTGGGAGACGGTAAACTTTGCCGCGGACGACGAATACATCAGCTGGGATGTAAAGGTGACAAACATCGGCGATGTAGCCGGCAAGGACGTCGTCGAGCTCTACTTCTCGGCCCCCTACACGCCCGGCGGCGTCGAAAAATCCGCCATCGAGCTTGCAGCCTATCAAAAGACCGGCCTGCTCGCCCCCGGCGAAAGCGAGACCGTGTCGCTGCGCTTTGCCGTGCGCGACATGTCCTCCTATGATATGCATAAGCGGCAGGCCTACGTGCTGGACGCGGGCACGTATACGATCAAACTCGGGCGCAGCGTCCATGACATTGTGGAGACCAACCGCGTCGATATCGCGGGCGAAGGCGTCGTCTACGATACCGACGAGGCAACGGGAACGAAGCTTGAAAACCGCTTCGGCTACGGCGACGGAGGTCTGACGTACCTAAGCCGCGGCGACTGGGAGGGAACCTATCCCGACAACGCGAACCTGGATCGTACCGCGTCGCAGGCACTGCTCGCCGCCGCCGCCGAACGGCCCGCGGCTTCCGCAAACGAAGCGTCGGCCGGCGGCGCGGAAAACGGCATCGTTCTTGGCGATCTTCGGGGACTGCCCTACGACGATGCCAGGTGGGAGGCGTTCCTCGAGCAGTTCACGACTGCCGAGCTAAAGACCCTCTTTGTCACGGGCGGCTACCGCACCGCGGCCATCGAACGGCTCGGCGTCCCCGCCGCGAAGCTGCTCGACGGCCCGGCCGGCATCAACTCCCTGTTTCAGGATCTCTCCGCCGCGTCCTACCCGACGGAGGTCGTCATCGCCTCCACCTGGAACGACGCGCTCGCCTACGAGATGGGCGAGGCGATCGGCGCCGAGGCCGTCGCCTACGGCATACAGGGCTGGTACGCCCCGGGTATGAACCTGCACCGCACGGCGCAGGGCGGGCGCAATTTCGAGTACTTCTCCGAGGATCCGCTGCTCTCGGGCAAGATGTCCGCAGGCATGGTCGGCGGCGCGCAGAGCAAGCGCATCCTCGTGTTTATGAAGCACTTCGCGCTGAACAACGAGGAGACGAACGCGCGCTCGGGCCTGTACATCTGGTGCAATGAACAGGCGATTCGCGAATTGTACCTGCGCCCCTTCGAGATCACGGTCAAGGAGGGCGGCGTTACGGGCGCCATGAGCAGCTTTGTGCACATCGGGCATAAGTGGTGCGGCGGCAACGAGGAGCTGCTCGAAGAGGTTCTGCGCGGCGCGTGGGGCTTTCGCGGCGTAGTGACCACCGACGCCGTGCTCGGTTCCTTTATGGACGTTGAGCTTGCCGCGCGCTACGGCAACGACCTCATGCTGGATATGGGCATCACCGGCGCCACTCGCAGCATCGACAAGGCCTATCGGGCCGACCCCGCGGGCATCACGGCGGCGCTGAGAAACCGCGCGCATAACATCTGCTATGCGCTCGTGAACAACACTTACCTTTTTGATTGAACGATATGAAATACGCCGATTTGATTTCTCGCATGACGCTCGCGGAAAAGGCTTCGCTCATGTCGGGGCAGAACTTCTGGAATACCAAGGCGCTCGAGCGCCTTGGTATTCCCTCCATGATGCTCACCGACGGCCCGCACGGCCTAAGAAAGCAGGGCGGCAAGGCCGATCACATCGGCCTGAACGCAAGCATACGCGCCACCTGCTTTCCCACGGCTTCAGGGCTTGCCAACAGCTGGAATCCCGCGTTGCTCGAAACGGTGGGCGCCTGCATCGGCCGGGAGGCGGCGGCGGAAGACGTGAGCGTGCTGCTCGGCCCGGGGCTTAACATCAAGCGCAGCCCGCTCTGCGGCCGCAATTTCGAGTATTTTTCCGAAGACCCCTATCTTTCCGGCAAGCTTGCCGCCGCCATGATACGCGGCATACAATCCGAGGGCGTTTCCGCCTGCCCCAAGCACTTTGCGGTTAACAGCCAGGAGGAGCGCCGCATGGTGATCGACGAGGTCGTCGACGAGCGGGCGCTGCGCGAGATCTATCTTGAGGGCTTTCGCTACGCCGTGCAAGAGGGCAGGCCGAAAACGCTCATGACCTCCTACAACCGCGTCAACGGTATTTACGCCAACGAGAACGAGCATCTCCTGCGCGACATTCTCTATGGCGAATGGGGTTATGACGGCGTCGTCGTAACCGACTGGGGCGGCAACAACGATCGCGTGGCGGGCCTTAGGGCGGGCAATCAGCTTGAAATGCCGTCCACAAACGGTATGACCGACGCGGACATCGTGCGAGCCGTAGCCTGCGGCGAACTAGACGAACGGGTGCTTGACGAAAGCGTAGACCGCCTGCTGACGCTGCTTTTCGACACGCGAAGCGCGCTGAATAAGGGCAAACGCCATACCGACCGCGCGCATCACGAGGCGGCGCGCGAGGCCGCGCGGCAGTCCGCCGTCCTGCTCAAAAACGACAGCGCCGTCCTCCCGCTCAAGCAAGGCGCGCGCGTCGCCGTCATCGGCGATTTTGCCAAGCACCCCCGCTATCAGGGCGCGGGCAGCTCGCTCGTCGCGCCGACGACGCTCGATTGCGCGCTCGACGCCCTCCAAAACACGGCGCTCGAAATCGTTGGCTATGCGGGGGGGTTCCGGCGCATGGGCGGGCCAAGCGCGCACAGGAAGCGGCGGGCGCTGAAGCTCGCAAAACAAGCGGATATCTGCCTCCTGTTTCTCGGTTTGGACGAGAGCAGCGAAGCCGAAGGCCTCGACCGCGCGCATTTAAAGCTGCCGCAAAATCAGATCGAACTGCTGAGCGCGCTGCGGCCGGTCTGCCCGAAGATCGTGGTCGTGCTTTCGGGCGGCGCGCCCGTCGAAACCCCGTGGGCGGATGCGGCGGACGCCGTTTTGCACCTCTACCTTGGCGGGCAGGCGGGCGGAAGCGCCTGCGCCGACCTGCTTACCGGCAGCGCGGTTCCCTGCGGCAAGCTCGCGGAAAGCTACCCCGTACGTGCCGAGGACACGCCGTGCGCGCCCTACTATCCGGGCCGGCAGCTAAGCGCCGAACACCGCGAAAGCATCTATGTAGGTTACCGCTATTACGACAGCGCGAATGTGCCGGTCCGCTGGCCTTTTGGGCATGGCCTCTCCTACAGCGGTTTTTCCTACGGCAACCTCTCCGTTTCGGGGAATACCGTAAGCTTTTCCATATCCAACACGGGAGCATATGCGGCAAGCGAGGTGGCGCAGGTATACGTTTCCGCCCCCAAAAGCACGGTGTTTCACGCCGCAAAGGAACTCAAGGGCTTTGCGCGGGTCGAACTGCTGCCCGGCGAAACGAAGTCTGTCGAGGTCGGGCTCGACGAGCACGCCTTTGCGTATTACGATGTACACCGCGAACGCTGGGTGTGTCCGGCCGGGCGCTATCTGATCCTGGTCGGCGCGTCCTCGCGGGACATCCGCCTGACGGCGGAGTACGCCGTGCCAGGCGAAGCGCCGACCGCGGAAGCGGCGCGGGAAAACCTTCCGCATTACGCGAGCGCCGACGTGCGGCATGTGCCCGACGAGGAATTTGCCCTGCTGCTCGGCCGCAGCCTGCCGCAAAGCCAATGGGACCTTGATCGGCCGCTCGGCTACAACGACACGATCGGGCAGGGCGCATACCGGAAGGGCTTTGCGCGTGCTCTTTACGGCCTCCTGGCGTTCACGCGCCGGTGCTGCCTGCTGCTGGGCAAGCCGCTCGCGGCCAACAGCGTGATGTTTCTCATGCACCTGCCCTATCGCTCGCTCGCGCGCATGTCGGCGGGGCGCGTGGATATGGCGATGCTCGACGGCATCCTCGTGATGGCGAACGGGCGCTTCTTTGCCGGGCTTCGCGAGACGCTTCGCGCGCGGCGCGGCAAGCGAAAGCGCGAAAGGAACGGCGATCGATGAGCCGGGAGCAAGGAGCGGCCGCCTTTCGGAGCTGGCGGGAAGCGCACAAGGGCCTGTGGCAGTTTGTGCTGTTTATCCTGATGAGCGGCATCACGACCGTGGTGGACCTCTCCACCTTCGCCGTGCTGAACTTCTGGGTATTTGCCGCCTATCGGAGTGAAGCGTTCGCGCTCGGCCCCATCCGATATTCCGCGGCGAGCGGCGGCCTGTGCGCCTTTTTGGCGTTCGCGGTGTCTTTTGCCGTCTCGCAAACCCTGAACTTCTTTTTGCAGCGCAAGACGACCTTCCAGGCAAACAACAACGCCGTACTCAGCGGCGTGCTCTATGCGCTCATGGTCGTCGGCGTGTACTTTTTGCAGCTCTACCTGCCGACGCTTCTAAGCGCGCCGTTCGCTTCGCTGATCGGCGTAACGGCGGGCGGCCTCGCGGTTAAGCTCGTCAACATGTTCGTCTCCATGCTCATCCAGTTCCCCATGAGCAAATGGGTCATCATGCGAAAACGATAAATAAGGGGTGCGCGCCTCCCCCGACGGGCGCTTCGGCAATCGAACGCCAGGCGCGCGGACATGTGCGCAGCGCGGCGGCCAAACGGCGGCGGACGCCGGTAACGATGGTTCCGGCTTTCGCCGCCTTTATCCCCGCATCCAAGCGGCTCTCCGCGTTAAATCGCCTTAAGCGCACACCGTTCTTTGACACGCCCACCCCGGCTTTCGGGAATTCGCTGAGCGCTTACTGCCACGTGCCGGCGTTTAGACGATACAAACGCGTCGCAAAATGCAAATCCGGTCGAAATGTCTCATATATATTCATATCGTTCCGCGTTTTTATACGCAGGTTTCCCTGCATTTTAAGTGTTGTTTTAGCAGTCAACATGTCATTCTTTGTCGGGACGGCCGTATTCTGACGGTAGGCCTGCATTTAGCGGAATCGTGACGCCACTGAATTCCCGCGAAAGCCGTGCGGTGCATATCCGGTGAATAACAAGGGTTGCATCGCGGAAAGATCGAGTTTATAATTTTTTTAGACACCGGAGTGGCATCTGTTGTCTTGTCTCGGAATCTCAAATTAAAAAATGGAGGAAAACGGTCATGAAGAGGTTAGCAGCGATTCTACTGGTACTCGTTCTCGTCGTATCCCTCGCCGCGTGCACGGCTTCCGCTCCGTCCGCAGACGGCGCCGCCGGGGAAAAGCCCGCTTCCGGCAATCCCGTCGTCAAGGTCGGCGTCTACGAACCCGCTTCCGGCGACAACGGCGCGGGCGGCAAGCAGGAGACCCTTG
>CAYMSL010000003.1:0-28538 GCA_964393095.1 uncultured Oscillospiraceae bacterium | reverse complement strand
GCTCATCGCCCGTCTGCAAACGCTCTATCCGGGCTGCGCGAGGAAAAGCGACATCGAGGGTTCCGACGCGCTGCCGGACTGCCGCGCGCAGGCGCTGACCCTCCTTGCCTCCGACCTGCGGCGTTACCGCGCGGAGGGGAGCGGCCCCGCGCGCCTGCCGGCGCTGCTTTCCCTGCTTTCGGACGATGCCAAAACGCGCGGCCTCGTCGAGCGCATGACGCGCGCGGGGAAGAGCTGGACGTCCGAGGCGTCGATCGGCCCCGCCGCCGCGAAGGAGCTCTACGGCGCGACGCTTCCCATGAGCGCGAGCCGGCTCGAGATGTACAACGCCTGCCCGTTTCGCCACTTTATCAGCTACGGCCTTAAGGCCGAGGAGACACGCGAGTTTACCGAGCGCGCGGCCGACCTTGGAAGCTTCTACCACGCCGCGCTCGAGGCCTTTGTGCGCACCTGCGTCGAGCGCGGGCTGGATTGGAAAACGGCCGCCGACGCGGAGGCGCTCGCCGTGCTGGACGACGTGCTGCCGGACGTGATCGCGCTGCACAACGACGGCATATTCCTTGAAAACGAACGCCTGCGCGCGACGCTGTTTCTGCTGCTCGAGGTGGTGCGCCAAAGCGCGCTCGCAATCCTGTGGCAGTTGCGCGCGGGCAGCTTTCAACCCGTCGGCGTGGAGGTGCGCTTTGGCGCCGGGCAGCCGTTCCCCCCGATCCGCCTGGAACTGCCGGACGGCACGGCGGCGCTCGTCGGCGGCAAGATCGACCGCGTCGACGGCGCGCGCGCGCACGGCAAAGAGTGCGTGCGCATCGTGGACTATAAGACCGGCGGGCGCGAGTTTGACTTTGCGGGCGTGCTCAACGGGCTGACCTTGCAATTGCCGCTGTACCTTCGCGCGGCGGGCGAGGGCGGCAAGCTGCGCGCCGGGCTTTACTACATGCCGGTTTATCAGCCGACGATATCGGACGCGGAGGAGGATCTTGCAAGCGCGGTGATTGACGCATTCCGCCTCAAGGGGCTTTCGCTTTCCGAACCCGCTGTGCTGCGGCTTGGCGAGACGGGGCTGGACGGCGAGTCCTCCGTGCTTGCGGGCGTGCGCCTTGGCGGGGAGGAAGCGGCGGGCAGCGTATGCTCGGCGCGCGAGATGGAGTCGCTGCTCGAGCTTGCGGTGAACAGGGCGGAGCGGACGCTCGAAGAGATGCTTGCGGGCGGCACGGCCGCCTCTCCCGCCGCGCGCGGCCGGGGGAAGGACCCCTGCCGCTATTGCGACTATGGCAGCGTCTGCCGGTTCGATCCCGGCGTGCCGGGCTGCTCGGCGCGGCGGTATGGAACGATCAGGCAGAAGGAATTCTTCGAACTCCTCGAACGCGGAGGCGCGCATGAACTGGACGAGTGAACAGAAACAGGCGATCGAGGCGGGCGGCAGCCTCATCGTCTCGGCGGCGGCGGGCGCGGGCAAGACGGCCGTGCTGACCGAGCGCGTGGTGCGCCGCGTGCAGGACGGCTGCCCCATCGAGCGCCTGCTCGTGCTCACGTTTACGCGCGCGGCCGCGGCCGAGATGAAGGGGCGCATCGCGCAGCGGCTCAACGCACTTGCCGACGCGGAACAGGACCCCGAACGGATGCGCTACCTCCGAAAACAGGCGCGCGCGGCGGACGGGGCGTATATCTCGACCGTGCACGCGTTCTGCATGCGCGTGCTCAAGCGGCAGTACCACATCGTGGACTTGCCAGCCGCTTCGCGCGTCGCGGACGAAATGGAGAGCGCGGCGCTCGTTGAGACCATCAAGGACGCACTGCTAAGCGAGCTCTCCGCCGCGGAGGATCGCGACTACATGGCGCTGCTTGCGGCCCTCGGCGGCGAGGAAGCGGCCTGGGAGGCCGTAAGGCGCACGTATGGCTTCTCGCGCTCATTGCCGGAGCCGGAGGCGTGGCTACGCGAAGCCGCCGCGCGCTACGGCGACGAGGCCGCGCTCAAAAGCCGGCTTGACGACGCGGTGGCCTACTGCAAAAAGGAACTCTCGCTCGTGATCTCGGCGCTTACGCGCGAACGGGACGCGCTTTCGCCGGCGCTCGCGGGCGTGATCTCCGTGCTCGACGACGACCTTTCGCGCTATCGCGCGCTGCTTCTTTGCGCAGGGTACGACGCGTACCGCGAGGCGCTCGGGAGCATCGCGTACCAGACCATGCGCTTTCCGCGCGGCATGGAGGATGGCGAAAAGAAACCCGTCCAGGAGAGCCGCCAGCTCGGCAAGGATTTGATCAAGGACCAGCGCGCGCGCCTGCAGCGGCCGTCGGGCGAGACGCTTATGGTGATGCGCCGCGCGGGCGAGGCGGTGGCGGCGCTGACGCGGCTCGTCGGGCGCTTCGAGGCCGCCTATACGCAGGGCAAGCGCGAGGCGGGCTGGCTCGACTATGCCGACCTCGAGCACCTTACGCTCCGCGCGCTTTCGCATGACGCCGTCGCCATGGAGTACCGCGAAAAATTCGAGATGGTCGCCGTCGATGAGTACCAGGACGTCAACCGCGTGCAGGAGGCGATCGTGCAAAGGGTGGCGCGGGCAGACAACCTCTTTTTTGTGGGCGACGTCAAGCAGTCGATCTACCGCTTCCGCCAGGCCGAGCCGGGTCTGTTTCTCGAAAAGCTCGCGCGCTTTGACGGCGGCGCGGGCCGGCGCGTGGACTTGACAAAGAACTTCCGCAGCGCGCGCGCGGTGCTCGAAAGCGTCAACGAGGCGTTTTCGGCGCTGATGTCGCGCGAGGCCGGCGAGCTGGACTATGACGATCGCGCGAGGCTCGTCTGCGGCGGCGAGCCGGGGCGGGGCGGCGCGGAGCTGCACATCATCGGCACGAACCGCGCGGAGACGGAGGAGGGCGACGCGCTTGAGGACGCGGCCGACCTCGAGGTGGAGGCCCGGCTCATCGCCGGGCGCATCCGCGCGCTGATGGAGGAGGAAACGATACGCGATCCCGGCTCCGGGCGGGAACGTCCCTGCCGCTACGCGGACTTTGCCGTGCTGCTACGCGCGCGGGAGGGGGCGCAGATTGTGGCGCAGACGCTTTCGCGCTGCGGCGTGCCGTGCTACGCCCAGTCGAGCGGCGGCTATTTCGACGCGATCGAGGTGCAGATTCTCCTGAACCTGCTGCGTGTGATCGACAACCGGCGCCAGGACGTGCCGCTGCTCTCGGTGCTGTGCTCGTCGATCGGCGGTTTTACGCTTGGCGAGCTTGCCGCGGTGCGCGCCGCGCGGCGCGAGGGCTCGTTCTTTGCGGCGTTTGCCTCCTATGCGGAGGAGGAAAACGCGCTTGGACGGCGGGCGCGCTCGTTTTTAACCCGGCTCGATGGTTACCGTGCGGAGAGCCGCCTCGTATCCGTCGAGGAACTGCTCGGCCGCCTGCTCGATGAGACGGGCTTCTACGAGGAGATGGGCGCAAGCTACGGCGGTTTGCAGCGGCAGGCCAACCTCGACGCGCTGCTCGACAAGGCGCATGCCTTCGAGCGCGGGGGCGCGCGCGGCGTGTGGAACTTCCTGCGCCACGTCGAACTTGCGGCAAACAACGCCTCCGTCGGCGCGGCGCAGACGGTCACGGCGGACGTTGTGCGCATCCTTACGAGCCACGGCGCGAAGGGGCTGGAGTTTCCGGTGGTGTTCGTCTCCGGGCTCGGCAAGCGCTTTAACCTGCGCGACACCGCCAACTCGCTGCTGCTGCACGCCGACGAGGGCATCGCCATGCTTGCCCAGCGCATCCGAAACGAGCAGCTCGGCGAGGAGATGCGCATTCTCTACGTGGCGATGACGCGCGCGCGCGGCCGCCTGATCCTGACGGGCTGCGAAAACAAACCCGAGGAACGCATGGCGGCGGGCTGCAGCCCCTCGCCCTGGGCGGTGCTGCACACCGGCACGCCGCTAAGGTGGCTGCTCATGACGCCGAGAAAAACGCTGGCCGCGCAATGCTATGCGCGCGAAGCGTTCCTTGCCGCCGAGACGGAGCGCGAAGGCGCACCGCTGCCGCCGCCCGATCCCGCCGTGACGGCGGCGATTGCCGAACGGCTCTCCTGGCGCTATCCGCACGAGGGGGCGCTCAGCCTGCCCGCGAAGCGGGCGGCAAGCCGCGTCGGCCTTGGGGACGAGCCGCCGGAGCTGCGCGAGCCGTCGTTTCTCGGGCGGCCCAGGGAAGGGGCGTTCTACGGCACGGCGACGCATCAGGCCATGCAGTACCTGCCGCTCGACGGCAGCCTTGCGCCGGAGGGGACGGAGGCGTTCCTCGCGCGCCTTGCCGAAACCGGACGGCTTACGCAGGAGCAGCGTTTGGCGGCGGACGCGGGGGCGATACGCTGGTTTTTGACCACGCCGCTCTGGGCGCGTATGCGCAAGGCGGCGCGCGTTGAGCGTGAGCTTGCGTTCGCCGCGCGCATGGAGGCGGCGGCGCTCGGCGAAGGCGAGACGAACGAGCGCGTGCTCGTGCAGGGCGTGCTCGACGCCTGCTGGCTTGAAGAGGACGCGTGGATCGTTTTAGACTACAAGACCGACCGCCCCCGCCCGGGCGAGGACGCGCATGCCGCCGCCATGCGGCATGAACGGCAGCTTTCGCTCTACGCGGCGGCGCTTTGCCAGCTTACTGGCAAGCGTGTGCGCGAGCGGCTGATCGTACTGCTCGCCCGGCGCGAGATCGTGGCGCTTTAAGCGGAAAATGCCGTTTGCGGGACGCTTGCGCCCGCAAGCGATCTGTGTTACGATAAACAAGGTTCGGGGCGGCGCGTGTTTGCCGTTCCGGCGGAAAAATCCGCCCGCATGTTCGGGCGGCATAGCTTCGGGGCGGGGTGAAAGTCCCCACCGGCGGTGATGCGGCAATGCGCCGACAAGCCCGCGAGTTATCATGACCGAGACGGTGCGAATCCGTCGCCGACGGTAAGCCGCGCATCTGCGGCAAGTCCGGATGAGAGAAGCAAAACGGCTCGCTTTTGCCGTGCTTTCGCCCCGCGTTTTTCGCGGGGTTTTTTGCTTTTGTAAAACGCGCTGCCCGCGCGTATGCGAACGGATTGAACAGCAGATTGGGAGGACTTCTATGAACCGCAAACAGGGAATCGATCGTCTCGTCAAGCTCGGCATGCTTACGGCGCTGTCGGTCGTGCTCGTCTACCTCGTGCGCTTTCCGATCTTTCCCGCCGCCGCGTTCCTCGAATACGACATGGCGGATGTGCCGATTTTGATCGGGACGTTCCTCTACGGCCCCTTGTGGGGGCTTATATTGACCGCCGTGGTGAGCGTTTTGCAATGGCTGCTCGTCTCGCCGAACGGCATGTGGGTCGGGGCGGTCATGCACTTTTGCGCCACGGGCAGCTATGTGCTCGCGGCGGGGCTGATCTACCGGCGCAGCCGCACGCAAAAAGGCGCGCTGCTCGGCATGGGCGTGGGGGCTTTGTTGCAGCTGCTCATGATGATCCCGATGAACCTCGTCTTCACCGTGCGTTTCTACGGCATACCGCGTGAAACCGTGCTTGCGCTGCTGCCCGCGGCGATCATCCCGTTTAACGCGATCAAGGCCGTCGTCAATTCGCTCATCACGTTTTTCCTCTACAAGCGTGTGGCCGGAGCGCTTAAAATCGAGCTGATTAAATAAAGAAACCGAAGAACACACAAAATACTCCGTGCAAACGCTCATGCGGCGCGGAGGTTTTTTTATGCGCAAACCCTGGATGATCCTGCTCTATGTGCTTGGCGCGTTCGCGCTTGTCTACTGCATCCGCACGCTCTATATCATCGGCGTCGATCCCGTGCGCGCGTTCGATACGGCGACACCCGCGCCGGTTAAAACGCGCCTCGCCGCCGAAATTACGCCCACGCCCGCCGTTACGCTTACGCCGGAGGAGGCGCTCGAAAAGCAGGCCGACGCGGACTTTATGAAGGATCGCGTCAACATCCTGCTCGTGGGGTTCGACCAAAGCCCCGAGCGCGAGGACGAGAGCGAAAGCGTCTATCGCAACAAGAAGAACAACTTCCGCTCGGACGTGCTGCTGCTTGTGGCGGTCGATTTCGGGAAGCAAAGCGTACACCTGATCTCGATTCCGCGCGATACCTACACGCCCATCTACAACACGCGCGGGCGCTGGAAGATCAACGCCGCGTTCGCAAAGGGCGGCGCGGCGCAGGGCGAGGGCTTTACCTATACCATGAAGACCGTCGAGCAGCTCCTCGGCGTGCCGGTGCCCTACTACGCGGGGGTCAGCATGACGGGGCTCAAGCGCCTTGTCGACGCGATGGGCGGCGTGGACTACGATGTGGACGTCGAAATCCACCTCAACGGCCGTACGCTTTCAACGGGCCTTCAGCACCTCGACGGCCAGCAGGTGCTCGACTACTGCCGCGCGCGCCGGGGCATCAGCACCGACCTCGGCCGCAACGACCGCCAGCAGCGCATGCTGCTTTCCGTGTTTGAAGAGCTGAAATCGCAAAAAAAGCTCACCGCGATACCGGCTATCTACGAATCCGTCATGGACGACGTCTACACGAACCTCAACGTTCCCCAGATCGCGGCGCTGGCCTCGTTTGCGCTCAAGCTCGACCAATCGAACTTCAAACGCACGACGCTCGAGGGCGAATACGTCAACAACGTCTACAACGCCTCCTATTACGTGCTCAAAAACAAGAAGCTCATCGCGCTCATCAAGGAGGAGTTCGGCGTAACGATCAAGCGCGACGCGCGATACGACCTTGCGAGCGTCAAGCGCGACAAGGCGGCCGAGGAGGCGGCGCGCGCTGCCAAAAGCCTCGAGGACGTCGAGGCTATGCTGCTCCTGCCCGCCGACACGACAGGCAGCTACGCGGCGGCGCTGCTGGAAACGGCGCGTGCGGCCAAAGAGCAGCTGCTCTACGCCATCGAGATGGAGCTCTCCGCAAGCGAGATCGTCCGCCTCAAGCGCGTCTACGAGCGCGACATGTCCCGTCTGCTGCGCGAAAGCGAGCTGACCGGCAGCGTGCCGGAGCCGCTCACAAGACTGGTTGGCGGCGGCTGAGCGGACAAAAAAACGGATTTACGCGCCAAACGCTTCGAAAAACGGCAAGATGTGTTATAATAGAAACCGCACTTGACGGCGGAAAGCGATTGTTTTAAAATAATAAAGATAATTGTTATTGACTAAGAGCGTGTCGGAAGGGAGGGACGGAACATGCGCTATTCGCATCAGCGCGAACGGATTTTCCGCGCCGTGACCGAGAGCAGCAACCATCCCACGGCAAATGTGGTCTACGATGCGCTCAAGCTCGAGATGCCGAAGCTCAGCCTTGGAACGGTATACCGCAACCTCAACCAGCTTGTCGACGCGGGGCGGCTCCGGCGTATACCGCTCGCAGACGGCGGCTGCCGCTTCGACAAGGTCAGCCCCGCGCACTCGCATCTCGTATGCGACAGCTGCGGCGCCGTGTCGGACATGGCGCTTCCGGCGTTCGCGCCGCTCGGGCAGGAGATTGAGCGGCAGACGGGCTTTACGCTTCGCTCATACGACGTCGTTCTGCGCGGCGTCTGCCATGCCTGCGGGCTGGCGGACGCGGTGAAGGAATAATAAAGAAACAACAGGATCAAGGAGGGAGCAATACATGGATCTCAAGGGCAGCAAGACCGAGAAAAACCTCGCGGAGGCATTTTCCGGCGAATCGCAGGCGCGCAACAAGTACACCTACTTCGCGTCGGTGGCCAAGAAGGCTGGTTACGAGCAAATCGCGGCGATATTCGGCGAGACGGCGGACAACGAAAAGGAACACGCCAAGCTCTGGTTCAAGGCGCTGCACGGCGGCGAGATGCCGGATGTGCTGACCGCGCTGGGCATGGCGGCCGACGGCGAGCACTACGAGTGGACGGATATGTACGATCGCTTCGCGCGCGAAGCCAAGGAAGAGGGCTTCGACCAGCTTGCCTACCAGTTTGCGGCGGTTGCGCAGATTGAAAAGCAGCACGAGGAGCGCTACCGCAAGCTCCGCGCGAACATCGAGGACGGCGAGGTCTTCCGCCGCGGCGATCAGGTCTACTGGCAGTGCCGCAACTGCGGACACATCTATGTCGGCGAAAAGGCTCCGGAGCTTTGCCCGGTGTGCAAGCATCCGCAGGCCTACTTCGAAATCAACAAGGCCAACTACTAAAAAGCGGCGCGATTGCGCTTTAAACGGCGGCTTCGCTTCGGCGAAGCCGCCGTTTTTGCGCCGGAAGAAAGCAAAACCGCCGCCGCAGGCAGCCGGGTTTTGTCGGCTTTCCCGGGAAATCCGCCGGTTAGGCGCGCCGGCGGGGCGTCCTGGCGGTGCTTGTGTTTCGACATGGCGGAAACGCCTCCGACATAGAATGAAGCGACGGCGGCGGCCGGCGCGCTTTGCCGCCCCGCCGGGCGAAAGGGGGCGGTCGAACTGGCCTGGCTGTGGGGGATTCTGTTTTGCGGCGGCACGATAACCATGCTGCTGACCCAGGGCGGCGACGCGGCGCTTGCGAGCATGATCGCGGGCGCGGGCGGCGCGGTGACGCTCTGCCTTGAGCTCGCGGGCGGTTACCTCCTGTTTATGGGGCTCATGGGCGTGGCGCGCAAGGCGGGCCTGCTCGAGGCGCTTACTAGGCGGCTCGGCGGGGCGACGCGCTGGCTGTTTCCGCGCGCGGGATCGGCGGCGGGGGCGCTCTCGCTCGCGATCGCCGCCAACATACTCGGCCTTGGAAACGCCGCGACGCCGCTCGGGCTTGCCGCGATGCGCGAGCTCGACGCGGCGCTGCCCGCAAACGGCGTGGCGACGGACGACATGTGCGTGTTTGTGGCCGTCAACGCCTCGATGCTCCAGTTGATTCCGACGGGGCTGATCGCGCTAAGAAGCGCCGCGGGCAGCGCCGCGCCGGCAAGCGTCGTACTGCCGTCGCTGATCGCCTCGGCGGCGGGCACGGCCACCGCGGTGCTGCTCTGCCGCCTGCTTACGCGCCGATGAGCTGGGCGAGCTATATCGTGCCCGCGCTGTTTCTCGCCGTGATCGCGGTGGGGCTGATCAAGGGCGTGGATGTCTACGCGGCGTTTGCCGAGGGGGCGGCCGAGGGGCTGCCGACGCTACTAAGACTCCTGCCGTATCTTGCCACGATGCTCACGGCGGTGCGGCTGCTCTCGGACAGCGGCCTGCTCACCCGATTGTCCGACGCGCTCGCGCCGCTGTGCCGGGCGGCGGGGCTCGAGCCGGAGGTCGTACCGCTGATTTTGATACGCCCGTTCTCGGGCAGCGGGGCGATGGCCGTGCTGCGGGAACTTTTCAGCACGGCGGGCGTCGACTCACGCGCGTCCTACACCGGCAGCGTGCTCATGGGCTCGTCCGAGACGATCTTCTACGAGCTTGCGATCTACTTCGGCGCGGTGGGAGTCAAAAAGACGCGGTTTGCCGCGCCGGTGGCGCTCGTTGCGGCGGCGGTGGCGCTGCTTGTTTCGCTTTGGATGACGCGCCTGTTCTACCGCTAGCGCGTAAAGCGGAATTTTGTCCAAAACGGGGCGCGCGCGTCCCATATTTCATATTATTGGATAGCGTGGCAGCGTTTGGCGTATGATTTTCCAGCGCGAAAAAGAAGTTCACAAAGTTGCCGGGCTGATGTTGCAATGCATACGCGCGATCGTTTGCATCTTGTAATGAAAGAATATATACTGGTCATACGATCGCGGGGAGTATACACGTTTACCCCGTGACGGAGGTGAAGATATGGAACTGAAAGGAATCATAACCCTGCCCATCATACCGCTCAGAGGAATCGCGGTATTGCCGGGCGAGATCATGCACTGCGACATCGGCCGCAAGAAGACGCTCTCCGCCATGGAGCAGGCGCTTTCGGAGGAGGGCTATGCGCTCTTTGTCGCCCAGAAAAATGCGAAAACCGTCGACGTTTCGCCCGACGAACTGTATCCGGTCGGAACGATCTGCCGCATCCGGCAGGTTTTCCGCATCCAAAACGACACGGTGCACCTCCTGGTCACCGGCATGGCGCGCGCGCGCGTCCATGCGATGGTCTCGGAGCAGCCGCACTTTACCGCCCAGCTCGAGGTGCTCGACATCGTCGAGCCCGACGCGCCCACGGCCGAGGCGCTGCGGCGGCGGCTCAGCGCGGCCTTTACCGAGCACGCGACGCGCCGCGACCGCCTGACCCAGGATCAGCGGGAGGCCGTGCTCGCGCTTTCGACGCTCACCGAGCTCACCGACGGCGTGGCCCAGCAGGTGGTAAGCAAGCTCGAGGATAAGCAGCGCCTCATCGAGGAGCCGGACCTGATCGTCCGCGCGGCGGCGCTGCTCGGCATCATCGAAAACGAGCTCATGATCATGGACGTCGATCGCCGCATCGCGGGCAAGATCAAGGCGGCCATGGAGCATAACCAGAAGGAGTTCGTGCTGCGCGAACAGCTCAAGGCCGTACAGGAGGAGCTTGGGGAGAACGACGAGGGCCTTGTCGAAACCTACCGCGCGCGGGTGGCTGAAATCGACTTTCCCGAGGAGGCGAGGACGGCGCTGCAAAAGCAGATCGACCGCTTTGCCTCGCTGCCCGCGGGTTCCCACGAGGCGCCGATGGCGCAGGCCTACATCGAGCTGATGCTCGACTTGCCCTGGACCCTGGAAACCAAGGATAACCTCAATCTCGCGCATGCGCGGGAAGTGCTCGATCGTGACCACTACGGCATGGAGCGCGTCAAGACGCGCATCGTCGAGAGTCTCGCCGTGCAGAAGCTCACCGGCAATCCGCAGGGGCAGATCCTCTGCCTCGTAGGCCCGCCGGGCGTGGGCAAGACCTCGATTGTGCGCGGCATCGCGGAGGCGATGGGCCGCAAGTTCGTGCGCATGAGCCTCGGCGGCGTACACGACGAGGCCGAGGTGCGCGGACATCGGCGCACCTACATCGGCGCGCAGCCCGGCCGCGTGATCGAGGCCATGCGCAAGGCCGGCTCGATCAACCCCGTGCTGCTCTTCGACGAGATCGATAAGCTCGGCGCGGACGTGCGCGGCGATCCCGCCTCGGCCATGCTCGAGGTGCTCGACAGCGCGCAGAACTTCGCGTTTGTCGACCACTTCCTCGAGGTGCCGTACGATCTCTCGCGTTGCATGCTGATCACGACGGCCAACGACGCGGGCATGATCCCGCGCCCGCTGCTCGATCGCATGGAACTGCTCGAGGTGCCGAGCTACCTCTTCGACGAGAAGCTCGAGATCGCGCGGCGGCACCTCCTGTCCAGGCAGCTTGAAAAGCACGGCATCAAAAAGACCAACCTGCGCGTGCCCGACGGCGCGCTGCAGACGCTGATCGGCTGCTACACGCGCGAGGCGGGTGTGCGCGAGCTCGAGCGCGTGATCGCGAGCGTATGCCGCAAGGCCGCCTGCGAGCTCGTCGAGGGCAGGTCGCGCCTGACGCTCACCGACGCGCGCATCACCGAGTGGCTTGGGCCGCGCAAGTATAAGCGCGTCGAACCGCTGCGGCCGGACACGGTCGGCGTCGTTACCGGCCTTGCCTGGACGAGTGTCGGCGGCGAAACGCTCGAGGTCGAGGCGGCGGCGGTGCCCGGCAAGGGTTCGCTGCAGCTCACCGGCCAGCTTGGCGACGTGATGCAGGAGTCGGCGCGGGCGGCCATGACCTACGTGCGCGCAAACGCCGCGCGCTTCGGCATCGACGCAAGCTTTCTCGAGTCGCTCGACATACACATCCACGTGCCCGAGGGCGCGGTGCCCAAGGACGGCCCCTCCGCGGGCGTGGCGATGGCCACGGCGCTTGTCTCGGCGCTCACCGGCATCCCCGTGCGCAGCGCGGTGGCGATGACGGGCGAGATCACGCTGCGCGGACGCGTGCTGCCCATCGGCGGCCTGCGCGAGAAGCTGCTCGCGGCGGTGCGCGCGGGCATACAGCGCGTCGTGCTGCCAGCGAGCAATCGCGAGGACCTCTACGACGTGCCCGCCGAGATCAAGGCGGCGCTGAAGATCGACTACGCGGAGGATGTCGACGAGGTGCTGCGCCGCGCCCTGACGACGAGCCCGCACAGCGCGGAGCCGGTGCTCAACCTGCCGGCGGCGGACTTAAGCTATGAAGCCGTACGGCATTAAGAAGGCCGAATTTCTCACGAGCGTGGGGCAGGGTGGCAGTTACCCTGCCCCGCTCGCGTGCGAAATCGCGCTGGTCGGGCGCAGCAACGTCGGCAAGAGCAGCCTCATCAACTGCCTCTGCAACAACAGAAAACTCGCCAAGACCTCGCAGACCCCCGGCAAGACGCGGCTTATCAACTATTACCGCCTCAACGAAACGCTCTATTTCGTCGACCTGCCGGGCTACGGTTACGCCTCCGTCGGCAAGGAGGAGAAACGCGCCTGGGGCGAGCTGATCGAAAGCTATCTCACCAGCGGCCGCCCGCGCCACATGCTCAAATGGGCGCTCTACCACGGCGTACCGTATACGATCGTCTGCACGAAGGCGGACAAGGTTTCGCGTGCGCAGCGCGCGCGCGACGCGGCGGCCGCGGCCAAGGCGCTCGGGGCCCCGCCGTACGCGATTCCGTTTTCGGTGGAAACACGCGACGGGCGCGATGAATTGCTCACGCGCATTGCCGAGATCGTCAGCGACCCCGCGTGGGACTGAGCCGCGGCCCGCGCAACATAAGGCAGTCAAACCGCCGCCGGGCAGCGCCGGCGGCCATTTTTTGCCATTCCGGCGATATTTTGGCGGCAAAACGCGCAGGATAAGGTTTCGCTTGACATGCAGGGAATTCTTCTGCATAATATCCACCGTAATGTTTCGAAACGAAGGCAGGTTTGGCATCCATGGCAATGCGTAAATGTCCCCGATGCGAGCTGAATTATATCCGTGAGGACGAAAGGTACTGCAACGTCTGCATGCGCGAGCTCAAGCGCGCGCAGTCGCGTACGCGTCACGGGGATGAGGAGCCCGACGAGGATGAGGTGGTCCTCTGCGCCGAGTGCGGCGAATCGCCCGCGGTGCATGGCAACGACCTCTGCATGGCGTGCCTCAAGGAGCAGAAGCGGCAGGTCGAGCTTGAGAACGCGGCCGATCTTGACGCGGTGTACGACGAGGCCGTCTCCTCCGACGAGATTGAGGAAGAGGAAGAGGAAGGCTGACCGGCGTCGATACGGGAGGAGGGGCGGACATGCGATTGTTTGCCATCGCGGATCTGCATCTGTCTCTCGCGAGTGAAAAGCCGATGGATATCTTCGGTGAGGCCTGGCGCGACCACGCCGAAAAGATTGAGGAAAATTGGCGCCGCGTCGTCGGCGAGGAAGACCTTGTGCTGCTCCCCGGCGATATCAGTTGGGCAATGCGTCTTGAGGACGCCTTGCCCGATTTGGCGTTTATCGGGCGGCTGCCCGGGAAAAAGATTCTGCTCAAGGGTAACCACGACTATTGGTGGAGCGCGATCGGGCGCGTGCGCGCGCTGCTGCCGGACGGCATGCGGGCGCTGCAAAACGACGCGTTCGCCGAGGAGGATATTCGCGTGTGCGGCACGCGCGGCTGGCTCTGCCCAGGCGCGCCGGCCTTTGGCGAGGCGGATCGCAAGATCTACCTTCGCGAGCTCGACCGGCTGCGGCTTTCGCTCAACGCTTTGGCGGAGGGAGGCCGGCGCGTGGCGATGCTGCACTTCCCGCCGGTCTGCGAGAAGGAGGGCGGCAGCGGCTTTACCGAACTGCTCGAGGCGGCGGGCGTAACCACGGTGCTCTACGGCCATCTGCATGGAGATGCCAGCCGCACGGCGTTCGAGGGCGAGCGAAACGGCGTCGTCTACCACTGCGTCGCGGCCGACAAGCTCGACTTCTGTCCGAAGCGCATCCTCTGAGCATGCCCGCGCGGTTGGCGCGGTGCGGCCCGTTTTGGGCGTGGGTAAAAGATGGCAAAAGCAAAACGCCCGCGCAAGCGGGCGTTTTTTTGTGCCGATATCGATTTTTCAGCCGTTTGACGAGGCGGCCTTTTGCTCACAGCGCACAAGCAGGCGGTTTGTGCCGTTGTCCTTGCAGGTCATGAGCGTCAGCCCGTATTCGCCATGATACGATTTGAGCGCGCTGAACGCGTCCGGCGCGATGCTTTTGACCTGGTATACCTCATAGCGCATGCGCGTGTTCGTGGCGGAGTCCGTAAGGTAGATCTCGTCGCCGACGGACAGCTCGCTGAGGTTGCCAAAGTGCGCGCCGCTCTTGTAGTTGTGGCCGATGAGCACGAGGTTGCCGGCCGTGTTCGGCGTGGGGCCCTTATAGCGGCAGACGGATATCTTGAGCAGCTTGTAGGACCACTTGCCGATGATGGGCAGCTCCACGCCAAGGTCGGGGATCTCGAGGATGCCGATTACGCCGTCCTCGCCCGCCGCGTCGACGATCTTCTGGATCGTGTTCTGCAGGTCGGTGTTGACCTCCGGCGCGTCGGGGCGCACGTACTCGCCGGTTTCATAGTCCACGGCGTTCGTGCCGTCGCTCGCAAGGTGCTCGTTTGCGGAGACGGCCGCGCTCAGGTCGGCGTTTGCGTCGGTGAGTTCGAGATCCTCGTCGCCGGGCTCGGGCGAGGGAATTTCCTCGGTCGCGGCCGCGGCGGCGGTGGGGTCGGGCGTTGGCTGGGCGCGATACGCCGCAAGCAGCGCTTCGGCGCTGCTGCCCGCCTGTTCGCCCTCTATGAGGCGAAAGCCGATGATCGCGAGCGCGACAAGCCCGAGTACGATGGCGCTGCAGCCAAGGATGCGGATGACGTTGAGCTCGGCGCGCGCCCCGCCGTGCCGGCGCTTACGCCTGTGTGCGCTTTTTCCGGACGCCATAGAGAACTCCCGCCGCTGCGATCAACACCATGCTGAGCGCGCCGAATACGTAGGCAAGCGTGAAGTCCTGACCGGTCTGCGGCAGCGCTTCCAAACCGGTGATCTTGATCGCCAAATTGACCTTGCCGGCCGTGTCGGAGTTGATCCAGGTGTAGAGCTTCGTGCCGTCGGTGGGCGTATTGTAGCGGGCCTGCAGCTGAATCTGCGCCTTGCCGTCCGTCATCTTCGCGCGGCTTTTGTTGAGCGTGTCGCTCGTGATGGAAAGATAGCTCGAGCTCCAGCTCCAGTGCACGGTGCTCGTGTCGTCGTCGACGACCGTGCCGTTGGCCTCGTGGCGGGTCACGGTATACGTGCCGGTCTTCGTGGTTTTATCCAGCGCGATCGGCCCTTCGATCGTGAGGTAGCGCTTGGTCTGCACCTTAACGAGCGCGCTCTTTTCCACGTTCTTGCCGTTGATGACGGCCTTGATCGTCGACGAAACCGACGTGCCGGCCGCGTTCGAGACGAACGTCGCGTTGGCGGTGAGCGTGGTGCCGCTTACCGTGAAGTTGGCGGGCGCGACCGTCAGCGAGCCCGCTGTGCTGTTGCTGCTCGACCAGGTGATGGTGGGCGGCGACGCGACCCAATCGCCCGCGTTCTCAACCTTGAGCGTAAGCGCCGTGCTGGTGCTCGCGGAGGTAATCGTCTGCTCCGCGGGGGTGAGCGTGATGGTCGGCACCGTAAAGTCGAACGTCTTTGTCTGCGTTGCGACGCCGGCGCCGCCCGGGTTGCTCGTTGCGGTGATGGTTGCCGTACCGCCGGCGACCGCCGTAACAAGGCCCGCGCTGCTGACCGTCGCGGCGCTCGTGTTGCTCGAGGTCCAGGCGACGGCAAGCGCGTTGCCGACGTTGAGCTGCTTGGTCGCGCCCGGAATCAGCGTCGCGCCCGTGTCGCTCGTGCTCATTGCCAGCACCTTGATGTTCACGGCTGCCGTACCGGTGGCGGTGTCGCTGTCCGTCGCGGTCAGGGTGATGGTGGCGAGGGGATCGGCGGCCGAAAGGCCGGTGACGGTGATCGTGTTGCCCGTGGTGGCCGAGAGCGAGACGTTGGTGCCGCCGGACAACGCCCACGCGTAGCCCGCAGCGGGGTCAACGGTCGAGCCCGTGGTTGCCGCGGAGCCCACGAGGGTTACCGACTCGCCGACGCGCAGCGGGATGTAGGTGTCGCTGCCTACCGTAACGGGTGCGATGCTTGGGCTGATGCCGACGCTGTCGACGGTGGCGAGCGCCGTGCCGGATACGCCGAGGATGCCGGCCGCGAACGCCAGCGCCATCACAAAAGTGAGTGCCCTGGAAAGTTTGAAACGCTTCATTTGTTGTTCCTCCTTTATGATCGGAACGGTTTTGTGTGCCTTCATTCCAGATATCTTAACTGCTCTCATCATACGGAGCGGGTTTTGTAAAGTCAATATTCTGACAAATCGTTTTCCGTTTCTTAACCAAATCGTAACCGGAACGCCTTTTTGGCAGGGAATGGCAGCCTTTTTATGGGAGAACAGCCGTCAAACGGGGCGGAAGCGGCGCTTGCCGCGGCTTTGGCGAAGCGGCAATCCCATGCGTTCCCGGCGGCCCGTGCGGAGGGTGCCGGGGCGGCGGGCGGCGTCCAAGCTCAGCGGTAAAACGTGTTGCCGCCGATGAACTCGCGCAGGATCGAGGTCGGGGGAATCTCGTCCTCGACGTTGGCTTCGACGAAGTAGTTGAGGAATTTGACGATGCCGCGCGCCTCCTCGTAGAAGGGGCTCTCGGGCTGCACGGCGGTGAGCAGCGGGAAGATGTGCTTTTTGAGCACGGCGGGCTCGTATACAAGCGTCGTGTTCAGCAGCGCGTCCGCATCCTCCTGGAAGGGGAAGATCCAGCGCTCCTCGCCGCGCCGCACGCTGCTCCACATCGAGAGCGTGCGCTCGATCGAAGCGCCGCGCGTTTCATGGTCGCGCACCATGCGGCGAAGCAGGCGGATGGAGGTCGTCGAGATGCGGTTGTGGTCGTCGAGGTTGAGGGTGGTCAGCGCCGAGACGTAGAGCCGGAAGATCAGGCCGCGATCGACGCTCTCGGGCAGCAGCGCGGGGTTGAGCGCGTGCAGGCCCTCGATGACAAGCGGCGTGTTCGCGTCGATGTGCAGCGTGTGCCCGTCCATCACGCGCTTCTGGCGGATGAAGTCGAAGCGCGGCAGCTCGACAATTTCGCCCGCGAGCAGGCGGGTAAGGTCGTCTTTGAACTGCTCGACATCGATCGTGTTGATGTGCTCGAGGTCAACCTCGCCGTTTTCATCGGGCGTAATCTTGTCGCGGTCGATGTAGTAGTCGTCGAGCGAGAGCAGCACGGGCGATTTGCCGTATACGCGCAGCTGCGTGCAGAGCCGGTTGGCGCTCGTGGTCTTGCCGGAGCTCGACGGCCCCGCGATGAGCACCGCGCGCGCGCCGCGCTGGACGATCTCATCCGCAAGCGAGGCAAAGCGTTTCTCGTGCAGCGCCTCGTTGACGCGTATCAAAGAGCGCACATCGTCGTTTAGCACCATGTCGTTGAGGTCGGCCACGGCGTTGCAGCGCATGAGCCGCCCCCACTCGTCGCTCTCGGAAAACACCGACCACAGCCGCGGCAGCGAGACGTGCGCCGCCGGTGTGTTGGGGTCGCTTTCGGAGGGGCGCAGCAAGAAGAGTCCCGGCTCGTAGGCCTGCAGGTCGAATACGCGCGCATAGCCCGTCGAGGGGGCCATCTCGCCGTAGAAGTAGTCCATGTAGTCGCCAAGGCGGTAGACGTCGAAGTAGGAAAACTGGCGGTAGCGAAGCAGCCGCACCTTGTCGAGCTGGCCGTCGTTCGAGAAAAAGTCGATCGCGTCGTCGATGTCGATGCGCTTGCGTTCGAGCGGGTAGTCCGCCTCGACGATGCGGCGCATCGCGCACTGGATGCGCCCGACCTCCTCGCAGGTCAACGGCGTGTCGCGCACGACGTTGATGTAGAGCCCCGCGCCGATGGCGTAGTTGACCTGCACGCGCGTATGCGGGAAAAGCTCGCGCATGGCGTAGAGGAAGACGAAGAGCATCGTACGCTCGTAGACGCGGTTGCCGTTGGCGCTGCCGTAGCGCAACAATTCGACCTTGCCGCCGGCCGCCCGCATGGCGCGGCGCAGTGTGACACGCTGCGTCGCTTTCGCGTCCCGCTCGCGCACGGGGATGTAGTTAAGCGTAAAAATCTCGCCCGCGACGGCCGCGGCGAGCGGGCGGGTGCGCAGGTCGTCCGTGTCGAGCCCAAGCCGGCGAATCAGCGTGAGCAGCGATTCGCCGCATTGCGCGCTGATCGGGCGTCCTTCGATGATCAGATCCATGCGATGCTCCTTTCGGGTAAGCGATGTGGACATACAGCCATTCTATATTGTAATGGCAAACGCGCGCGGAATGCAAGCGCCGCGCGGGATCGAAGCCGCAACACCCTGCCGCGCCGCATCATGGCGGGCGAAGAACCGTCCCCGTGCCGCTATGGCTTTTTAGGGCGGGGGCGCTCATAGCCGCGTCCGGCATTGCGCCGCGGCGGGCGCTTGCGCGTTTCTTCAAAAAAACAGACTCCCTGCACGCCGGTCGGCGTGCAGGGAGCCAAGATGGCAAACAAAGCATGACGCGCGGAAAAGCGTTTCAGCGCGGCGAACCGACAAAGAAGAGCGCCACGGTACCGGGCCCGGAGTGCGCGCCGATGCTCGTGCCGATCGTCTCGACGACGACCGTCATGTTCGGGTACTTTTCGCGTATCAGCGAGGCGAGAAACTCCGCGTCCTCAAAGCAGGCGCAGTTGCCGATGAACACGGTGTCGGTCGCGGCTTCGTCGACGGATTTGACCATGTTTTCAAACATCGCGCGCAGCGAGCGCATGCGGCCCTGCGCCTTGCTCACGGCAACAAGGCGGCCCTCGTCGTCAACGTGCATGACGGGCTTGATGTTGAGCACGGTGGCGATGGCGGCGGTCGCGCCGCCGATGCGCCCCCCGCGCTTGAGGTAGACGAGGTCGTCGACCGTAAACCAGTGCACGAAGCGCCGCTTGTTCTCCTCGGCCCAGCGCACGAGCGCCTCAAAATCAAGCTCTTTGGCTTTGCGGGCAACATAGTAGACAAGAAGCCCCTCGCCGAGCGAGGCGCCAAGCGAATCGACGACGGCCACGCGGCGGCCGGGGTGCCTTGCCATGAGTTCGTCCGCGGCGGCGATCGCGGATTGTACGGTTCCCGAGAGCGCGGAGGAAAAGCCGATGTAGAGCACGTCCTCGCCGGCGGCGAGCACGGGCTCGAAGGTTTCAACGAAGGTGAAGGTGTTGATCTGCGCGGTCGTCGGCGCGGCGCCGCCCTTCATTTTGTCAAAGAACGTCTCGATCGGCATGTCCGAACGGCCGGGTACGTACTGATACTCCTGATTGTCGAGGGTGAAGAGCATGGGGATCACGGTTATGTTCAGTTCCTCGGCATAGCGGGCCGGAAGGTCGCTGGTTGCGTCGGTAAAAATACGGAAGCTCATACGTCACCTCTTCTCTCGTTTGATCGGCGCACGCAAAAAGCGGTTCGCGCCGGCGGGGAATGGTGCCATTGTACCGTTTTTTAAACGGCATGACAAGACTTTTGCCGATTTGAGGAATGTGCTATAATAACCCTGCCCGTGAGGGGGCGAGATTTCTCCCGCCGGAAGGAGCGCGATCCAGCCTATGAAAAAGGTTATATCCGTCGGATTATCGACGATAGCTTCCATAATATTCATCCTCGTCGTGGTGTTTACGATGATCGGCGTCGTGGTCAACAACGAGACGTTCATCAACAACGAGTTTACGACGCTGCGCATCGGCGAGAAGATGGGCATAGGCAATGCCGACCTCGTGCGCGCGATGTCGCGCCTTGTCGACTACATGGAGGGCGACGCGGACGACATCCGGGTTACGGTGACGCAGAACGGGGAAAAGGTCGATATGTTCTCGCTCGAGCAGGAGAACACGCACATGCGGGATGTGCGCGAGATCTACCTTACGATCGCCTCGTACCGGGACGTCGGCGTGCTCGTGCTGCTCATCCTCTTTCTCTTTGCCGCCGTGGCGGACTTCCGCAGGGCGCCGCAGCGGCTTGCGCAGGGCTATCTCTCGGGCGCGTTCGTGGTGCTGCTGATCTTTGGTTTCCTCGGCACCTGGGCGGCGCTCGACTTTTCGAATTTCTGGACGTTTTTCCACGAGATGCTGTTTTGGAACGACCTTTGGCTCTTCGATATGACCGAGAGCCGCATGATCAACATGCTGCCCGAAGAGATGTTCGCGGATATCATCAAGAACATCGCGCTCTACGCCGGGGCCGTCGTCGCGCTGCTGATGGCGCTGAGCGTCTTCGCGCTCGTCGCCGCCTCGGGCGGGTATCAGCGCCGCCGCGCGGCGATGCGCGCGCGCGCAAAGCAGGTCAGGGCCGCGAAGGCCGCGCGCGCGAAGGCGCGCGAGGAGGCCAAGGCCGCCGCCGAGGCGGAGAAGCGCCTCGCCGAACAGCGCGCCCGCAAGGCCGCGGCGAAGGCGCGGCGGGCAAAGCAGGCCGAGGAGGCGGAGAAAGCCGCGCAAAAGGAACGGCTTGCCGCCGAACGCAATACCGCGCGCAACGCCACGCGTGAGCAGACCGCGAGCCGGAAGGCCGCCGAGATCGCCGAAAAACCGGCCGAACGCGCAAAGAGCGCCCCGCAGGCGGTTGCGAAAAAGAAACAGCGCCATGGCGTCGCCGACGACACGGGTTTTCTCGATGACGACCTATGAGGTAAAAGCGACCTTACGGCTGCAGGCGCAAAAGGGGCAGGAACGCATCCGTGTGCTCGCCATCGAGACCTCGTGCGACGAGACCGCCGCGGCGATCGTCGAAAACGGCCGGCGCGTGCTCTCGAACGCCGTGCATACGCAGATTCCGCTGCACGTGCCCTACGGCGGCGTGGTGCCGGAGATCGCCTCGCGAAACCATGTTTGTATGATCGGGCCGGTCGTCTCGCGTGCGCTCGAGGAGGCGGGCGTGACGCTTTCCGAAGTCGACGCGATCGCCGCAACGAACGGGCCGGGGCTCGTCGGGGCGCTGCTTGTGGGGCTAAGCTACGCCAAGGGGCTTGCGCTTGCCCTGGGGCTGCCGTTTCTCGGCGTGCATCACATCGCCTCGCACATCGCGGCAAACTACTTGACCTCTCCCGCGCTTGAGCCGCCGTTTACCTGCCTTGTGGCCTCCGGCGGGCACAGCCACATCGTCCTCGTCGAAGGGTACGACCGCTACCGCCTGCTCGGCCGCACGCGCGACGACGCGGCGGGCGAGGCCTTTGACAAGGCGGCCCGCGCGCTTGGGCTGCCGTATCCCGGCGGGCCGAATCTCGAGCGGCTTGCGGCCTCGGGCGATCCCGCGCGCTACCGCTTCCACTCGGCGTTCAACGAGGGCGAGGGCTTCGACTTTAGCTTTTCGGGCATCAAGACCGCGCTCGTCAACCGGCTCGAGCACGCGCGGCAGGGCGGAGAACAGCCCGATAAGGCCGATCTTGCCGCCTCCTTTCAAAAGACGGTGGTGGACATCCTTTCGAACAAGGCCGTGCGCGCGGCGCTTGCCCAGGAGGGCGAGGCGGGCAAAAAGCTCGCGCTGGCCGGCGGCGTTTCCGCGAACCAAACCCTGCGCGAGACGCTCGCGCGCCGCGCCGCCGAGGCGGGGCTTTCCTTCTATTGCCCGGACATGTGCTACTGCACCGATAACGCCGCCATGGTCGGCGCCGCCGCCTGGGGACGCTTACGCGAAGGCCGGCTTGACGCGCTCTCGCTCAACGCGACGCCGTATCTGCCCATCGAGGCCGCGCCGCCTGCATAACGCGCGGGGGAAAAAGCCGCCCCGCGCCGGACAAAGCCGGTACACGTTTTCGTCACATTTGCATAGAAGTGCGCCGATTGCATCGAAAACACGGCGCATTTTTCGTTTTTTGTCGGTGAAATATTCAGGGTGAACAGTGTGGACAAGTCCAAAAAGACGTGTTCCGACCGAGGGGAGGCCTGTGGATAACTATGTGGATGCTGTGGATATCGCCGTGAATATGCGCTTCTTTTTCGGGAATATCTATGCATCTGCCGCTCATATGCTGTAACGATACGGCGCCGGCGCGCCAAGGCAAAGGGGGAAGCGGGGCGGTATGCTGCGCGCGTTGGGGGAGTGGTTTGCGGCGCTTTGCGTCGCGACGGCGATCGCGGTTTCGCTCTTTGGCGCGGCGGAATGGATCGCCTATGGCGCGGCGGAACCCGAGGCGGTGGAGGCCGTGGCGGACGCGTACACGATCGTCGTCGACGCGGGCCACGGCGGGCCGGACGGCGGCGCGGTCGGTACGGATACGGGCGTCGTCGAGGCGGGCCTGAACCTCGAGGTGGCGCTGCGCCTTGCGGATCGCCTTTCCGAGCGGGGCATATCGGTGATCATGACGCGCGTCGACGAAAACGCGCTTGCGCCGACGAAGCGCGGCGACATCGACCGGCGCATCGAGATATTCAATCAGGAAGAGGTCGACCTCGTCGTGAGCGTACACATGAACAAGTTTACAAAGCGCAGCGTCGCCGGCCCGGTGGCGTACTATATGATCGGCTCCGAGCAGGGGCGCAAACTCGCCCAGAGCGTCATCGACGCCATCTGCGACGCGGCCGGAAGGGACCGCAAGCTCGCGAACCCCGGCGACTACTTCGTCGTGCGCGAGTGCGCCTGCCCCGCCGTGCTCGTCGAATGCGGCTTCCTCTCGAACGCCGCGGATGAAAAACTGCTTCAGCAAAGCGACTATCAGGATCTGCTTGCCGACGCGATCACGAGCGGCATCCTGCTTTATTTGGAAGACCGGGCCGCCTCCTGAAAAATAAAAAACGCCCGCTCGCTGAAGCGGCGTTTCCGCTGCAAACAGGCGTTCGGGCGGCGATGGCGCGAGGATTTAGGGGCGGCTTAACCCTTGGGCGCCGGCCCTTCTTCGAGCGGGGTTGCGGCGATCTCCCGGGCAATCCCGCTTAGCGTGCGCCGGCGCTCGCGCGCGCGGTAAAGCAGTATGCCGAGCACGCTGAGCGCGGTGGTGGCGGCGAACACGGCGATCGCGAGGCCGTAGCGCTTTAATCCAAGCGCGTTGCCGCCAAGCGTCGAGGTCAGCACCGAGGGCAGGCGGGCGATCGAGGTTAGCAGCAGCCACGGCACGAGGCGGATCTTGGTAAGCCCCGCGCAGTAGGTGAGCAGATCCTTCGGCGTGCCGGGGATCAGGAAGAGAAAGAACGCGGCCGCGCCGAGCTTCTTTTCATCGTTGAGGAAGCGCACGGAGTCGATCTGCTCGCGCGGGAAGAACACTTCCACGGCCTTGACGCCGAGCTTGCGCACGAAGAGGAACACGGCGAGGCTTCCGAGGATCAGCCCGGCCCAGACGAGCAGCGTGCCCCAGAACGCGCCGAAGGCGTAGCCCGCGGCGATCTCGAGCGGCTCGGCGGGCAGGAAGGCGACGATGACCTGCAGGGTCATCATGCCGAGAAACAGCACGCGCCCCCAGGGCCCGCGCGCATCGATCCAGGAGCGAAAGGCGGCGGGGTCTTCAAACGCGCCGACGAGCGGCTTCCAAGCGAGGATGGCGAACGCGGCGAGCGCGAGCACAAACAGCGCGATGGCCGCGCCGGCAAGCAGTTTGCTTCGGCGCGACGATCGGGATGATTCGGCGGTTTCGGACAGATCTTTCATATATTCATTATAACAGAATTTGGGAAATCCGCTACGGGGGATTACCGCGATTTTGCGCCATACTGCCGCTTAGGGGGAACAAAATCCGGCATGCGTTCGGCGGGCGGACCGGTTTCTCAATCCGGCCCGCATTGGAACGGGCGAAGAAGGCGCATCGCGCGCCAAACGGCAAAGCGGAACCCGCCGCCGGGCAGACCGGACGGCGGGTTTTTCATAGGGGACAACGCGCTTCATTCCCCGGCGGGACGCGTGCCGCCGTGGCCGTGGCGGTAGAGCTGGCGGTTGTCGAGCGCCCACAGCCGCTCGGAAAACGAACCGACCGCCACGCTCTCGAGCGCGTCGAACATCTCGTACATCTTGCTGTCGAGCAGGTCGAGCTCGGCGAGCACCTCGGCCTCGGGAAACATCGGCGGCTTGGGGCTGCCGAACTCCGACTGGCCGTGGTGGGCAAGCAGCATGTGCTCGACGAGCATCGCGGTCTCCGTGGGCACGCCGAGCAGCTCGCAGGCGGCGCTGACGTTCGAAATGCCGATCGAGATATGCCCCACGAGCTGGCCGCGCGTGGTGTAGGCCCCGGCAAGGCCGAGCGAGCCCGTGTCAAGCTCAACGAGCTTGCCGAGGTCGTGGAGGATCACGCCCGTGTAAACGAGGTCGGGATCGAGCGCCGGGTAGATCGCGACGACGCTTTTTGCGAGCTGCGCGATCGTCCAAATGTGGTGCAAAAGCCCCCCGCGCGTGGCGTGGTGCAGCTTGACTGCGGCGGGGTAGAAGAGCAGCTTCTCGCGGTTTTCGCGCATGAGATACTGCACAAGCCGCCTTAGATCGTCGTCGGCAAAGTTTCCCGCGAGCGCGAAGAGTTCGTCGTAGAGCCATTCCGGGTCGTAGGGCGCGCAGGGCAGCAGCCGCGACATATCCACGTCGTCCTCGTCGGTGACGTGGCGGATCTTATCGACCTTGAGCTGCTCGGCGTCCTTCCAGATCGTGATGCCGCCGCGCACCTTGACGATGTCGTCGGCCTCGTAGGCGCCGAACACTTCTTTTTTATAATCCCAGAGCTTGGCCGCGCACTCGCCCTCGCTGTCGGCGAGCACGAGGTCGAGGTAGTCGCTGCCCTTGACGTTGGACTTTACCAAAACGCTTTTGACGATGCAGAATCCCTCGAAGGTCTGGCCCTTGCTTTCGTTGAGCAGGCGCATGCGTCCCATGAAACACCCTCCTTGAACGGTTTGCCGATCGGCGCATCCCGCGCCGCGCTAGATCCATATCAGTATAGCACATCCGCCTGCGTTGCGGGTAAATCCGCCCTGTGATAAAATAGCGCGTATGAACCAAAGGGACGGATTCGAACTCATCGTCGTCGGCGGCGGACACGCGGGCGTGGAGGCGGCGCTCGCCGCCGCGCGCATGGGGCGGCGCACGCTGCTTTTAACGCTGAACTTAGACGCCATCGCGCTCATGCCCTGCAACCCGGCCATCGGCGGCACGGGTAAGGGCCACCTTGTGCGCGAGATCGACGCGCTCGGCGGCGAGATGGGCCTTGCCGCGGACGACGCGCTGATTCAGATGCGCATGCTCAACACCGGCAAAGGCCCCGCCGTACACTCGCTGCGCGCGCAGATGGACAAGCGGCGCTATCACGAGCGGATCAAATGCGCGCTCGAACGCGAGGAAAACCTTGTGCTCGCGCAGGGCGAGGCAAGCCGCATCCTTACAAGCGGCGGGCAGATCAGCGGCCTCGTCACGGCGGAGGGCTTTTCCTACGCCGGCCGCGCGCTCGTGCTCTGTACGGGCGTGTATCTTAAAAGCCGCGTGCTCGTCGGCGATTTTGTCAAGGACAGCGGCCCGGCGGGACTGCTGCGCGCCGAGACGCTCTCCGACGCGCTCAAAGCGCTCGGCCTGCCGTTGCAGCGCTTTAAGACCGGCACGCCCGCGCGCGTACGGAAGGGTTCGCTTGACCTGGGCGAGATGGAGCGGCAGGACGGCGACGTGCCGACGCCCGCGTTCTCGTTTCTCAACGGGCGGCTTTGCCTTGAGCAGACCCCGTGCTATTTAACCTATACAAACGAGGAAACGCATCGGATCATCCGGGAAAACCTGCACCGCTCGCCGCTTTACAGCGGCAGGATTCACGCCACGGGCACGCGCTACTGCCCCTCGATCGAGGACAAAATCGTGCGCTTTGCGGACAAGGAGCGCCACCAGGCGTTCATCGAGCCGGAGGGGCTTTCCACCGATGAAATGTACGTGCAGGGCATGAGCACAAGCCTGCCCGGCGACGTGCAGATCGACATGCTGCATACGATGGCGGGACTGAGGCGCTGCGAGGTCATGCGGCTTGGCTACGCCATCGAGTACGACTGCCTCGAGCCGACCGTGCTCGACGCCTCGCTTGCCGTTAAAAGCGTGCCGGGGCTGTTTTCGGCGGGGCAGATCAACGGCACCTCGGGTTACGAGGAGGCCGCGGCGCAGGGCTGGCTTGCGGGCGTGAACGCGGCGCTGTTTTGCCGGGGCGAAGAGCCTTTTACGCTCGGGCGCGACGAGGCCTACCTTGGCGTGCTCGTCGACGACCTCTCCCTCAAGGGTACGCCGGAGCCGTACCGCATGATGACCTCGCGCTGCGAATACCGCCTGCTGCTGCGCCAGGACAACGCCGACGAGCGGCTCACCGAGAAGGCGCTTTACACGGGGCTGATCTCGGCGCGGCGCTACGATCGCCTCATGCAAAAGCGCGCGCGCGTCGATGCGGCGCTCGCGGCCCTCTCGCGCGTCGCGCCGCCTTCACAAGCGCTGCGAACGCTGCTGACCGAAAAGGGCGAGAGCGTGCCGGCGGCGGGTGCAAAGCTCTTCGACCTGCTCAAGCGCGCGAACCTGTGCTATACGGACCTTGCGGCGCTCTTTACCGCGCTGCCCGCGCTCGATTGGGAGGCCGAGGAGCGCGTCGATACGCTCGCGCGATACGACGGCTACATCCAAAAGCAGCTCGAACAGGTGCGCCGCGCCCGCGCGCTCGAGGATACGCCGCTGCCCGCGCACGCCGACTACCTCTTGCTTGACGGCCTGCGAATCGAGGCGCGGCAGAAGCTCAACGCCCTGCGCCCCATGAACGTCGGCCAGGCGGCGCGCATTTCGGGGGTAACGCCCGCGGACGTCAGCGTGCTATTGATCTACTGCAAGCGCGGCTTTACACCGCCCGCCGCGCGCAAACCGGAGGGAACCGCATGAAGGATACGCTGCGATCGCTTCGCCCGGACTTAACCTATGAGCAGCTTGAGCGCTTCGAGGCGTACTACGCGCTGCTCGTCGAGTGGAATACGCGCATGAACCTCACCGCCATTACGGAAAAAGACGAGGTCGCGCGAAAGCACTTTGTCGACTCGCTCGCTGCCGAGCGGCACATCCCCGCGGGCGCGCGCCTCATCGACGTCGGCACGGGTGCGGGCTTTCCGGGGCTGCCGCTTTTAATCGTACGGCCAGACATCAAGCTCACGCTGCTCGACGCGCTGAACAAGCGGCTTGTCTTTCTGGCGGCGGCCTGTGAAACGCTCGGGCTCGAGGCGGAGCTTGTGCACCTGCGCGCCGAGGACGCGGGGCGCGATGCGCGCTATCGCGGCGCGTTCGACGTGGCGTTAACGCGCGCGCTCGCCGCCTTGCCCGTGCTCGTCGAACTGACCGTGCCGCTGATTAAGGTGGGGGGCCTTGCCATCGCCTACAAGGGCGACGCGGCCGGGGAGCTTGCGCAGAGCCGCGCGGCGCTGCACCTTTTGCACGCGAACGCGCGCGTCGAGCAGGTCGGCGCGGACTACGGCGCACGCACGCTCGTCCTCGTCGAAAAGACCGCCCCGACGCCGGCGCAGTACCCGCGGCGGGCGGGGCTGCCGGAGAGCAAGCCGCTCTAGGCGGCGCAGGCTATGGCGGGATCGGTAAAAAACAGGCGGGGCAAGCGCGCGGCGGGCGGCGCCAAGCCGCGCGGGGCGCGTTCCGGCGCGGAGATTGCCGCGGGCGCGCTTTGCGCGCTGCTTTCGCTGTGGCTACTCTTTTCCGCGCTCACGCTGAAACCGTTTCGCTGGGGGACGCTCGTTGAGGAACTGCTCGCGGCCGTATGCGCGGTCTGCGCGCTGAGATTGCTCTGCTTTGCCAAACCCACGCGCACGGCAGCGTTCGCGCTTTGGGTGCTGCTGCCCGTGGGCGTTGTGCTCTACGGCCTGTCTCACCCGGCCGGCGGGGCGGCGGGGGTTATGTTCTCTGCGGCGCTCGGGCTTGCCGCCGCCTGCGCGTTCACGTGGACGCTCGGCAATCGGGCGGATGCGCTGATGCTCTGCGCGCTGCTGCTTGCCGCCTTGCTGCCGCCGCTGCTCCTTGGACAGAGAACGCTTGCGCTCACGCTGCTGACGGCGCTGCTTACGGCGGGCTCGGCGAGTGCGGCGGGGGCCGTCAAGCGGCGCTCGATTCCGCTCGCGCTGCTTTGCGCGCTCTGTTTTGCGCTTGGCGGCGCGCTGAACCTCTACGCCGGACTTTGTGCGCTCGGCGCGGCGGCCGGGCTGTTATTGGCGAGTCCGCGTGCGCGTAGCGGCGGCTGGGCGCTCGCGGTGGTGCTGACGGCGGCGCTGCCGTTTTGCCTGCGGCTGCTCGCGGCGCGGCACCCGCAGCTGACCGCGGCGCTCGTATCGGTCGACGGCCCCGCTTCGCCGGCGTGGCTGGCCGCATACGCGCCGCACGCGCTGCGCGCGCTTGCGCTCGGGCTGCTGCTCTTTGCGCCGCGGCTTCTGCGCGGGCTGGACCGGGCGGCGATTCCCGCGGTGCTTGCGCTGGCGGCGGGCGCGCTGGTGCGCCTGATCCCGGGCTTGGATCTGCCGGATATTTGGGTCGACGCGCCGATGCTTGCGGCACTCGCGGGCATCGGCATCTCCTCCTTTTCTTGAAAGAAAAGGAGCAAAAGAACTTCACCTTTGTTGGAAAGCGGAGCGGGGTCGGAGAAGACCGGCTTCGCCCTTCTTTTCTTGAAAGAAAAGAAGGCAAAAGA
>CAYMSL010000002.1:44580-44838 GCA_964393095.1 uncultured Oscillospiraceae bacterium | reverse complement strand
CGATGATCTGCGGCGCGCCCGACTCGAGCGGACGATAAGCGGCAGCGGCAAGCGGCTTGCCGTCGAGCGGCAGCCCGATGGGGTTGATGACGCGGCCGGGCAGCGCGCTGCCGACCGGAACCTCGGCCACCCGGCCGGTGCCGCGCACGCGCTCGCCCGCGCGCACCTCGTCGACGCCGTTGAGCAGCACCGCGCCCACGCCGTCGATCTCAAGGTCCATGGTCATGCCGAAGACATCGCGCTCAAACGCGATCAATT
>CAYMSL010000002.1:43632-44570 GCA_964393095.1 uncultured Oscillospiraceae bacterium | reverse complement strand
CCACCGTGCCGTATTCGTATACGGCGGGTTTGCTCTCGTAGGCGTCGAGCCTTTGCTTGAGAATGGCGCCGATCTCCCTTGCGCTGTTGTTCATGGCTTACTCCAATTCCCGTCCGTTTGCGGCGGCGCGTCAATCCGCGGCGAGATACCGACGCGCATCCTCGATGCGCGAACGGACGCTCGCGTCGTACACCTTGCCTTCCACGAGGGCGACAAAGCCGCCGATCAGGCCTTCGTCACGCTCGAGCGTGAAGGCAACCTCCGCACCGAGGAGGCTTGCAAAGCGCGCCTCGAGCGCGGTAACCTCCGCCTGCCCGAACGGGCCGGCGACATAGAGCGTCCCCTTAAGCGCCATATCGCATCACCTCATTGCCACTTCGATCGCGGACACATACATCCCTGCGGCGCGCGCTGAACCGTCCGCCGCGCGTTTTAGCCTCAGCCGACCTGCTCGAAAAAGCCATCGATGATCGTCCGGTTGTCGTTTTCGTTGATCTCGCGCGAAAGTATCTTGCCAGCGAGGTCAACCGCAAGCGACGCGGTCTGGGCGCGCAGCTCGCTCAGCGTCTCCTTCTTTTCGGCGGCCGCCTGCGCGCGCGCTTCGGCAAGGATGCCCCGCGCGTCCGCTTTGGCCTGCGTCCGGATGGCGTTTGCGTCCTGCTCGGCCGCCAAAAGACGCTCGTTTGCCGTCGCTTCCGCCGCCGCCTTCGAGTCGCTCAGGCTTGCCGCATACCGCGCCCCGAGCGACTCGGCCTGCTTGCGTTCGGCGTCGATCTCGGCGCGTTCTCCGGCAAACCTCGCTTCGCGCTCCGCCATAAAGCGGCTGACGGGCTGATACAGAAATATCCGCAGCAGCACGAACAGCACCACGACGTTGAGCACGTGCATTATAAAATCGATCAGGTGAAATTCCATAGCAATTCCCCGGTTTCCCTACT
>CAYMSL010000002.1:0-43622 GCA_964393095.1 uncultured Oscillospiraceae bacterium | reverse complement strand
TCACGAGCGCGGTGACAAAGCCGTAGATCGCGGTGGACTCCGTCAGCGCAAGGCCGAGAATCAGAAGCGAGTTGATCTTGCCGCTCGCCTCGGGCTGGCGCGCCACCGCCTCCACCGCGCGCGCGGTCGCAAGACCCATGCCAAGGCCCGCGCCGAGGCCCGTAAGCACCGAGATACCCGCCGCCAACGCGACCACACCGATATCCGTCATGATAAAAAACCCTCCTTGAAAATAAGGTTGCCTATTCTTCCACGGCCTCGCCGATAAACGTCAGCGAGAGGTTGATGAAGATAAAGAACTGAATCAGCGGGTGGAAGGCGTTGAAATACAGCCCCAGCACCGCGGGGATTCCCACCGAAAACGCGCCGAGCGCAAAATAAAGAAGCTCCATGACGATCATGCCGCCGAGCATGTTGCCGAAGAGCCGGCAAGCGAGCGAAACCGGCACGGCGATGTCCGATAGCAGGCGAAACGGCAGAATCATCGGACTCGGTTTCAGCAGCATCCGTACGCGCCCGCCGACCCCCTTTGCCCGGATACCGGAATAGTTGATGAGGAAAAACGTCACGAGCGCATAGGAAAGCGTCATCGTCAAATCCGCCGTCGGCGGGCGCACGCCAAGCAGCTCGATGAGCGCACAGCCGATAAACAGCGATGCGAGCGCGAAGAAATAGGAGGAAAGCATCTCGTTGCTGCGGCCAAACTTCTCGCGCGTAAAATCCGAAACGGCGCCTACCAGCGTTTCGAGCACGAGCTGCAAGCCGCGCGGCGTTTCCGTAAATTTCGGAATCACGAAGACGCGCAGCAGCGCGGCGCACAAGATCAGCGCGGCCATCACGATCCATGCTACAATAACCGAGGTGCTGATCGAAAGGCTGAAAATCTCCGCGCGCGCAGGGCTGATGGTCACCTCGAATACGCGGCTTCCCGTGGAAAACAGCCCGAGCGCAAGGCCCGTAAATGCCCATAGCCCGAGCACGCCGAAGATCAGAAGGAAGCGCCGCTTCTTTTTGGCCGAACGGAAGCGCGCGTCGTCCCCGGCCGGCAGCGCGATCCGGGCGCGCACGAGCAGCGCGGCAGCGCCCACGACAAGCGCCGCGGCGATGGCAATCCATTTCCCAACAGACGGCGTCTGCATCGCTTACTCCCCCTTTTGTCCGCGCCGGCTTCTCCAGTTGAGGAAGAACGCCCCCGGCACGAGCGCGGCGGGGATTCCCACGCCGCACCAGACCAGATCCGCGCGCGCAAAGAGGATCACCGGCACAAGCGCGCAGGCGAACAAAGCCAGTTTTAAAAATAAGATGCCCAATATCCGCTGAATTTTGCCGTCCTGTACGGCAGGCGCCAGCCGTCTAAGCAGCAGCAGTTCGCCCGCCCCGCAGGAAAAGCCGATCAAGAAGCCGATCAAATCCCTCGCCCCCGTCCCTCGGACGTTCCACCGGGCGCTTTCGCGCCCGATAGGCGTGTTCCCGTGAAATAACGCAAGGCAGGCGACGGTTCGCATGCCCAGAACACGCATATCATAGCGCTGTGTTTTTGAAAAGTAAAGCCCCCCTCCCCCCGCGATTCGTGAATTTTTTTCGCGTTTCGCACGGCATTCCCACGGCGCGGTCACCGTTTGGTCACGCGAAGTACGCCGCCCCCGATACGGCGTGCTGCCCGGCAGACGCTGCTTGACGCATAAAGAACACGCCCCCGGGATGACTCCCCGTTCCGGGGGTAATCGCGCTTTCTCTCCGCCGCGGTAAGCCAGCTTCGTCCCTGTGCGCAAGGACCCCCGCATGCGCCGCTTTGACGGCCCGGCAGACGCTGCTTGACGCACGGCGGAATCGGCGATATGATGCCGGGGAATCGACCCCTCCCCGGCGGCACAGAGCCGCCCGCCGGCTGCCGAAAGGAAACGTATGCTCAACGAATTCTCCCGCACGGAGCTCCTGCTTGGGCAAGACGCCATGCATCGGCTCGCGGCCGCGCGCGTCGCCGTATTCGGCATCGGCGGCGTGGGCTCGTTCGCAGCGGAGGCCGTCGCACGCGCCGGCGTCGGCGCGATCGACCTCTTCGACAACGACGCGGTCAATCTTACCAACATCAACCGCCAGCTTATCGCCACGCACGAAACGCTCGGCCGTCTTAAGGTCGAGGTCATGCGCGAGCGTATTCTCGCGATCAATCCGCGCTGCGCGGTTACGGCCCACGCCTGCTTCTACGCCGCGAATAACGCGGACGCGTTCGATCTAAGCCGCTACGACTACATCATCGACGCAATCGACACCGTCTCCTCCAAGCTTACGCTCATCGAACGCGCGCTGCGATCGGGCGCGCGCATCGTCAGCAGCATGGGCGCGGGCAACAAGCTCGACCCGGCGCGGCTCGAGGTCGCGGATCTCTTCGACACGTCCGTATGCCCGCTTGCGCGCGTCATGCGGCGCGAGCTCAAGAAGCGCGGCGTCGCTTCGCTCCCGGTCGTCTACTCGCGCGAGGCGCCCGTCAGGCCCCGCCCCGGCGGCGCGCATACGGCGATCGCGCCCGGCTCCGCCCGCCGGGAGGTTCCGGGCAGCGTATCCTTTGTGCCGCCCGTTGCGGGCTTCCTCCTCGCGTCCGTGGCGATACGCGCGCTTGCCGCGCCCGCCGCGCCGCAGGCATAGCGCGCTCATAGCGCTTCGCTGCGCAAGCCGGACGGCCCGAAGGCCGTCCGCTGCCGTTTTCGCATCGGTTTGTAGCCGCGCCCACGCGTTTTTCATATCATCCGGGTCATGCTATACGCAAGCTCAGCCGCGATATCCGCAAGAAAGGCAATGGAGGTTTTGAGATGGAAACGTTGAACGAAACCCTGTTTGAAAACAGATGCCGCTACACGAGGGCGATCCTCCTCGAAATGTCGAACCGCATCCGGCGGCCCGCGCGCATCGTCATGCTCGTCTGCGTCGCGGTTCTGCTCGCCTGCGCGGCGCTCTATTGGTTTTACCTCGGCGACTCCCTGATGACCGCCGTCTGCGCCGCCCTCGCCGCGCTGTTTGCCGCGTATGAAGCGCTCGTTCTCCGCCTTTCCGTCCGGAGCACGCTGCAGCGATATCAGGAGCTCTATCACGCCCCGCTCGAAAGCCGGACGTTTTTCTACGACGATTACATCTTGAACACAAACGAGCAAACCAAGGGCGAACTGCGCCTTGAATACACGCAGCTGACGGCGCTCTTAGAGACAAAGCACCTCTATCTATTGCGATTGCGGCGGCAGCTCGTCGTGCCCGTCGACAAAGACGGGTTCGTAGGCGGCGAGCGCTCGGCGTTCGAGCGCTTCATCCGCGAGAAGGCCGTCAAGGCAAAGATTCGCCTGTAGGCGCGACCTAGGGGGCCGCCGGGCCGCTATTCGATCGCCTTGAGCGACTCCACCATGTCGATTGCGCCGAGCTTTCGGCGTATGATCAGGTCGGCCGTGAAGGTAAAGAGAAACGTCAGCGGCTGAAAGATGAACTCCTCGAAACTTATTGCGTCGTCCGCGGCAAAGCGATCGCGTAAGATCGGGCTGTTCTTTGCGCGCCGCCGTTTTTCAGGGATCAGCCGGCGTGCGGCGCGACACGCGTGTTTGCCCGAGCGCACCGGCCCGCCGTGCGTATAAATTGACAAATCGCCGCTGTTTATCTAAAATAGCCATAGATCGCGCGGCCAGGTAACCCGCCGCCGCGAATCGCCTGCGGCGCGTGCATTCGCCCGGGCTGCGCGCCGGTGCGGTCGATGCCGGGCCGCCTGTTTTCCGCCGTACGGACGTCCCATTTCGCTCCATTGAGCAACAGAGGGGGAACAAACCTTGAAGCAAGATTCGCTCCATACCCCGCGCGCGTTTTTGCGCGATCGGGCGCGCATCTGGCGGGCCCTTGCCGTGCTCGGCGCGGCCGGTTGCATCCTCATGTCCTTCTTCCGCTTTGTCGACGCGGCGCACGGCGGGGCTGTGGTTGCATACCTGCTGTATCCCGCGGCCCTGTGTATCATGGCCCTCTTGGTCTTTACCCGCGATTATGCCCGCTTTCCCGAAATCCGCTGGCTCGGCGCCTTTCTTTTGTGGACGGCCATCGTCGCCGTGCTCAACAGCGGCCGCGCCGACGGCGCGCTTTCAAGCAGTTGGTTTCAGAGCCAGCTTGCAATCAGCTTCCTGTGCTTCTCGCTGCCCTACGCGTTCGAACGCGCCAAATGGCAGGGGGTGCTGAGCGGCCTTGCGGCGGTCACGATCGTCACGACGACGCTGTTTGCCGCGGGTTCGCTCGTGTTTGTCGCGTTGGGCCGGACGTTTGCCCTTGACGGCGTTGAAGGTGTGCTTGGCATGAGCAGCGACGGCAGGCTGGAGCTCTTCTGTCATGCAAACGCCGCGGCGTCGATGTGCGGCATCAGCCTGCTGCTGTGCGTCTACCTCTTCTGCACGGTAAAAAAACGCCGATTCCGCGTGCTCGTTACGCTCGCCTTCCTGATCTGCTTTGTTGCGCTCTCGCTGACGGACAGCCGCACGGGAATACTCGGCAGCGCGCTCGCATTCGGGCTCGAGGCCCTGCTCATCGGCGGGGCGTTCCTCTTTCGGCACGCGAAAAAGAACCCCCGCATCCTGCTCTGCCTTGCCGTCGCGCTGCTTGCCGCCGTCCTCTTCTACCTTGGCACGCTCCTTGTGCGCGGCGGATACAACCGCTACGCCGAACTCAGGGCGACGGCCGCAATCGAAGCCGAAGCCGCGCCCGCGAGCGATTCCGAAGCCGCGCCGGCAAGCGATCCCAACGCCGCGCCCGCGAGCGATTCCGTGTATCAGCAGGCCTCCCAGCGCGACTACTCCGACGCCGGCACGTTCAATGGCCGCGTCGATATCTGGCTTGCCACGTTCAGGGGGCTTATGGACAATCCGTCGATCCTGCTCACCGGCGCGACGCCGCTGATCGCGGGCCAGTTGATGACGCCCTATTTCCCGGCGCATGTACCGCAGTATAATTTCCACAATTCCCTCGTCGCGGCGTTGGTCGGCCTTGGCGTGATCGGGCTCCTGTTCATCCTGCTGTTTTTGGCCGCGGTCGCGCTGATCAGCCTGCGCCTGATGTTCTCGGACTTTTCCAGCCCCGCCAGTCTCCATGTGCGCCTGCTGCCCGCCGTCGTGCTGCTTTCGGTCATTGTGGGGATGATGGAGCAGATGCTCTTTGTCGACCCCATGCCGACGCTCGTATGGGTCTGGCTTATGCTGGCCGCGGGCTTCCTCTTCCGCTTCTACCGCGCCCGCAAGGAGACGCAAAAAGCATAGCGCGGGCGGAATTCGCCGCCGCGCCATCATTCGGCCGCCCCCGGTAACCGGGTGGCGGCCGTTTTGATATGCCCCGGAGAGATGGCCGCGCGGCCTGTCTCTTTGATCGGTTTGATTCTATTGCGTGAACACGGCCGGGCGCCGCTCTCCTGCCGGCGGCGCTTCTCGGCGTTTGACGCCGCGTCGTTATGTTCGGATACCACCGTTTATGCGGCGCGGCACGGGCTGTTGCTCAAACGGTCTTCTCCTTGTTGACCATGCCGCCGAACACGGTCATCAGGCAAATGCGCAAATCCAGCCCCATCGTCCAGTGCTCGATGTACCAGATGTCGTGCTCGATGCGCCCCGCGATGGACGTATCGCCGCGGTAGCCGTGCACCTGCGCCCAGCCAGTGATGCCGGGGCGCACGAGATGCTTGAGCATATACAGCGGGACCGTCTCCTTAAACTGTTCGACAAAGTGCGGTATCTCCGGCCTTGGGCCGACGATACTCATATCCCCCTTGAGCACGTTGAAAAACTGGGGCAGTTCATCGATGCTGGTCTTGCGAATGAAGCTGCCGAACTTCGTCTTGCGCGGGTCGGCATCCTTTGTCCACGCGGTGTCCTCCGCTTCGTTGACGCGCATGGAGCGGAACTTATACATCTGGAAGGTCTTTTTGCGCCTGCCCACGCGCGTCTGGCGGAAGATGACCGGCCCGGGGCTTGAGAGCTTAACGCCGATGTCGGCGATGAGCAGCACGGGGCTTGCAAAAATGATGAAGAAAAGCGACGCGAGGATGTCGGCCGTACGCTTGAGCAGCGCGTTCGCGGGGAAATCAAGCGGTGTTGTGCGCACGTTGAGCAGCTTGCACTCGCCGACGGTTTCAAGCGTCGTGCTTGCGGGTATGTAGTCGTTGAAATACGGTATAATCGAAACTTTCGTGCCGTACTTTTCCGTTGCCGCGATGACGGCGGGCAGGAGGCCGATCTCATCCTGATCCAGCGCCGCGACCACCTCGTCAAGACCGGCCCGGTCGAGCTGCGCGCCGGCGCTCTCCCACGAGCCGTAGCAGCGCACGTCCTTCAGCGCGTCCGCGCGCCCGATATAGCCGTCAATCGTAAAACCGAAGTGGGGATAACGGCGAACCATCTCGACGTACTTCTGCGCGAGATGGCCGCTGCCGACCAGAATCACATGCTTCTGGTTGAGCCCGCGGCTGCGCGCGAGCGAAAGCATCCGCCGCATCGCCGCCCGCTTGATGATCGCAAGCGCGCTCGATATCGCGAAGAACGACACGATGACGCCGCGCGAAAAGTCCTCCAGGCGAAAGACGAACAATGCCGCCGCGCCGATGAGCGATACGATCGCATGGATAAAAAGTATCCACTTTACGCCGTGACCAAGCGGCTTGGCCCGCACCGAATCGTACAGCCCGGTCAGTTGATAGAGCAGCACGACGATTGCCGCGAGCGCGAGGGCAATCCATCCCGAACGCGTGAGCTTCAACGCGATGTTTACCTGATCCTGCCGCACAACAAGCAGCCAGAAATAGACCGCCGCAAAATAAGACGCAGCGATCAGCACAAAATCGATCAGCCGGTTAAACTGGTTGAGCAGCTGCTGCCAGCGTTTGACCACCTGTTCTCTCCTCCCCTCGTTTACGCTTCGATTGCCGGTCCGCGCGAAGCTAGCCGGCCTCCTTTAAAAGCCCCGTCGCCGGATCCACGGCGTAGAGCGTATGCTCGCGCATCGCCGCGCCGTCTGCAAAGGCTGCGGCGAAGGTTTCGCAAAATGCGTCATCAAACTGGTAGAGCAGCACGTAGTCGTAACCCTCCGCGAGCAGCCGTTGGCTCCACTCGTACGCGCTTTGGGGCGGGTTTTCCCAGATATCCTCGGGGTTGAATCGCTGCTCCTTGATATACCAGGCGCCCGCAACGCGGTTTGGCCGCAGCGCAAAGCGCATCATCAGGAAATCCAGGCCGTCGTTTTCCAAAGAGACGACGTTGATCTTGCGCGTCTGCCCGACCAATAGCGCAAACACGCCTGCGGCGTCCTCGTCCGCCTGCGCGCGCACGTTCGCCGCATAGGCGCGGTTTCGCCCGAGCAGAAAACTCGCCGCCTCCTGCGCCGGCGCAAAGCATATCAGCAGCGCGGCAAGCACCGCGATAACGCGCCGCTTCTCCGGCCCGCCATCCGCCATCGCGTCGACGCCCGCGTGAAACAGAAGCGTCATGAGCATCATGAGCGGTACGCCCATGTACCGTTCAAACGAGGCCAGCGCCAGCGCTTCCGCCTCCGTAAACTTAAAGAGGTACATAATCCCGATGCCGGGCACAAACAGCAGCGCCGCCGCGCCGCCGAGAGCGGCGACGCAGACGAGCCGCCGGACGGGGTTCTTTCGCCGCCGCAGCAGCGCAAAGAGAAGAAACAGCGCAATCAGCAGCACAAACAGCGCCGCGGCGCTCACGCCAACCTCGGCTACGCCGATCGGATAACCCGGCGCAAACAGCCGCGGTCCCAGCGCCGCTAAGACCCGCTGGCGATACCCGCCCTCCGTCCCGCGCAGCACGCGCCAAAGCACATCGAATCGCGCCGGTTCGGAAAAGGCCCGATAGGCGCCGTTTGCGTCCAGATACCCCTGCCAGCTCAGATAGCCGAAGGCGGCGAGCAGCGCCCCGAGCCCCGGCGCAAGAAAACGCCTGCTGCGATATCCCGGCGCGCCTTCCTTTATCAGGGCGGAAAGCAGCTGCGCGGCGCATATGACCGCCGCAAAATACAAACCGGACTCCTTGGCGAGCGTCAGCACAAACGCGCCGAGCGCGCCCGCGGCGATATCCGCGCCGTCATCTTGCCTGCCAAGCGCCGCGAGCGAGAGCCCGTAGCCCGCGAGCACGCCTAAAAACGGATCGATGTCGAGAAGGCGGAACTGGCTTCGGTGCAACATGCCGGGCAATAGAAATACGGCGGCGAGCAGGCAAAGGTTCGTAAACCAGTTTCGGCAGCCGAGCCTTTCCATAAACGGCACGAGAAACGCATACAGCGCCGCCGAATACGCGAGGAACAGCAGCCATTCGCAAAAGTCCGTTCCGGTAAACAGGCAATTTAGCATCTGCGCGTAATACTGCATCAGCGCCATGGCGGGCGGGTAGTTGGGATAGAGTGCAAACCCGCCCTCGCTCGCGCCGAACGCGTGAAGATGGCACATCTGCTTGACCGTATCCGCCCAGTGGGTCAGATCGTCCCAGGCGGATACCTCGCGGCCATAGTTGCCAATCAGCGAGACGATAAACAGCGCCGCATAGATGCCGAACGCGGGCGTAAAGAAGCGCCGCATAAACGCATGCCACGCGCGCAGGCGAACGAGCCGAATGAACGTGACAGCCCAGCAGAACGCCGCGCCGACGGAAACGGCGACAGCGCCGGCGCGCAGCGCGTCGAATAACCCGGCGCAATACAGAACAAGGATCGATGCCAGCACCGTAAGCGGCAGTATCCGCTCGAAGCGGTATCTAAACGCGCAGGCAAGCGCGCTGCCCGAACACAGCACGAAAAAGAGAGCGAAAGCCGCCATCATACGCGCACGCCCTTCCGGCGCCGCTTCCACAGCGCGATTGCATAGAGCGCCAGCGCAAGGTACATGCAGGGGAAATTATAGTATACATAGCGCGAGAGTGCGAATACGCCGAAAGCGCAGAACGCGGCGTTTGCCAGCGCGCTCAGCAGGATCAATTGCATCAATCTGCGTTCGGGATCGAGCGATATGCGCCCGCGAGAAAGGAGCAAAAAGCCGGCGCAGAGCGCGTAGACCAGCGCGCTCCAGAGCACGCCCGCGCGCCGCATGATGGAGTTCGCGCGCACGAGTCCGCCAAAGCAGTTGATCAGGGCGTTGTAAAGGTACTCGCCAAGGTTGTCGGCAAGAAGCGCCGGGAACACCGCGCCCGCGTAATCGACAAGGATCAGGCGCGTCGCGTCGTCGTTGGGCAGCTCGCTTCGATACCGCTCGCCGATGACCTCGAGCAGGACGCCGCGCAGCGGATCGTGCGAGGCTTCGTAGTGCTGAAAATGCCCGAGCACGTCCTTCGGCGCGCTCTTGTACGTAAGCCCTTCCGTTTCGCCGCGCGTCAGCGTCTCAAATAGGATCTCCCGCTCCTCGGAACCCTCGGCAAAGAGCGCCGCGTCCTCCGCGCCGCTGTTGTAGAGCAGCGCGCCGAAGACCGCCTCCGCGCCCATCGTCGTCTGGGCGGCTACGCCGCTTAACGCGGCGTTATAAGCGGCGGACGTAAGCGATATCCCCGCAAAAAAACCGGCCCCCATGAGCAGAGCGTGCAGCCAAAGCAAACGCTTTTCTCCCTTTTGCGGACGACGCCCGCGCAAAATCAGCAAAAACACGACGAGCAGAACCGGCAAGAGAAAGAGCATCTGCCCGCGCGTACAGGCAAGCAGAAACGCCAGGATGAACGCGGTGACAAGCGGCCGCAGGTCGGCTTGATCAAACGCCGCAAACGCGTACTTTACAAACAGGAAATAGAGCGGATAGGTGATCGCCTCGGTGAGGATGGCGTTGCAGTAGAGCGCCTCCTCTCCCACGAGCACGAGCCTTAGCATATACGCGCCCGTAAAACCAAGGGATAGGATCGTCCCAAGCGCCGCGCCGATGGAAAAGCGCTCGCGCAGGTATGCCATCAGGGAAAAGATCGCGTAGGCGGCCAAAAGCTCCTGCGTAACGACGAGGGCTTCGAGATGCCACTCTGCCGGAAACACCGCGCGAAAGAGCGCGATCAGGGCCGGATACAGTGGACTCACCCGCACGCTGCCATTGATATAGGTATACGAATCGTTGGCAAACACCACGCCATAGCGCGCGAACAGCCCGAGAAAAACAGCGGCCAGAAGCAAAAGCAGCGGCCAGCTTCGCTTTGCGCGAAAGGGGTTGATGAGCATGAGCGGCAATCCTCTCTAGTGCCATGAGTATACTACGTTTCGACGTATATTGCCAAGCCGCTCAACGTGCTTGCGCGGGTAACCGCCGCCTCTTCAATACCGCGTTTCGCCGTCGTGCGCAAGCAGCGTAACATTTTCCGTCGCCTCCAGCGCAAGCAAGCGCTCGAGAATTTCCCGCGGGTCCTTTGCGCGCAGTTCGACGATCATATCCACGCCGTGCCGCGTTATATTTTTCGACTTGACCTTGTAGCTGCACTTGACCTCCCGCAGCGCCTGCTCCACCTGCTCGTCCGCCCGGCGGTCCTGGCTGTTGATCACCACGAGATACGGCGCCCTTTTCACGGGAAATTTGTCGAAAACAAGCAGCGCCACCGTCATCACCACGCACATAATCAGCGCGAGCCCCAGCAGGTCGGAGCCGCAGATGATCCCCTCGCCGACTGCCCAGAACAAAAACAGCAGATCTAGCGGGTCCTTGATCGCCGTGCGGAAGCGCACGATCGAAAGCGCGCCGACCATGCCCAAAGCGATGGCGAGGCTCGATTGCATCGCGAGAATGATCGATGTCGTCACGATCCCGATGCCGCCGACGGTTATGCCGTATGTCTTGGAAAAGACCGTCGCCTTCGCAATCACCCTGTAGATGATGAAGATATACAGGGCAATCAAACAGCTCAGCAGCAGTATCAGCAGCATGTGCTGGTAGCTGTATCCTCCCGTTTCGGTGAAGCGCTTGAGTATCTCGGTTACCATATGTATTCCCCCTTCTGCGCCAGGCAGGCAAGATAATATTTCGAAAACGTGGTGCGGGTCAACTCGCCCGTTTCGAGCAATTGGAGTATGTAGTCCGGTATGAATTCGTCGTACTTTACCTCGAGCAGGTGTACGTTCGGCGGAAGTATGGGAAAGAGCGGTATGGCATCCTGCAAAAACATCCCGATCCGCTCGGAGCAGGCGATGTTTCGGTCAAACGTGACCCGAACGTTGCCGGCCCGGCAGACATACGCGCTTCTTTCATATTCAACGATGACGCGCGGCCGCAGCCCGTTTAGGCCGATCTGCCGATAGAGCTCCTGCAGCGGAAACGGAAAATCCGCACGCCATTTAAGGCCGCGCCCCGCGAGAATATCTTCGCAGAGCTCCCGGGGCAGCGAGCAGGATTCCTTATGGGTTCCGCCGCGCTTTTTATACTTGATCTCGAGGCGGATCGTCTCTTCGGGACGGTCGTACACGCGGATACGAAACTTCTTGCGGTTGTCGGTTCCCGCGTCGTTGTCGTAAAAGGCGGAGTCGTCCTCGTCGTCAAAGTAAAGGCTTCTTACGCGGTAGCTCTCGCCCGCTTGGTGCGCGTCAGGCCGCAAAACCGGCCCCAGCCGCGCCTTCAGCACCTCGATTTGCCGCTGCTGGCAGATAAATTTGTGCTCGTTTCGATACTCCGTCATTCCAACCTGCCTCAAAGCGCGTAGTCGGCAAAAAACGCGTCGAGATAGCGCAGCCGCAACACGATAAACGTTTGCATAAAGGAATTGTCCTCGCTGAGAGCGCCCTCCGGCCAGCGGGCCGCGTCCCGCCGCCTTGCGCCGCTGCTTGTGATCTCGTCGTACGCCGCGTTGACAAGGTTCAGCAGATTCCGCTCCGAAAACGGGCCCTTTCTTAATTCGAACCAGCGCGTGGCAACCCTGTTGCGAAAGCCATCCAGGTCGAGCGCCCACAATCTTGTCGTTATAAGCGGCAGTTCCGCTGCCAGCGAGGGCTCGCAGCCTGCGTTTACCGGGGCGCTGCGATCCCACATGAACGGCCCGGCCGTCGCCCGCGAAAGATCGAGGCTTGCTTTTGTTGAAACGCTGTTGTCCCACGCCGCGCCCCACGAAAGATCCATGTCCCAGGGTACGAGGAGCAGGCTTTCCCGCCCCCGATCGTCCGCCGTCTGCACAATCGCCGTATTCTTCCAGGTGTTGTCGCTCGCATACAGCGCCGAAACCAGCAGGCAATAGTCCGCGCAGTTGTTTGCATTTAAATAAGTCCAGACGTTTTTTACAAACGCTTCGTCCGATTCATAGTAGGCCAGATGCGCATACGCGGCAAAAAAGTCCCAGGAGCCGCCTGCTTTGGCATCCGCAAGCTCGATGTCGCCCCAAAGCTTCGCCCGCGCGTCGGGCTTGTCCTCCGGCGGCGGCAGATGGGACAGCACCTTAAAAAGCGCCGTTGCCCGCGTCTTGCTCATGGCCAGCGCGTCACGGTTGCTAACCTCCTGAAAGCCGTACAGTCCCCAGTATTCCCCCTCGTAAAAGACCTCCGCGGGCGTTATGCCAAAGCCGTTTCCCGCTTCGTAGTCCCCGCTTTGCGTCATTTTTCGCCAGAGCGTCATCGAGGCGAAATCCCGGATCTTGGAATCGTCCTCATACAGCGAGTTCAGCGCGAAGCGGGTGTTTTCGTCCATGCCCAAGATGGAGGCGCGCGTTTCTCCGCCGCTGTTGACATCCCTGAGTTTGATCGTATAGCTTTTCTTCAGTTGATAAGCGCTCGAAGTGCCGCGCACCTTAAAGCTCGCATACAGGCGCCGCGCCTCCCCCGTGTTGTCGTCGAACACCGTAAGAACCCCGTCGCGGTATTCATCCGCCGCCCACCTTGCCATCGGTCTTCCCGCTAGTTCGATCGTGACGATGGGCAGTTGCGTAAACTCGAGCCGATAGATTCGATACGCGCTGTCGTTCCACGCAACCAGCGTAACGTCGTGCTCGCCGCGCACCTGCGCGACGCTGCAACTGAGGTTGCGATCGACCAGAATGCCGTCCGCCAAATCGCCGCAAAACAGAAAAACGTCCGTTTCGCCGTCCAATACGGGCAATTCATAGGTATCGTAGGAAAGGGAAAGAAATTTTCTCCCGGACGGACTGCGCCCGGCGATCATCGCGTCTAACCCGTCCTGGCTTAGGGCGCTGATCTCGCGCAGGTAATGCGCTTCGGGAAACGAAAGAAACCCCTCGAGATAGAAAGCCCCGACGGCAATGCAAGCCAGCAATAATACGGAGATGAACCAGACGACCTTTTTCAGCATGTCACGCTCCTCAAGGAGATTATACGCGAAATATCGCACGATTCAAGAATAAATGTATTTCACAGGTCGTCGATAACGCCGCGGGCCTTTGCCGCGCCGCCGGAGCGCGCTTTCCCGCGCGCCGTATCCTGTTATCTTCGCGTGCGTTTAACAGGCCGCCGCACAGGAAAGCGTTCCGTTTGTCCTCTTTGCGTGTTATACTGCACATGAGTGCTTACCAGACAACGGACATCTGTAAAAGAGGTTTGTATGAAAAAAGCAAGTGCCATCGACCGCCCAATGGCAAAACGGGTGGCTGCGCTGACGTTTTTATTCGGGCTGGCCGCGCATGCGTTTCGATATTTCAGCACAAGCAACTCGCACGATTCCACCATGGTCTTTCAAAACGAGGCGCAGGGGCAGATCGCCTTCGGCCGCTTTCTTCAACCGGTCTATTTGCTGCTGCGCGGCCAATTGTGCGCGCCGTGGCTGATCGGGCTCTTCTCGCTCACATGGCTGGCCGCAGCCATCTATCTCGTAATCAAGCTGCTGGGGCTTCGCACACACGGATCAATCGCCCTTACCTGCGGCATTCTCTCGACAAACGCCGTTCTTGCTTTGGCCAACGCAACCTATATTCCCTGGACGGATATGTATACCATGGCGCTTCTATGCAGCGTTCTGGCCGTCCACCTGTGCCGAACCCGGCGGTTTGGATTCCTGCTCGGGGCGATTCCGCTTTGTTTTTCGCTCGCGTTATATCAAAGCTATATCGAGTCCGCAATCCTGCTGTTTCTAATTCTGCTTGCCAGGGATTGTTTCGATAAAACCGAGGCAAGGGCCATCGTTGTGCGCGGCCTAAAAGCGCTCGCCACGTTGCTGCTCGGCCTGGTTCTCTATTATATCAGCCTGCAGGTCGTGCTGCGGCTTACCGGCATTGGCCTCGCAAACTCCTATAACGGACTTTCCGAACTTGGGGATTACACGCAGGCATCCATCCCGGAACTCCTTGTAAAAACATATATCTTCCCCGGGAAATACTTTGTTTTGCCGAACACCTTCCACCCGGTATTCGCCGCGGTGCTCAACGTCGCCCTGATCTTGTTTGCGGGCGTGAGCCTGATCCAGATCGTGCGGGCCCGTCGGCTGCCGCCGCAGAATATCGGCCTGCTCGCGCTGATCATCGCTTTGATGCCGCTCGGAATGGATATCGTCTATTTCCTCGCAAAGGGCCTCAAGCATGTGCTGATGTCCTATTCCTTCAATTTCGTCTATGTCTTTGTCTTCCTGATACTGGAGCATAAGTTTGCGCTCGAGGAGCAGATCGAGGTTGCGCACGTCAACGTTCAGAAAGCGCGCCTCGCCTCCGCCGCGAGAACGGCCGCCGTTTTTGCCGCCGCATTGCTTATACTCAACAACGTCGTCTACGCCAACCAGCTATACCTCAAGAAGGATCTCGAATACCAGGCCACGCTATCGATCATGACCAGAGTCATCGACCGGATGGAGCAGACGGAAGGATACGTCGTCGACCAAACGCCGGTTGCCATCATCGGCAAGCTAAGCAACTCGAAACTATCCGCAAGCCGTCAGGGCTTTGAAGGGCTCGAAGCGGTCGGCATGCACGGCAATTTCTCCGTTACGTATTCGCAGACATACCGGAACTTCATAAACGGCATTCTCGGATACCCGGCTCTCTTGATTGCGGACAGGGAAGAGATCGCGCGCTACGGCGAGCGGGCGGATATCCGCGCCATGCCCGCCTTTCCGGACGTCGGATCGTGCCGGGTGATCGACGGCGTATTGTTCGTAAAATTCTCCTAAGCCGCGCTTCGCGGCAAAAAACAGAACGCGCGCAAGCCCCCGCGGCAAAATTGCGGGATGGCTTGCCCTCCGCAAAACCTCAGGCCATCTCCCCCGCGCCCCCGGGACCGAAGCGGCTCTTCTCCTTTTCCCGCTAGTCCTCGAGCAGCGCCCACGCGCGGTTGAGCACGCGCTTGGCATTCGCGACCACAAGGTCGGAATCCTCGTCGTGCCAGGGCTTGACCTCGAAGGAGAGCACATAGGGCTGCTCCGCGTTGAAAAAGCCCTCGGCTTTGAGCGCGCGCAGGAAGCCGAGCACCTCGCCGGTATCGTTGCTGCCGCAGGGGAAGCCGAAGCGCTGGTGTTCGTCGCCGTAGCCTTCGGCGGCAGGGTCCTGGCAAACCGTGTTGCCGATGTGGAAATGCGTCAGATACGGCCGCAGCGTACGCACGACGAACGCGCTGTCCTCGCGGGTCATGGGTATGTGCGAAAGATCGACGAGCAACCCGAAATTATCGTATGTTCTGCGCACGTCCGCCGCAAACTGCGCCGCGTACGGCGCGGGCCCGATGAGCGAGCGCTTGGCAATGTCGTAATCGAACACCTCAAGCTCGACCATCATGCCCTTTGTTTTGGCATAGGCGCAAAGGTTACGCGTGGTCTTTAAAAGCTGCCGATACGCCTGCTCTTTCGTCTCCTCTGTCCACCTGCCGGCGAGAAACGCGATGCCCTTGCTGCCAAGCGCCTCGGCCTCGTCGATGGCTTCGAGCAGCGTCTGCTCCGCCGCGCTGCGCCCCGCCTCTTCGAGGTCGTTGGGGTTGAGGCCCGTTGTCAAAAGCCGCGGCTGCGCGCCGTAACAGATAGTCATGTGCGCGCATCGAAGCAGCTCCGCCGCTTTCCGGCGCAGCGCGCCGTCGCGTATCCACGTCACCTCGACGGCGTCGAAGTAGTCGTCCGCCGCCGTTTTCTTCAAGAACGTAAGTACGTTTTCGTCCGTCCCGCGCATGCTCTGCGGGTACGCCATAAAGCTGATCAGCCCAACTTTGAAATACTTGTGGATGGATTCCTTCATCGCGATGTTCTCCTTATCCGGCGATCCTGCCGCGGCAGCGCTGTTTCTATCATTGTATCACGTCCGGCGGCGCGTGGAAGCCGAAATTCCGCCGCGGCGGCGTTTGCCTTTGAATCATTCCGCAAATTTTTCCGCGCAAACATCGGCGCAGGTCTGGACAGACGACCAAAAAAAATGTAAGGTGGAAGTAAATTCAAACAGGTTCCACATACGGCAGTCATACTCCCGGCCGCGGCGCCGGGCAGCCGGATCAACGAGCGTATCGTCGTATCCGGCATCCAGTTCAACGCACAAGAAAGGTAGGATTCCATGGACAATCGGCAATGGTACCTGCGTAAGGCGCGGGAGGTGTGCGAGGAACTGCACACGAGCGCGCAGACGGGCCTTTCGGCGAACGAGGCCAAGCGCAGGCTCGAGCAGCACGGCCCGAACGAGCTTGCGCACAAGAAGGGCCCGGGCATCTTCCAGATGTTCCTTGAGCCGCTCAAGGACTATTTGGTCATCACCCTCATCGTGGCCCGCCTCATAGCGATCGCCGTCGGCGAGGTGACGGATTCCATCGTCATCATCGGCATCGTGATCATCAACGCGGTGCTCGGCGTGATTCAGGAATACCGCGCGGGCAAGGCGCTCGAAGCGCTCAAGAAGATGACGGCCCCGAACGCCAAGGTCATCCGCGACGGCGAGCCGATCACGATCCCCGCGCGCGAGTTGGTGCCGGGCGATCTCGTGGTGCTCGAAACCGGCGACTACGTACCGGCCGACGTGCGGCTCGTGCAGTCCGTCAATCTCAAGATCGAGGAGGCTGCGCTCACGGGCGAGTCGGTGCCGGTCGAAAAGCACGCGGAGGCGGAGCTTTCCGGCGACATCGGCCTCGGAGACCAAATCAACTCCGGCTTTATGAGCACGCTTGTCACCTACGGCCGGGGCAGCGGCGTCGTCACCGATACGGGCATGAACACCATCATCGGCAAGATCGCCGAGATGATCCAGGAGGAGGATGCGGACGATACGCCTCTGCAAAAGAAGCTCGCCAAGATGGGCAAGCTCCTCGGCACGGGCTGTCTTGTCATCTGCGCGGTCGTGTTCGCCATGGGTCTGTTGCGCGGCGAACCGATACTCGAGATGTTTATGACGGCCGTGAGCCTCGCCGTTGCGGCAATCCCCGAAGGCCTGCCCGCCGTCGTCACCATCGTGCTTGCCCTCGGCATGCAGCGCATGGCCAAGCACAACTCCATTATGAAAAAACTCCACGCCGTTGAGACGCTCGGCAGCACCACGGTCATCTGCTCGGACAAGACCGGCACGCTGACCCAGAATCAGATGACCATCGTCAAGATGTACGTGCCCGGGGCGGAGATCGACGTGCAGGGCGACGGCTACAACCCCGTCGGCGCGATGGCGATCGACGGCGCGGCGTTTGAGCTTGCAGGCGAACCCGCCATCTCCCGCCTGCTTGAGATACAGGCGCTCTGCAACGACGCGCGGCTTGAGCACGTCGTCGAAGACGGCGCGGACGAGTGGCGCATCATCGGCGATCCGACGGAGGGCGCGATGATCGTCGCCGCCGCCAAGGCGGGCGTACGATATGAAGCGCTCAACGAGAGCATGCCGCGCTTGCAGGAGATCCCTTTCGACTCCAAGCGCAAGCTCATGACCACCTTCCACCGCGAGAAGAACGGCTCGCCCGTCGCCTTTACAAAGGGCGCGCCGGATATCCTCGTCGAGCGCTGCACGCACATCCTCCGCCGCGACGGGGCAATCGCCCCCATCTCGGCCGCGGACGTCGCCGCGATCCTCGAAGAGAACACCGCGCTTGCCTCGCAGGCCTACCGCGTACTCGCCATGGCCTTTAAGCCGCTAAGCGACATACCCGGCGCGCCCACGCCCGAAAACGACGAACAGGGCCTCGTGTTCTGCGGCCTCGTGGGCATGATCGACCCGCCGCGCGCGGAGGCGATTGAGGCCATTAAGGTCTGCAAGTCCGCGGGTATCCGTGTGGTCATGATCACGGGCGACTATCGCGACACCGCCGCGGCCATCGCAAAACAGCTCGGCATCATCAGCTCGGCCGATCAGGTGCTCGCGGGCGCCGATCTCAATCAAATGGACGACGCGGCGCTCTGCGAAGCGTCGAAGAGCACGAATGTCTACGCGCGCGTGTCCCCCGAGCACAAGGTGCGCATCGTGCAGTCCATCAAGGACAACGGCGCCATCGCCGCCATGACGGGCGACGGCGTCAACGACGCGCCCGCCCTCAAGCGCGCGGACATCGGCGTGGCCATGGGCATCACCGGAACCGACGTAACCAAGGAAAGCGCGGACATGATACTCACCGACGACAACTTCTCCTCCATCGTGCGCGCCGTCGAGGAGGGCCGGGTCATCTACAGCAACATCCGCAAGTTCGTCTTCTTCCTCATGAGCTGCAACGTAGGCGAAATACTCATCATATTCATCTCGATGCTGCTCAACTGGGAGATTCCGCTGCTGCCGATTCACCTCCTGTGGGTCAACCTGCTCACCGACGCCTTCCCCGCGCTCGCGCTCGGCACCGAAAAGAAGGAGCCCGGCCTGATGCAGGAGCCGCCGCGCAACCCCGACGAACCCATCATCAACCGCGATATGCTCGTAAACATCGTCGTGCAGAGCGTGGTCATGACCGCCGCCGTGCTCGGCGCGTTCTACTACGCCTGGCAGAACTACGGCATCGAGATGGGCCGCACCTACGCGCTGGTTACGCTGATACTCAGCGAGCTGCTGCGCGCCTATACCTGCCGCTCGGAACGGCATACGATCTTCAAGATCGGGGTGTTCAGCAACCGCAACATGAACCTCGCGTTCATCGCGTCGTTCGCGCTGCTCGCGCTGATCATGTTCGTTCCCGCCCTGCGCGACGTGTTCAACGTCTCGACGCTGCACTTCCACGATTGGGACTTTGTGGTGCTCGTAGGCGCCATGCCGCTCGTTTTCGGCGAGCTGACCAAGGTCATCAAGGCGGCCGTACGCAAACGCAAGGCACACAAATAGACCGTTTTCACATGAAAAAGACCTTCCGGCAGGGTTTCGGCCCGCCGGGAGGTCTTTTTGCCGCGGACGCCTTGGCCGCCGCGCGCTATATCCAATCTTCTCCACGCTCGAGGATATCGGCGATCCGCCGTGAAGCAAAGCCGTCGCCGTAGGGGTTTGCCGTCACGCTCATGTGCCGGCAGGCCTCCGCGGAGGTCAGTAGGCGCATACAAGCGCGGCGGATATCCTCTGTTTCGGTATCCACAAGCTTCAGCGTCCCCGCGGCGATGCCCTCGGGCGCTCGGTGGTCGCGCGCAGCACGAGCGTAGGTTTGCCAAGCGAAGTTGCCTCCTCCTGCACGCCGCCGCTGTCGGTCAGCACAAGATATGCCCTTGCCGGCACGCATACGACGGCGGTAATGCCCGCCCGCCGCCTCAGTTCGTTGACAAGCGGGCACATTTTAACCGCCTCGGGTCTTGTGCCGAATACCAGCAGCGCTTTCCTCATAGCCCTCCACGATCTTGTTCTATTCAACCCGGCAAGTAAAACGCACGACGCGGCAGCTCGTCGAGCGTGACGACGGCCTCGTCTTCGTAGACCCTTTTCCAGTGCGCGAGGTCGTTATACACATCCGAAATGGCGCCGCTTTCCGCATCGACGGCGTAGCGCTCGCACCAGGTGATAAAAAACGACCAGCGCGCGTTGTCCGCCGCGAGCAGTTCCGGGTCGGGAATCGCGCCGTTTTCCGAAAGACCGATGATCTTCGGCACATCGGTATAGGAAAGCGCCCGTTCGAAGCGGTTATAGTGGCTTTCGTAGTCCCGCGGCGCCGTATAGACGTCCTCGCCGATGAGGTCGACGTACGCGTCGCCCGGATACCAGGCCGCGTCCTGCCCGTTGTAGACCCAGAGCAGGTTGTCGAGGCCGTGCATGCGGGTAAAGCGCTCGTACATGAGCCGCCAGAGCGCGATGTAGTTGTCGGCCCCGTATGCGCCCCACCAAAACCAGCCGCCGCTTGCCTCGTGGAGCGGCCGCCACAATACGGGTACGTCCGCGGCCGCAAGCGGCTTGAGCGCCTCGGCGATCGCGTCAAGATCGCGCAAGATCAGCCGGTAGCCCGCAGGGTCGCGCCCATTGAGCGCCGCGTCGAGGTCAAACGTCGTGGCCTCGGTGTAGAACCCGCGCCACCAGGGCTGACCGGCGGAATCGACGAGGTCTTTCGGCGCGTTCCAGTGCCAGATCAGCGCGACGATACCGCCTTGATTCGCCCAGGCGAGCGCGTCGTCGACCTGCTTTGTCTGCGCGCCGCGCATCACCCGGCTCGGCGAATAGTCCATCAAATCAAAGCCGAGGATCGCCGGGTATTTCCCCGTCAGCGCGTGGATCGCCCGCACCTCCGGCGAATCTATGCCGCCTTCGGAGGCGTACTGGCCGGAGAGCGTGCGTACGCCATACTCGCTGGCAAGATAGCGCATGAGCCGCCGGGCGTTCGCGGAGGCGTTTTTGTTCGAGAGCCGGAACGCGGAGCGGTAGACGTCGTCGGAGATGCCTTCGCCCGGGCGTACGCTGAGACGGTCGAGGTAAAACCAGCCCCAGCCCGCGAATACGCTTACCGTGTTGCCGCCCTCTTTGAGGCGCGCCTTGATCGTGGCGCTGCCGGGCGTTGATGCCGCGATATGGAGCGCTTCGTAAAGCGTACGCTCGTTGACGCGTACCGTATCGTAGCTTTCCGTCTTGCAGGCGGCCGCGAGAAAATCCAGCTCGTACACGCCGTCGACGGGCGCGAGCACGTGGAAGGTCAGGCTGCACGCGCTGTCCGCCCAGAGGCCGACATAGCCGCCGTCCTCCGCCTCGACAAAGCCGCCGTCCTCCGTGCGCGCATAGCGGCATAGATCGGAGCGCTCGGCCTCCTCCGCCTCGTAGTGCCATTCGCTATCCGCCGCCGCGACGGCCGCCGCGTCCTCGGGCACAGCGCTTTCGGCGGCTTGCGGCGCGCCTTGCCCCGTGCACGCCATCAGCAGCAGAAATGCCGGGAAAACGGCCCATGACTGCCATCGCCGCCGCGCGGCCCTACACGTCATACTGCATCGTATCCTTCGCGGCCGCCAGCAGTTCAAGCGCGTTTCCCGTGCCGTCGTCAAACGCGAGGCCCAGGCGCATATCCAGCACCAGTTGCCGCGTATTGAGGATGTCGTTTGTATCGATCTGCGCGATTTGCTCCCGAATGCGCGCGCGCAGCGCGACGCCGCCCTCTTGCTTCGTTAGCAGCAGCAGCGCGAACGTAATCTCGTCCCCGTCCAGTTGATACAGCTCGTCCTCCGCGCGTGTGGCCGCCCTCACCGTCTCGGCTACGCGCAGCACCACCCGGCGCATGCCCTCCCGATGGGAGAGCCGCTCAAGCTCTTTCTCATATTGAAAGCAAATCGTCAGCACGCCAAGGTCGAGGCCGTAGCGCCGCGCGATGCTTTGATAGATATGCGCGTCGTGTTCAAACGCCCGCAGGTTTTTGAGCTTCGTGTCCTCGTGGAGCGTCGCGCTCGCCTCGAGCCTCTGTTCCAGTTCTATCGTACGCGCCTGCAGGTCGGCCGACGACATCGTAAAAAGCGAGAAGGCCGTCGTCAGCGCGGGCGACATCACAAGCCAGAAATACACATGCGATCGCACCGCGACGCCTCGCGTAAGGCTCTGAAACACAACATAGGCGCCATAGAGCAGAATCAGCGCGGCATTGACGGCAAGCCCAACGGTGAGGTTTGTAAAATACGCGATCAGCACCACGATCAGCACCGCCGCCGCGAGCAGAAAATTCTCCATGCGATAGGGCTGCTCGAGAAAAAACACGCAAAACGCGAAAAGCAGCCCGAGCAATAGAAGAAAGGCCAGATCCGTGCGCAGGTTCTTTCGTAACGGCTTCATTTGACCTTCCTCCTGTAGCGGACAAACAGCAATACGGCGGCTGTCGCCAGCAGCAGCGCCGCCGCAAGCGCGATGCAAAGCAGCCGTCTTACGTCGGAGCGTTCGCCGAGCCGGTCGCCGCTGCGCAACGCTTTCGCGTTCTCCTGCTTGAAGCGGTATTGCATCAGCGCTTCGCCGTCGGTCACAAAGCCGTCTCCATAGAGTTTCCAGAGTTCCGCCGTATCGCCAAAGCGGGTAAGCGCCTTGCCAAGGTCGGCCCCGTCGGCGCTCGCCAGGACGAGTATCGCGTTTCGCTCGTCTGTCGAATACGGCGATTCGATGAGCTGCGCACTTGCAAGCGTACGCCCATAGTTTGCCTCGATGAGCAGCTTCTCGTTGGATTGTATCGCGCCGCCCGTTTCGTCGAAGCGGAAATACAGATGTTCGTTGAGGCCTTTGATCACGGCGTTGTTGCCGGGCGTGCCGAGCGCGATCACATTTTTGCCCTCGAGACTGCCCGGCTGCGACGCGCGCACGACGCTTAGCTCGCCGGTGTTGTATTTGATAAAGCGTCCGAGCGTAAGCATCAATCTGCCCGTCAGGGCAAGATCGACGGCCGCGTTGCTCTGCGGCAGCACGAGCACAAGGCGGTTGAACGCGCCGTCCGAAACAAACGGATACGGGTAGTTTTCAAAGAGATAGTACGGCGTTTCGGCGGAGTTGAGCCGGAGCGTCGATTCGGGCGAGATGTACGCCCATGGCGTCTCGCCCTGGCGAAGCGTGCACCAAAGGTCTTTGATCTCAAGGTCGAAGGCCGCCTTCAGCGTAAAGCTGCCCGTCGTTTCGGCGTCGGTCGGTATGCTCAGCACGAGGCGGTCGCCGTCCGCCCGCTCCGCCGAGAGTTTTCTGCTGCCAACGGGCACGTCGTTAACGTATACCGTCACGAGCGAGCGGTCAAAATCGAGGTTTTTCGAATAGCGAAACACGAGTTCGATCTCGCTGCCGGAGGCGAGCTTGCGGTTGTTCGCAAAGTCGATGAAGTAGGCCGCCTCCTGCCGGAAGGCGCCGTCGAGGTAGGTGCCGTTTTCGGTAAGCGCGGTATATTGCGCGACACCCGCCGTTCTCATCAGAACGTCCTCGTTCACGCCGATGCGCTTGAGCGGCCCCGTCATCTGGCGCATGAACGCCGCATTGGCGAGCGCCGCCGCAGCTTTTTTGAGTCCCGCACCGTCCTCCGCCGTCACGATGAGCACGTTCGGCGTACCGGGTACGAATAGCAGCGTCGCCATCTCGCCTCCCGTGCCGCCGGCCTCGGCAAGCGGCGTTTGCAGCTCCGCCGGCAGCCAGCCGGGCTTCGCGATGCAGATGATATACTTCCTGTCCGCCGCCGCTTTCAGGCTGTCGGCCGCGAGCAGCTCGATGTTGCGGTAGCTCTTTGTGGCCTGTTTAGAGACGCCCGCAAGCGTGACAAAGGCGGCCGCAAGTTCGTCGTCGTCAAAATCCGTCGGCACGATCACCGCGCTCTGGCTGTTTTCGAGCGCGTCGATCGAAGTAAAGCAGTCGTAGAATTCCCCGATCGTCCTGCATGCGGCGTTCGGCGTATAAGAAACCTCAACGAGCGATTCGCTAAAGACGTTGAGCCAGTTTGCATTGGTCACGTCGTCCACGCACGGAAGGCCGTTATACGTGCGGATGTAGCCTTCGATCCCGATCACGTTATAGCCGCCAACGATGTGCTCGACGGGGATTCTCACGGCCAGCTCCCGCCTCAGCCCGTCGCTTGGCGGTACGGTTTCCGAGTAAAAGCGCACGCCGTTGATCGAAATTGTGAGCGTGGAGAGGTACTCCGAGGCCAGCTGCGTCGTCGAAAGGCTCAATGTCAGCAGCGCGTCCGCTATCGTCCAGTCGCCGACGCTAAACCCCTCGGTGATCGTTGAAAAAAGGCCCGTCATGTAATGCTCCGCGCCAAAGGGCGTCGTCGAAACATAGCCGCCCTCCTGCAGTTGCAGCACAGGCGGTGCGGTGCTTACGGCGGGCGCCGCCGTTTCCGGCTGCCCCGTTTCCTCCTCCGTTTCGGCCAGCGCGCCGCCTTGGGCCGCTCCTCCCGCCTCAATGCCCGCGGCCTGCGCGTTGACCGGCCATATCAGCGCCAGCGCGCATATGGCCAATAGCAGCGTCGTCGTTCTCCTCATATCGTCTCTCCTTTTCGCCTAGAAGCGTTCCGTCTTGTACCAGTGAAATTCCTTCCTAAACAGTGCGTCCAAAAGATACCGCCCAAGCCCGTAGGCGGCTACCACCATCCATAGTTTGCAGTACGTAAAGTACATGAGCACGGTGATAAACAGGTTTGACAGGCGCATCTCCCCCTTTTCGGTCGTCAGCGTAACAAACACGCTGATGACGAAGAGGAAGATCGCCATAAGCCAGAGGAATATACTCAGGCTCACGAGCGTCAGACGAATCAATCCGAGCGCGTTGAGTAAAAACAGCGCGTCGGAGGTCACGAGCGCCCCGAGCAGCAAAAAGTAGATCGACATAAAGTACAATAGGTCAAACTTGATGCGCTGCGCCTTTTTACGAAAAAGCAGGGGGAAGTTCTTGAAGAGCACATAGAGGTTGCCCTTGACCCAGCGCACCCGCTGCTGAAACCAGACCTTAAGCGTCTGCGGCTCCTGCTCCCAGGTCACGGCGCGCGGCACGAGCTTGATCTTGTAGCCCATCGCGTAGATGCGAAAGCTCAGCTCGGTGTCCTCCGCCATCGCGCACACGTCCCAGCCGCCGATTGCGTCGAGGATTGAGCGGCGTATGAGAAAGTTTGTGCCGGGTATCGTGCAGAGTTCCAGGAGCTGCCATCTGCCCGCCTGCGCCATCCACTGGAACGAGAGCGTCTCGATGTTGATAAAGCGCGTGAGCAGGTTGACGTTTCGGTTGCGCGTGCGGAATTTGCCGATCACGGCCCCGAGCGTGGGGTCGCTTTCGATCTCGGCCACAAGGCGGCTTAGCGCGTCCGCCTCGGGCGTGTTGTCCGCGTCGTACACCGCCACATAGCTGCCGAGTGCGGCGCGAAAACCGATGTTGAGCGCGTTGGACTTGCCCCTGCCGCCCGTCACGGCGTCCGTATGGATGATGTGCAGCGCGCGCTGCGGGTGCGCCGCTTGAACGCCTTCGAGCAGTTCGCGGCTCCCATCGGACGAGTTGTCGTTGATGACGATGATCTCATAGCGATCGGGCGGGTAGTCGAAAGCAAGCAGCGATTCGACGGTGCGCACGATCACCTTTTCCTCGTTGTGCGCAGGCACGAGAACGCTCAAATACGGGTGGCGCGTAAGCTGCTTCGGCGCGGCTTTTTCCTCATGCATATAGTAGATATAGCCCGCAACCACGAGAATCTGGTTGACCATGAGCAAAAACCAGATGCAGATGAGCGAGATCAGCCCGAGCGGATCAACCAGCATGCGTTCACTCCCCCTTTCGCGCGGGTTTTTCGCGGAAAAACTTCTCCCGGTACAAGCGCCGACCCCGCAGCATCAGCCCGATGATCAGGGCGGCGCTGAGGAGCACGACGGCAAGCAGCATGCGATTGCCGGCGTTGACGAGGAACGCATAGCGGGACTCCTCTTTTTTACGGTAGACAAAATCCTCTTCGGGCGGCTCCTCCATATAGGAATACGACGCGTTTGTAAAAAAGCGCCGGTAATCCCCGAACTGCAGGCGGTTTCGCTGCACAAACCCGATCGCGGCGTCGAGCGAATCCTCGTCGCCCGGCACGTCGAATGTGGCCGCCATATCGAGCGGCATGCGGATAAATACCTCATCGACCGGTTCAACCGCCTCAAGCAGCGCCAAGGGAACCCGGTAGGGAAACGCCTCGGCGCTAAAGACATGCACGCCGTTTTCTTTAAAAGCCGCGCGCGCCTTGTTCATGCGCGTTTCAAGGTCGTCGCCCACAAGCTCGTTGCCGGTAACGATCGGCTCATGGAGCACAAACGAACCGCTCAGAGACTGTATGTACCTCAGCGCATCCGTATAGCGCGTAAAGGATGGATAGCCGGTGTTGTAATAGACGGGCATTAAGCTCATGATAAAGGGAATGCCGTTTTCATACAGGCGCCGCGCCGTACGCTCGAGCATGGACGCGTCGTGGAACGGGGTCACCGCATCCACCAATACATACAGCTTACCGCCCTCCGGCAAGCCGAAATACCGCTTGAGCAATTGCGCCGCGGCAAAGAGCGAAAGATCGTTGCCGTTGAGATAGGGCGCGTAAAAAATCGTCTCGCCGACGGTACAGAGCGGGTATTCCTGGCCGTGGATCGTCACGCTGCCGATCGTCTCCCCGCCGTAACCCGCGATATACGGCGTACCCGGCTTAAGCAGCGCCGACTGGTTGTTGCCGCACGCCGAAAGCTTTGCGCGCACCGCCTGCCGAAGCACGCGCACCTCGCCGCCCGGCATGCTCTCAAACGAATCGCCGATGCAGACGACCCGCTTGCCGAGGTTGAGCACGTCGTTGAGCGGCCCGGCGTTTCCAAGCACCACATACGGATATCCCGCGGCCAGCCCTTCCATATAATCGCCCGCCCGAACCGCCGCAACCCTTAGCCCGCAGGCCTCGATGAGGCCGCTAAGCACGTTGCGCTGCTCCTCGTCTTCATAGACGAGGAGCGCCTGCGCCGCCTCCGCCCGCGCCGGCCGCACGGGCAACAGCGCAGCCAATGCGACCGCAACCAAGATTGCCGCAAACACACGTCTCAACACCTTCGCCCCCGTCCGTCATCGACGCATACCGCGAGGTTTGCGGATATGCCTGGCGCGCTCCCGCATCCCGCCGCCAGGGCGGCGGGCGTCTCACGTGCGGCCGCGTCCGGTCGTTCGGCGATCGCGTCCGCCATCCTGCGCAGCCGCCGCGCCTGTATCCGCCCGTCGAAGAAACGCACAACGTGCGCAAAGAGTATTACGTTGACGAGGTCGTAGGCCGCGTTATAGAGAAATATGTGCTTGGCGAGGTCGGCGTCCCCCGCCCCGATGATCGATACGACGATCTGCGATAACCCCAACAGTATCAGGTCCGCCACGATCAGCTGCTTTAGGCGTCTTTTATAGAGAACGCCGAGCATCACCAGCATCCAGATGACGATATAGCCAAGCGTACGCGGCGTCGCATCGGCCTTCAGCAGGCTATGCAGCGAAAACACCTGCGAAACGGCGTTCGGGCCATATCCGCTGCCGCGCTCATAGTTGCCCATGCTCGGCCGGTTTTGGTAGGCGCTGCGCGCCGCGAGCCTGAGCATGTCTGTAAAGGCGGCCGGGTGCCCGGCGTAGTAGCGCACGATGGAAAACACGCTGTAGCGATCGTAAAACTCCCGCTCCAGCAGCTCGCTTTCCGGATCGATCTCCGGGTATTTATCGAAGTAGATCGTGCCGTCGAGCAGCTCGTAGCGCGGCTCGATGTCAAACTCCGCAAGCGCCGCCGGCGGGCTTTCCGCGGTGATCAGCACGCCGCGCGTCATCGCGTGGTAGAGGTTGATGTGCGTAAACTCGGTGGAGATGAGCAGATACGTAACGACGCCCGCCACCGCGAGCGCCGCCGCCGCCGCCGCGGCCAGCGAGCGAAACAGCCGGCCGTTCGCGCGCAGGCAGATGATCAGCCCGAGCAGGCCCAGCAGTATGCCGACCGGCGCGTACTGCTGCTTGGAAAAGGTCAGCAGCATGCCGCAGAGGAAAAAGCCGCCGAGCAGCGCATAGCGGTTATAGCGCCCCTCTTCGTAGAGCAGGGCGCAGGCGGCGCAGCCAAGCAGGCTCGCAAACGCCAGCGCCTCGGCGTAGAAGGAGTTGAAATACGCCGTATAGCCCGTATCCGCAAAGACAAAGACGCTCACGGCCGCAATCAGCAGCGCCGCGCCGCGCGAGAGGCGCCGGGTCAAAGCATCGACAAGAAACCAAAGGGTGGCAAGAAAGAAGGCCGACGTCAGGGCGGCGAGAAACCGCAGGTCGAACACGTCGTCGCAGGTCAGCAGGCAATCGAGCAGTATGGCGGGCCGGAGGAACAAAAACTGCGAGGAGAAGACCGTGCCCGTGTGCTCGTTGTAGTAGCGCATAATGCCGTATTCCTTGATGAAATAACCGTCAAAGCGCGTGTCTATGTTTTCCGGCAGGTCGTAAAGCCCCTCGGCATAGGTCACGCGGGCGAAGTCGCCGTTGTCCTCCATCCCGACATACGGCGGCAGAAACAACACGAGCGTCAGGATCACAAGCGCCGCCGCCACCGCGAGAAACGGCGCGAGCAAGCGCTCCCGTTTGCCGGACGGCGCTGTGCCGGCCGTCTGCGTCCATTGGCGCGCCGACGGAAACGCACCCGCCCTTGCGCCCTTTACCCCCCCGATTGCGGCCCCGCCGGGCCCTCCGCCGCCGCTATCCATCGCCATTACTCCGCCGTGATGATTCGCCTGCATTCATAAAGCTCAAAGATGTCGCCCTCCCCCTGCCCCATAACGGGACGCACCCGCAGCGTATCGCCATCGAGCACCTCGATCACCTCGGTGAGCGCCTCCCGCTTTGTGTTGAGCAGCCAATCGCCCGCCTTTAAGCCGTGTCCCATAAGGCTGACGACCTCGCTTGTGGTACCGCCTCCGCCCGCGCACTCGCCGCGCTTTTCGAGCAGCGCCACGCGGTCCCCGCTCGACTGGCCCGCGATGCCGCCGTCGCTGTATTCCACGACATAGGCGTCGACAAACCGCACGCGCCGCGCCGCGTTATTCCTTGAAAGGTTGACGACGAGATCGCCCGTTTCGAGCAGGTGATACGCCTTCTTGAGCTGTCGTTCGTTCGTTGTAAACAGCTTCGCGTCCACCGGCGTATCGAGGTCCTTCGTCGTGTTGAACGGCAGCACCGGCAATCCGGCCCCGTCAAAGAGGCAGGCCTTCGGGTAGTTTGCCCAGGCGTAGCGCACGCCCCGCGGCAAATCCACATGTTCGCTCCAGACCAATAGCGTATCCCGCTCCACGCGCGCCTGCGCCGCTACCCACCTGCCCTGCGAATCGAGCACCTCAAAGGCCACGTCGCCGTACGCGTCGTCACGGAGCGTCAACGCCGCCGCGCTGAAGCTTAAGCTGTAGGTCTTGCCGTTTAGTACCGCGTTTGTCAGCCGTGCGGATAGCCCGCCGATATCCTCGCTATAGGCGAGTTTCATCGCAAGGCATGCAAGCCGTTTTCCGACGGGCCGCTTACGCACAGGGTGAATCTCCTGCGGGTTTCGATCGGAGAGGTCGATCGCGGTTACGAGTCCGACGTTTTCCGTCGTGTTCGCCACACGCATCTGCACCTCGCGTATCTCGGGCCAAAGGTCGTTGTCCTGCGCGTAGTTGTCGCCGTATCCGGAAAGCTGCACGAGCAGTACGGGCAAGGCCGCGTCATAAAACGCATCGCGCACGCCGCGGATGTAGTCGTTGAGCAGCGGCTCGTAACGATAGCCCAAATGCGCGCTGTTTTCGCCCTGATAGTAGACGAGCGCCCGCGCGGCGTAGGGGGTAAGCCCCGCCATGAAGCCGTTCCAAAAGCCGGAAACGAGCACCTCGTCGTCGGAACGCGGCGTTTGCGTTACGGAGGACGGCAGAAACATCTCGATGCTCGTGCCGCCGTAGGTGATCTGGATGATGCCGATACGCACGTTTTTCAGCGCCGGCTTGAGCGCAAACAGTTCCTGCACGCAGAATACGCCGATGGCGCTTGCCGATCCGAGAATATATTCGCTGTACGGGTCCCCCGCGACCTGCCAGCGCGTCTTTGTATCCGCTAGAGGCGTAACCGCCATGCGGCTCTCCGGGCGAAACAGCCTTACCCGCGTCTGGTTGTTGAACCGCCTGAGCGTATCGGCGTTGTTTGCGGACTCGTAGACGGACATCTCCGCGTTCGACTGCCCGGCGACGACGATCACCTCGCCGACGTAGATGCCGCCGAACGAGAGCTTATGCCCAGAATCCCTGACGCTGAGGCGGTACGGCCCGCCGTACGGTTCGCTTTCAAGCTCGACCGACCAACGGCCGTCGACGACCTTCGCCCTTTTGGTCTGCTTGTGAAACGTCACGGTCACGGTATCCCCGCTCATGCCCCTGCCGCTGATGGGAATTGGCTTGTCGGCCTGCAAAACGGCGTTGTCGGAGAGGATTGCGGGCAGTTGCAGCGCGCGGTTGAGCGTCCGAAGCCGCGCGTCCGCGGCGCAGGCAAAGAAATGCAGCAGCTCCCGGCGCGTCAGCGGCTCGTCGCCGCGAAAGCGGTTGTTTTCGTCGAGCAGAAGGTAGCTGTTCTGCACGGCGAAATAGACGGCGCTTCGGTAGGTTTCGTTCAGCGCGTCCCCATACAAAGCGCGGTAGTCGCCCGTCGCCGGCTCGCCGGGCAGAAGGCGCAGGGCAACCTGCGCCGCCTCATAACGCGTCACGTCACGCGTAAGATCCGCCTCCGCCGCGCCGCCAAACAACGTGCGGTGCATTGCTCCGGTAAACGCCGCAAGCGTTTCTCCCGCAGAGAGATGCTCGCCGGCAAAATAGCGTGCGGAGGCCAGAAGCTGCCCGACCTCGACGGTGCCCTCAAAGTCCAGATTGCGCCCGCACGGCCGGAGCACGCCGCGGCGCACCAGATATCTCATTTGGCTCGCATCGGCCGCATCGCCGTTTAGCACGAGCGGCGTGTTTACGTACGCGGCAAGCTGCGCCGTTTCGGCGGCGAACTCTAGAGGGTCGTAGAGCGCAACGTCGTCAACATGCACCGTAGAAGCGTAGCCCCAGCCGGCGGTAAGGTAGCCCGAACTGCCGAAGGCGGGGCCGGCGGCGTTTTGCAAAATGCGATATTCCGAGTTATCCGTATATGTAAGCAGCGGGCCTGCCGCGCCGTCATGATCCGGCCCATCGATGTAGAACGAAAGGCGCACGCCGTCGTCGGTGTTTTCAATCAGCAGGCGCGCGGCGTAATCCACGCCCTCTTCAAGCAGGAAATACGCCTCGGCAAGCGGTTTTGTGCCGCTCGGCGCGTTCGTGTTTGTAATCGACCACTTGCAGCGCGCGAGGTTCGATTGATAAGGCCCGAGCGGCAGCGTCATATAATAATTGACCGCGTAATACCTCGTAAACCTCGCGTCGGCCGTGCGCGGGATCACGCGGAACACGGCGCGCGCCTCGTTCCCCTCGTTTGCCATGTTCTGCACGTTGAGCGTAAAACTCATGCCAAAGCTCTCGCGCCCCTGCAAAATCCCCTTTCGCAGCGCGATCCACTGGTTGTCCACAAGATACTGATCGTTACCCGAAAGTTCGAGGCGGCCTTCCCGGGTAATCCGGTTCTCCGCGCCTTGGGTATTGCTGCCGTACCAATCAATCCTGTTGTCCGCATTGACGACGTTGCCGTCGAAGAGCGTCTTGCCGTCGAACGTTTCCCGCCAGAACGGCGCCGCCTCGACACCCTCGATCCGATAGGCCTCGCCGATGTCGCAGCCCGACGTGTTGGAAATTCCCCGGGCATACAAATGCGTAAGCAGCGTCTGGGTGCCGTCTCCGATATGGACGAACAGCGCGTTATAGCAGATGTCGAACGCCTGGTCGATAGAGAGCATTTCGTCACCGGCCGCCGCATCCGCCGTCAGTCCCCGCTCCGCCGCAGCCGCCGCGACGCCGTCCTGCATGAGCGTCGCCGGCGCGCCGCCTGCGACCTCGAGCGCCCTTAATAAATAAAGCAGGAACGTCTCGCGATCGCAGAGCTCGTCCCCGCCGAAGCGGTTGCTTGACAGCCCCTCGACGATATCAAGGCGATACAATAGGGCGATCGGCGCCTCCGCGCCGCCCGTAACGTCGACGAACGGATGCGCTTCCCCCGCCTTTGCCTCCGCACCGAGACCCGTGATATCGGCGATCAGGCGCGCCGCGATCTCGCGCGTAACGTATCGATAGCCGGTATAGGACGCGGCGTTGATGATTCCGTAACCGTCGAGCGCGTGGGCGGATTCGTTCGGTTCCCAGACATACGCCGTCGGCGCCGCCGTAACCTGCGGAATCGGTGACGCCGTGATTTGCGCCTCGCGCTTTTGGGGCGGCGCGCACGCGGCAATCAGCGCCATAGCGGCGCCGAACATGATCATGAGAATCCGCTTGGCCTCCCGCGCCATCCGCTCCACCAGCTTTTTATCCTGCACGTCCAATCCGTCAGATACGGCTGCCCCATTGAAAGCAACCCTACTCTGCCCGTACCGCGCGCATATTCCAATTTTCGACCGTCTTACGCACACCGTTTGTCTCGCCCGAGGCCGCGCCGTACCATGGCCGAATTTCGTACCGACAGCTGCCCCCTCGCCCGTTTTGCAGGTACACCTACCATCCATTGCAGTTTTTCGCGTCCATGATACCATATGGTTTTTTTCATTTCCATCGTAATACTTTCCATTCGAGTATTTACTGCATTGTTTCCATCCATACGGCAACCTTCGCGCAAACGGGTATCCTGCAACGTTTCTTGCCGCCTTGTATCCGCCCATTACTTCGTGCAAAAAAGCGAGGCCTGCCCAAAAGCATGCCCCGCCGGTTCGTTAAAAAACAGCTCTTTGATGGAACAGGCGATCGTTGTCCCGTGTCCCGTATCCGCCGTAGCGTCAGGAACCCACCCCCGCGAGGCTGCCGATTAAAAAGCCGCCCTGTTTAGGCGGCTTCTGATCGGCTACTTGCCTCCCGTGCCATGATCACCAAACGATTTGTCGGGCCTAAGCACCTGCATACGCGGCTGCGCGGCGCGCTGTGGGGCCGGCTCGCGCTGCAGTTCCTGACTCCGCAGTTGGGCCATCAGGGCAGAAGCCTCATCAAGCATATTCGCAAGGCGGTCCGCAAGCTGGGGCGCCGTGTCCCTTGACGGCTCCGGCTGCGCCGGCTCAAAGGCCGCGCCCCAGTATGCCGGTTGTTCAGCGGGCAAGTACTCGTTCGCCGGGCTCGGCATGGCGCTTACGCAAGCCGCGTCCCGCGCGGCGTGCATCTGCGCAATCTCCGCACGCAGCTGCGAAAGCTCCTCGCATAAACGCGCGTTTTCTTCGCCGAGACGCGCATGTTCGCTGCTAAGGTGCGTCCGCTCGGTCTTCCACGCTTCGAAAACGGCATTTGCCTGCGAAAGCGCTGCGCGAAGCTGCTGCACCTCCCGTTCAAGCAACTGCGTACGCTCGTTTGAAGCGCGCATGCTGTTCATCGCCGCGCGCAGGCGATCGTAGCCGTCGTACTCCGCTTTGGAATCCTTTGTCTTTTGCAGCAGCGCCGCGATGCGCTCCTTCGCGCCGGCCAGCTCCGCCTCGCGGGAGCTGATCGTTTCCCGCAGGGCTTTGATCGCGCAGTTGCGCGAATCGATCTCGGTTTTAGCCGCGCTCAGGTCGGCGATCAGCGTCTCCTGCTCATGCTTTGCGGCCTTGGCCTGCTTGGCAAACGTAAGCTTGATCTCTTCAAGATACGATCGCACCTCATTCGGATCATAACCCGCGAGCGCGCGATGAAAGCGCGCTTCCGCGTCCATGCGGCTGCGCAGGGTGTCCACGCTCTCCTCGCGCCATTCCGGCTCCCTAACCATGGCATACCTCCAATCGATCGCCCGCACGGATGTTATACGCTGCCGCCTCTCCCGCCGCCAGCTCAAGAACGCTTCTTGCCCCGCGCTGGGGCCGCCAGGCCCTGCCGCGCGGCAGATCGACGTCAACGCGCAGCACGACGCCGTTACAATCGAGGTAGACCGCGTCGATCGCATACCGCATGCCAAAGGTATGAATGCTGTTGCAGGGCGTCAAAATCAGCCCGCCGCCCCGGGGAAGCGCGCGCCCAAGCAGGCCGCGCAGGCGCGTAAAATAGCTGTTTGCATCCCAAACATGCGCAATCGTATCGCCGTTTCGTTTGATCGGAATCACCTTCATCGCAGGCTCCTTATAGAATCGCTGTCACTGGCCGGCGGCGGCTGATCCGGGCAAAACCGGAGGAGTCGCGCCGATATGAACCGCTATTGAAACGCCGCGATCAGGCTGACGGCGGCGGGGCCGAGCAAAATAATGAATATCACGGGAAAGATAAAGAACACCGTCGGCAGCATGATCTTGATCGGCGCCTTGGCCGCCTTGGCCTGAATAAGCTGCTTGCGCTCCACGCGCAGGCGTTCGGATTGCGTCTTTAGCACGCTCTTGAGCGAGACGCCGAGCTGATCGGCCTGCAGGAAGGCCGTTACAAACGCGGAAAGCTGCTTCACATCGCAGCGGTCGGCCATTTCCTTGAACGCGTTTTTGCGCAAAACGCCCATCTGCACCTCGCGGATCGCGCCGTTGAGCTCGCTGAGCACCGGGCTTTTGTTCTTCGCATACTGGCGCACGATCGCCGCGTCAAGTCCTAGCCCGGCTTCCACGCTTACAACAAGCAAGTCCATTACATCCGGCAGGTCGCGCACGATGGCCTCCTGCCTCGCCTTGACCTTCGCCCGCAGAAAGAAATTCGAGCCATAGACGGGGATGCAAAGCAGCACGAGCACGATGAGCAGGCGGTATATCTGCTCGATCGGCAGCAGCAGATAGAGCGCTACGCCGCCAAGCAGAAACACGAGTGAAAGCAGGCTCTTGACGAACGTATACTCCTGTACGGTTAGGCCGATTCCCGCGCTTTTGAGCTGCCTGTCGAGCTTTTGGTTGGCCTTGCTCGCGCCCGGCGCTTTGCCCTTGCCGGCGAGCCGCTTGACCCGCTCCGTGATACGCCTCACGGTCGGGCGGAACACACGCTCCGTAAAGGACTTTTTCAGCTCCTCGTCGCCATAGGAGCGTTCGGCGTCCTTTACCAGCGCAAAACGGCGGAGCATCGCGTCGCCCCTGCGGCCGAGGCCGCTGAGCAGCGCGATCAAAACAAGGAATATTGCGATGGTGCAGGCCAATACGACGTACCGCAAAGCGACTCCCCCCTACATCTTGATGTTGACGATTCTGCGTACGATGGTAAAACCGACCGCTTCCAGCACAACGGAGACGATGAGCATGATCCGTCCCGTTTCGGTGGTGAAAAACATGTCCACATAATCGGGATTGATAAACATCAAAAGCACGATGATGAAGACGGGCAGCCCGCCGACGATATAGCCGCTGAGCGTACCCGCGGACGTCAGGGTTTTGATCTCGCCGCGCAGCTGAATGCGCTGGTTGATCGTGTCGGAGATGTTCTCGAGGATCATCGCGGGATTGCCGCCGATTTGGCGCTGAATGACAACGGCGGAGCACACGAGATCCAAATCCTGATTGTGCGTGCGCTGCACAAGCCGGTTCAGGCTCGCCTCAAGCGGCATGCCGAGCTGCGTTTCCCGGTAGACGCGCATGAATTCGCGCGAGATCGGCTCTTCCATTTCGTCGGCGACGTTCTTCATAGCGGTTTGGAAGGAGAGTCCGGCGCGCAGCGCACCGCAGATGATGTTCAGCGCATCTGAAAGCTGCTTGCCAAGCAGCGTAAGCCTGCGGTTTCGTTTGATCGTTACAAACCCGATCGGCGCGGCGGCGCCAACGATCGCCATGCCGATGGCAAAGCTCAGCGGAACGCCGAGAAACAGCGCCACCGCCGGAATCGCCGCCCCAACGATGAACCAGATGGCGATGAATTCCTCGGCGCGCAGCGCGATGCCGGCAACGTAAAGCTCGTCCGCCAGTTGATCGAGCCAGCGGAGGCGGACGCGCTCCTTTTCGCTCTTGATCCGGCGGGCGCGTGCGCTCTCGAGCCCGCTGCCAAAGAGCGTCTTAAGGCGCTGCTCCATGGCGCGGCTTTTGCGTGTGTTGATCAACGCCAGCAGGTAAAAGAAAAAAAACGCCGCGACGCCGCTTACCGATACGACAACCAGTTTCAACATGTGGCGGCTTCACCTCCTTGCCCGCCCTGCCCTTCCGAGCACGCGGACGCGTCCGCTCAGGAAAACCATTCTTCCTTGACGCCCGCGCCGCTTGCCGCGAGCTTATCGCAGCAGTGCGGCTTGATGCCCGTCGCGCGAAAGCGCCCGGGCGAGCGGCCGTCGCCGTAGTCGTAGGTAAAGATCTCCTGGGTAACGATGACGTCGCCCTCCATGCCGACCACCTCGCTGATGCTCGTGACCTTGCGGCTGCCGTCGCGCAGACGCGACTGCTGCACGATCAGATCGATCGCCGAGGCGACCTGCTGCCGGATCGCGGGAATCGGCAGGTTCATCCCCGCCATGAGCACCATGGTTTCAAGCCGCGCGAGCATATCGCGCGTGGAATTGGCATGGCCGGTCGTCATGGAGCCGTCGTGGCCGGTGTTCATGGCCTGCAACATGTCCAGCGCCTCGCCGCCGCGCACCTCGCCGACGACGATCCGGTCGGGCCGCATGCGCAGCGCGTTGCGCACGAGGTCGCGTATGGAGATCTGTCCGGTTCCCTCGAGGTTTGCGGGGCGCGCCTCCAGCGTCAAAACGTGCCTTTGCTGCAGTTGGATCTCCGCCGCGTCCTCGATCGTGATGATGCGCTCGCCATGCGGAATATACGCCGACAGCGCGTTGAGCAGCGTGGTTTTGCCGCTGCCGGTCCCGCCTGAGATCACAATGTTGAGCCGGCCCTTTACGCAGGCTTCGAGGAATGTCGCCATCTTGATCGTCAGGCTGCCAAAGCCGACAAGGTTTTCCATGGTCAGCGGATTACGGGAAAATTTTCGGATCGTGAGCAGCGGCCCCTTGAGCGAGAGCGGCGGGATCAGCGCGTTCACGCGCGAGCCGTCAAGCAAACGCGCGTCGACCATCGGCATCGCCTCGTCGACGTGCCTGCCCAGCGGGGAAACGATGCGATCGATGACGTTAAGCAGCTGGTCGTCGTCAAAAAACGTCACGTCGGTGAGCACAAGCTTGCCCTGGCGTTCGATGAATACCTGCTTTGCGCCGTTGACCATGATCTCGGTGATCGTATCGTCGGCAAGCAGTTTTTCGAGCGGGCCGAGACCGCGAATCGAATCGAATATCTCCCCGGCAAGCCGTGTGCGCTCCGGCCGCGCCATGTTCGCGGCCTGCTCTTCAAGCGTGGATTCGATGATGGAGCGCGTCTCCGTTTCGTTTGTGTTGCCGCCCTGCTTTTCCTCGCGCTTGTTGATCGTTTCGATGACCTGCAGCTGTACGCGATCGCGCAGCAGGTACGATTCGTCCGTCTTGGACGACGGCGCCGTAGCGGCGGACGCCGACGGGCTTTTCTTATCCAGCCGTTCGAGCAGTCCCACGCGCTATACCCCCCTGATCAAAGACTTGGCGAACATGCGTATCGCGGCGGACACCTTTGAGCGCGGCACGCATTCCACGAGGGCAATGCCGCGGTTGATCGCGTGAATCGCGGCTTTTGGATCGTTCGGGACGCTCAGCACGGGCGCGCTCTCAAGAAGATTCGCAACGTCCTTGACCCGGATGCTCGAACCGCCGTCCTTGTTGACCACGATCTTGATCTTGTCGCCGAGGTTGAGCGCCTCGAGCACCTTCATGCTGCGCTTGGTGCCGTGCAGGGCCGCGATATCCTCGTTCACCACAAGGTAGATCGTGTCCGCAAGCTCGAGGGCCGAGACGGCGCAGTCCGAAAGCGCCGTACCGAGATCCACAACAACATAGTCAAACTCCGGCCGCAGCACCGAAAGAATCGCCTCGATGTGCTCGGGGCGGATCAGTTCGGCGTACTCCGGCGAACTGCTCGAAAGCAGCACCATCACGCCGCTTTGGTGCTGTATGAGGTAGCTCTTTACCGTGGCAAGCTCAAAAGTCTGCTCCTCGACCATGTCCGCAATGGTATCGCCCTTCGGAACATCAAGAAAGACGCCCACGTCGCCAAATTGCAAATTCAGGTCGACGAGCGCGACTTTTTTATTCAATGCCGCCAGCGCGCAGGCGGTGTTGACCGCGAGCGTCGTCTTGCCCACGCCGCCTTTCGGCGAAAAAAACGCGATGACGCGCGCGTCGTAGCTCGCCACCTTCGTCATGCTGCTGCGCCGGTGCTGGTCGCGCCTCGCGGCAAGAACGATCTCGGACTTGATTGCGTCGACGCCGCTTGCGATATCGAGCACGCGCGCGATGCCGCTGCTCATCGCCCGCTCGATATCGCTCATCCTGGGGCGCTGCATCAGCAGCAGCGTCGTGATGTCGCTGCGGCTTGTGTACATACGCTCGGCAAAGTCGAACTCCGCCTCCGGTGCGCCGCGCGTGCAGAGCAGCAATACATCCGCCGGCTGCGTGCCCGCCTTCCTGAGTCCGTCCTTATCCGGGCGGAGTGTGCAGACGATGCGCAGGGATTCGTCCTGCAACAGCGCCGCCGCCGCCTTTCTATCCTCGGCGGAAAACGCCGCCAGCATGATCCTTACGCTGTCCATCCTCTTCTCCTCATTCGGCGCGATCGAGCAGCGTATCGTTTACAACAGGCTCTTCGACAAGCGGCGCGTGGTCGCCCGACGCGCGCAGAACGATCGTGATGATGCCGCCCTTTGCGGCCTGAAGCACGCGCATGACATCCGTAGGCGTGAGAAAGAGCGTAACGCTGCCGTAGACCTCTCCCGACGCCCCGCCACTGCCTGCTGCGGCGCGCTGAAGCGTCCTGCCGACCGCCGCCACGCGGACGTTTTGGGCGGCAACGACGCTCGTGCTTTGCGTCGCCCGCGCTGCCGCGTTCTCGGCCGCGCCCTCCGGCTGCGCCGCGTCCCCGCCCGCGCCCTCCGGCTGCGCCGCATCCTCGAGCGAATAGCTCGTCGTGGTGTAGGCGATCACATCCACATAGTCCCCGCGCTGCAAAAATCCCGCGACGCCGGAGATTTCATCCACCGCGACGGTGAGCGCGCGCATGCCCTGCGGCACAAGGTAGGAAAGCCCGCTTTCCTCCTGCCCTTGCTGTTTGAGTTTGGCCGGGAGAATCTCCTCGCCCTCCACGATGAGGCCCTCGGTAACAAAGCCCACCGCCTCGTCGCTCGCGCGCGCGGCGCGCGGATGCGACGATCCCTGCAGCACCTGCTTAACGACCACCATATCGACCGTAATCTCCGAAAACGCCGGGATATCCCGCGCGGCGACAAGCACGTCCTCGTAGACGAGCGGGATCTCCTTTGTCTGCTCGAGCTTGTCAAGATAGAGATAGAGCATCGTACCCGCGGCGAGCGCGGCGATCAAGGCAAAGATAACGACCTTCTTCATAAACCTTCTCTCCGAATAACAAGGCTGCACGCGGCGCCTGCGAATTGTCCGCGGGCCTATGTAGCCATATTCAAAGGCGGCTTAACCCGCATAAATTTTCACTCTTTTAAGCCCTGCGCGGATCAAGCGCCGCAGCTTCAGCGTATATGCCGCGGCTTCGATCGGGCGCAAAAGCGGAACCTCCCCGGGAGATTCCCGGCTTCTATTTGCTTAGTACGAGGCTGTATACGCCGTAGTTTTCCGCGCTGCCGCTCAGGTTCGCGTCCGCCGCGCCGATGTTGACCATGTTGACATAGGAGCCGACCACGCAGCCCTTGCTCTCATAGGTCGCATAGTCCTCGAGTACAAACGCGGCAAACCCGACGTCTTTTACGTACTTGTGCTGGCTTGTCGTATAGACGATCACCGGCACCTTCATCACGCGCGGGCAGTCGTCGACATAGCGGTGCAAATTGCACCCGCCGCTCGAAGGGTAATGCGTGCAGGCGTTGTATCGCTGCACGATGCCGGAATAGGTCGGACCGGCCATGTTGCCGGATTCGACCGGCAGCGTCGTGCCGATGGTGAGCTTCGATTGATATCCGTTGGCGAGCCAGTTTTTATAGTCGTTCGCCCCGCCGCCCTGCACGCCGTCGAGGTCGATCGCACCAAACGAGCCGTGCTGGACTTCATCCGTCTTCTTGCCGTATTTGAGGATCGCATGCTCGGTTGAGCCGCTTGCGATCATCCCGTCGAGCGTGCTCTCCTCAATCGAGAGGGGAACGAGGTCGGAAAGCGCCCCGCAGGGCAGCACCCGCGCCTCCGCCATCCGGCTGAACGCGATCTCGTCGATGCTGAATATCTTCGCAAATGCCGTTTCGGATACCGCGGGCTGCGAAACGGCGATCGCGTGATAGGCGCCGTCGCTGAGTTCGCCAAAGGTAATCTCCGCGGCGGACGGATCGGAAACGCCGTTTTTTGTGAGGTAGTCCTGCGCAATCGCCGTTGCCTGGGCGATCGCCGCCGTGTCGGAGCTTTTAATCGGCAGCTTCATCCCTGCGGCCAGCGCCGCCGCGTCCGCAGCGGTCTGCGTTTGCGCCGTTTTGACGTAGGCCATGCCCAAATCCGTTACGAGCGCGGTTACGCCGATAAGCGCCGTCAACGCAAACGCGATGATAAACAGCGACTCGCCGCGTTCCTTCGCCGCAAACCGCTTCCAGCGCCGTAAGATCCGTTTTTCCATCGCGATGCCCTTCCCGCGCCCGTTTGCCGGCGCGCCGCCCTCCGAAAAGACACAAACACGGCGAGCCGGACGATCGTAGAACCGCCGCCGAACCGCCGCATGGCTAGCTCATCTTCATCGTACACTCGGCGCGCAGATGAAACGCGCCGTCTTCGGCCAGGAACTCGGTCAGCGGCGTAATCGTCGGCAGGTCGTAGGTGGTGACGACCGTGATGTCCCCGTCGCGGAAGTTCGAGGGGTTCGAGTACGTCACCGCGATGCCCAGTTCGTCGCTCATATAATCCGGCTTCATGTCGTTGATGCGCGCGACGACATCGGCGGTGTTACTCGCCGCGCTGCTCGCGACGATGCCGGCGCGAACGCCTTCGCGCGTAATGTTGTCGAGCACGAGTCGGTTGGCCGCGAGCCAGCCCATCTCGATCATGCCGCAGATCAAAAGGAGCAGAAAAGGGAGCGTCAGCGCAAGCTCGACGACCGACTGTCCGTTTTCACGCCGCCCGGTCCATCTCTTTTGCACCTGTGCTCCCTCCCTTACGTGTCTTTTCGCTGCCGCTTTCGCTGAAGGCTTGCCCCCGATACCGAAGGGCAAGCCGATGTCTTTGCCGTACGGCAGGAACGCCGGCTCCGGCGGCTTTTGTTCGCAAAAGTACTTCGTGCCAACCGGCCGCGCGCTCGCAGGCTCGCTTAGAATCCCGGCGGCAGCTTTGCTTCGATGCCGCTGAAGAGAACGCCGGTTTCGTCCCGAAACGCGGTGAGGCCGACCAACGCTATGACGGCGACAAGCGCAATAATCAGGCCGTACTCGACCAAGCCCTGCCCGCTTTCGTTGGTTAAAAAGCGTCTCATGATGACCGCCCGCGCGTCCGAAACAAATCAATCGACTGGCGCGGCTTCGCCGCCGCCGAGCTTGGCCGTGATCTTATCGAAGATACCGCTGGTGCTTGTGCCCAGCGCGCCGAGTGCGACGAGAACGGCGACGGCAACGAGCGCGATGATCAGGCCGTACTCGACCATGCCCTGACCGCTTTCACCCTTGAAGAAGTTTTTCATGATAAGATTCCTCCATTTGCTTTTATTTTTTGATGGGGAGACCCCTCCCCCGGTATACGACGCTGCATGTCCCGCGCCATGCGGGACGTTGTCCGACGCGGGCACACCAGCCATACCCGCAAACCCGATCGCAAAAACCCCCGACCACCCCCTTATGAATCGAAACCCAAACCGGGCGCCTGGCGCGCACCGCGCGCGGCCCGTCATATCATAACGCCGACACAACCACAAGCGCCGCCGCAAGAAACGGTCCCATCGGGATCATCGCCTTCAAACTCGCCACAAGCGGCGCCTTCCGCTCTATGATGAAATAGAGGAACACGAGTATGCCCATGCAGACGATCGCGTAAAGGCTGTTGGTCAGACCGAGCGCAAATCCCATCGCCGCCGCGAGCTTGACGTCGCCTTCGCCGACCGCTTTACGAAACAGCGCGGGCAGCAAAAACACGATGAGGCAAACGGCAAATCCCAGCAGCGAGGAGCCGATGCGAAACGTGATGGCCCCGCTAAACCCAAATATCGCCGCCAGCGCGATGACGGAGAGCACAAGTTCGTTTGGAATCAACCGCGTGGTCGCGTCGATATAGGCCACGCTTGCGGCGACCCCGAGCATGAGCAAAAGATACAGCGCCCGCCACGTAACACTCGCGCGCCAGCCGATCAGAGCGCCGCAGAGCGTAAGGCAGAGCAGCATCCATAGGCGGTGTTTTTTTGTCATGCTAAACTCCCTGCCGCGCTGCCGAAGGAGGCGGGCGCAAAGGAACTCAACCGGAACAATCAGCGCCGCGCCTGCGGCCGCACCGATGAGGATGATCCAGAGTTTTACCATGCGTTTAACCTCCTTTCAAAGCATTCGCCGGGTGCACAAAAGGACACCTTGTTTGTCAAGCTGCCCAACAAAAGAATCCCGCATAGGAAAATAAGCGGTCATCTACCCATTCGGCAACTGGCTGCCATAAACGCGGCTGCGTCGTTAGGCCCTGTAGCTTTGCGTCGCCCGCTTTCACGGGGTTTGCCTGTGCGATTAAGACTTCCATAATATACATGTAAACTAACACGAAGAAACCATGTTGTCAAGTGAAAGTTACATATTTGTGACAATACTTGTATAATTAGGCAGAATAGTGCGCTAGCCTGTAACGCCTGCGCCTCACGCCCGCGGATTGGCCCGCATGTAACAAGAGACTCTTCCTGCCCGCGTTTCCCGTCCGCCGCCTGATTACACCACATTTTACGTATGCCGCGGCGTGCGAAACGGGCACAAATTCTCGTTCTTTTTGTATCGACAAATATTGGCCGATGGACAAGCATATAAGTATATTGGAATGCATACTACACCAGATGCGGCGCACGCCGCAAGGAGGATAAACACCATGCGGAAACGACGGACGCTACAGCTCATGACGGTGCTATTGTGCCTTGCGCTGCTGCCGGCCGCGCTGCCCGTGCGCGCGGCGCACGCCGCGAGCACGCTTGCAACGGGGTATGTCAACGCCGCGAAGCTCAATATGCGCAAAGGCGCCGGTACGGGCAGCTCCATTGTGGATACGCTCAAAAAAAACACCGCCGTCAACATCTACGAGATATCCGGCGCCTGGCTGCGCATCGATGTGCCTTCAACGGGCAAAAGCGGCTATGTGAGCGGGAAATACATCAGCGTCAACGGCGCAAGTCTCGCGGCCTACGCGCTTGGCGTAACCACCTCCAGCGTCAATTTGCGCAAGGAAGCCACGAAGCAGAGCGAACGCCTTGCGGTCGTATCCGCCAACGCAGGGCTGACGCTCTACTCCGCCGACGCGAAAACCGGCTGGTACAGGGTAAAAGTACACGCGACCGGCAAGGAGGGCTACATCTCGCCGCTGTATATCAAGATCGTCTCAAAGGTGGACCCGGCGAGCGGCTACGCCTTGGCGGCCGGCGAAATCATTACAAGCGGCGTCAACTTCCGCACCGGCCCGGGAACGAGCTACAAAAGCCAGGGTACGCTCAAAAAGGGTACGGCGCTGACCATACTTGAAAAGAACGGCAACTGGTATAAGGTGACAACCAAGGGCACAAACAAGACCGGCTATGTATTTGCGAGCTTCGTTCGGATCACCTCCGCGGCCGCCACGCCGACTCCAAAGCCAACCGCCACGCCAAGCCCAAGCGGAAGTCTTGCG
>CAYMSL010000001.1:62316-63747 GCA_964393095.1 uncultured Oscillospiraceae bacterium | reverse complement strand
TGCCGCACGCGCTGATCAACAACGTTACAAGCAAGCTTGGCAAAAACGGCGAGCTGCTGCTCGAGTACGTCGGCTGGCTGCGCGAGCGGATTCTTCACCTGCGTCCTTCGGCCGATTACGTACCCGTACTCCACCTCGACGTCTATGGCACGATCGGCCTTGCCTTCGGCAACAACAACTACAAGGCGATGGCGGACTATCTTGCCGTCCTTGCCGACGCGGCAAAGCCCTTCCGCCTGCGCGTTGAGGGCCCGATCGACGCGGGCGGCCGCACGGAGCAGATGGAGGCCCTGCGCGACCTTCGCGGCGAGCTGGATACGCGTAACATCCCCGTCGAGCTTGTGGCCGACGAATGGTGCAACACCCTCGAGGACATCGTCTATTTTGCGGATAACAAGGCGGGCCACATGATACAGATCAAGACCCCCGACCTTGGCGGCATCAACAACACCGCCGAGGCCGTGCTCTACTGCAAACAAAAGGGCGTCGGCGCCTATCAGGGCGGCACCTGCAACGAAACGGACCGCTCGGCGCAGGTGTGCGTCCACGTGGCGATGGCGGTGCAGCCGGAGCAGATACTGGCCAAGCCCGGCATGGGGGTGGACGAGGCCTATATGCTCGCATATAATGAGATGAAACGCATCCTCGCGCTCAACGAATATTATGGGGGACGCAAATGAAAGAGGAATTCCGCATTCTCTCCACGACGGCAATCCTGGGCTACGGCTTTCCCAAAGCGTCTTTTGAAGAGGGGATGCGCCGCCGCCCGCACCTGATCGCGGTGGACGCGGGCTCGACCGACCCCGGCCCGTACTATCTCGGCGCGGGCGTATCGTTTACGGATCGCAACGCCGTTATGCGCGACCTTGAGATCATGCTGCTCGCGGGCGTGCCGAACAACATTCCCGTGGTGATCGGCACGGCGGGCGGCAGCGGCGCCGAGCCGCACCTTGCCTGGTGCCGGGAGATTATCGAGGAGATCGCGGCGAAGCACGCGCTCCACTTTAAAATGGCGCTCATCCACGCCGAATTCGACAGGGAAATGATCCTGCGCGAGCTGGCCAAAGGGCGTATCACGCCGCTCGAGCCCGCGCCGGAGCTGACGGCGGAAAACGTCGCCGCCTCGGGCCACATTGTAGGGCAAATGGGCATGGAGCCCATCATGCGCGCGCTCGAGGGCGGCGCGCAGGTGGTGCTTGCGGGCAGGGCGTACGATCCCTCGGTGTTCGCCGCGCCCGCGGTGATGCGGGGGTACGATCGGGGCCTTGCCGTGCACCTCGGCAAAATCCTCGAATGCGCCGCCATCTGCGCCACGCCCGGCAGCGGTTCGGACTGCATGTTCGGCTGCATCGGCGAGGATTACTTCACCGTCGAGCCGCTCAACGCCGCGCGCAAGTGCACCACGCTCTCCGTCGCGGCCCACACGCTGTA
>CAYMSL010000001.1:58684-62306 GCA_964393095.1 uncultured Oscillospiraceae bacterium | reverse complement strand
GACGAATCCCTATATCCTCCCCGGGCCGGGCGGCCATCTCGATTTGACCGACTGCCGTTTCGAGCAGCTCACGGAGAACGCCGTCAAGGTCACGGGCAGCCGTTTCATCCCCGCCCAGCGCTATACGGTGAAACTCGAGGGCGCGAGGCGCATCGGCTTTCGCACCGTCTCCATCGCGGGCACGCGCGACCCCATCATGATCCAGCGCATCGACGAGATCACCGCGGGCGTGCGCGAGCGCGTGGCGGATAACTTCCGCGCCAACGCCTGGACGTACCACCTCAACTTCATTCTCTACGGTCGAAACGGCGTCATGGGCGCCATGGAGCCCACGCCCGGGACCGACGGCGCGCACGAGCTCGGCATCGTGATCGAGGCGGTGGCCGAGAGCCAGAGCCAGGCGGATACCATCTGCGCGTTCGCGCGTTCGACCATGCTGCATTACGGATACGAGGGCAGGCGGGCCACGGCGGGCAACCTCGCCTTCCCATATTCGCCGAGCGACTTCCACGCCGGCGAGGTATACGTATTCAGCGTCTATCACCTGTTGCAGACGGACGACCCCGCAGCCCTGTTCCCCATCGAAATGACGGCGCTTTAAGGAGCGGACAGCATGAAGACGAAACTTACGGATATCGCGGACGTCATCCGCAGCAAAAACTCGGGGCCCTACGAGCTTACGCTCGATATCCTCTTTCGGGATTTTCCCACCTTCGAACGGGTGTGCGCGGCGAACGTAATCTCGCCCGAGACGGTGTGCAGGCTCTATCACATCGAACCTTCGGACATCATTAACATCGTGGCGTTCAAGCCCGCCAAGGCGATCAAGATCACGATCCGCCGTCCCATCTGCTCGGGCGATCTCGGCGAGACGGACGTCTACGGCGCGCAGCAGCACGCGCCGCTCCTGCTTCTCGAATTTGAACTATAGCGGCAGGCGGGGAAGGGGAGCGCCCATCCTCCGGATTGTGTAAATGGGGTGTGACGTATGCCATATTCGTCCCGCATGCAGGGCAACCATCTCTACAGCGTGTTTCTTGCGCCGCGTGGCGCCGTGCGTATGGCGGATCTCGGCATGCAGGTCGCGCAGCAGTACCTGAGCCCGTTCGACAAGCTCATCGGCCTTGTCGGCGACGCGGGCTCGGGTAAAAGCATGCTCATCAAGGGCATGTTTCCGGGCCTTGAACTGACAAACGACGACGGCGGGGTGAACATCCGCCCGTTGCCGCTGATGGACGCGGGCAGCAACACGGGGTTTTACTCGCCGCACACCTACCATGTGGATATTCGCTTCGAACTGGCGTTCTACCAGCCCTTCGAACTCGCGCGCGCCATACTCGGCGCCATCGAGCGCGGCAACCGCGTGGTGGTGGAGCATTTCGATCTCATCTATCCAAGTCTCGGGCGAAACGCGCACCTGCTCATCGGCATCGGCGAGGAGGTCATCATCACCCGCCCGAACCTCTTTGGGCCGGAGCCGAAGGAGCTTTACGATCGCGTGTATCCCTCGCTGCCATACCGCCTCAAGGCGCACACCGCCGAGGATCTCTGCGAATATGTCATGGACGGCGAGTGCCCGCGCTACGAGCACTCGGATGTGCTGCACGGCTTCATTCTGCGCTTTGAGAGCGAGCCGTCGTTTCTCCCGTCCGAACTGCTCGGGCGCGTGCAAAAGCTCATTGATCAGGACTTGAAGATCTCCTTTATGGACGAGAGCCATATCCTCATCGGCGATATGCCGCATCCCTGCACGGGGCCGCGCATGCACGTAAAAAGCACGGGAGAAATCAACCGCTTCCTCCTGCTCGAACGGTTCTATCAGGAACCGATTACGGAGCGCTACCTGATGGTGGGGCTTGTGGAGGAGGGCTGCGACTACAGCGCGAGCGACCTCAACCACCTGCTGTTCTAGGCGCGGCCGTTTTGGCCGGATTCCGATCGCCCGGCGCTTCGCGCCGTCTTTTTCATCTTCTTTCAATCGAACGCGCAACGATATGCGGCGGCACGATGGCGGGGCGTTCGCTCATCCGCCGCCGAAAAGATGACAGCTGTTAAAACCCTACCGTTGTAAATGATTGTATGCGATAGTATAATGACAAAAAAGGCCGTGAACGGCATATGAAAGAAAATTCGCTGGCGGTCAGATCCAAAAATAGCATCGAAGCGGCGCTATTAGAACTGATGCGGGAAAAGCCCTATCATAGCATCAGCATTCAGGCGCTGATGGCGCGAGCCGGGCTGTCACGGCAGGCCTTCTACACCAATTTTAAGCGCAAAGACGACATACTCATACGCCGCCTGCTCACACTGCTCAAGGAGACGCTGGCAAGGATTCAAACCGAACGGATCACCACGGTGGAACAGTTCGTTCGGCTCTTTACGGAGTTTGTGGAGCAAAACGCGCCGTTTTTCAGGCTTCTTGTGGACAATGAGCTAACGGGGCTTGTCAAGCGCGTTTACAGCCGCTACCTTGTGACGCTGCCGCCCGTTTTAGCCTGCCAGCGCGAAAACCGCAGCGAGACGGAGCGCCGCTATTTCCACGTATTTTGGGTGACGGCCTTTATCGAGGTATACGCCCTATGGCTTTTTGAGGATCTGGCGACGGATCGTGAGGAGATCATCGCCATGGTTCGCGACATCATGCAGGGCAGCTATTTCCCGCCGCGGGGCGGCGCGTAAAGCAGACCGTAACACGCGCGCTTTCTCGGAAAGGCGGCCTTTTGTGTCGGGTACGGCGCGTCGAAACTCCTCCAGAGGCACAATGGTGTGATGAAGGCAAGCGGCGTCGGCCGTGAATATGACGAGTATGGAGCGTGAAGCGACATGACAAAAAGCGTTGTTGTAATCGAGCAGGCCAAGCCGCTCGACTACCTGCAGGACTTCGTGGTGCTTCCGGAGACGTTCGGCACGCCCGCTTACGACGCGCGCGAGGACGTGCGGGCAATCCGCTTTGCCGTAGAGGCGGCGCTGGATCGGCTGGACGGACAGGTGCATTTTTCCGAGCGTCTGCAAAACGGCCGGCTTGTGATCATCAAGCCCAACCTCGTGTCCGTATACCACGACAGCGGCTTCGACCAGCGCGATTACCCGGAGTCCACCGATCCGCGCGTATTCGAGGCGGTGGTGCGCTATATCCACCGGCTGACAACGAACATCACCATCGCCGAATCTTCCGGAAAGCCCATGCCGACGATCGTCAGTTTTCGGATCGCGGGGTATGAGCGCATCGCGAAGGCGTACGGCGCAACGCTCGTCGCATTGGAACACCGCCCGGTCGTGCGCTACATGCTGCCCAAGGCGGAGGTCATGAAGGAGGTCTACCTGCCGGACACCCTCGACGCGGCGGTGACGGGCGAGGCTTTCTATATCTCCGTGCCGAAGATGAAGACCAACCTCTACACCGGCGTAACGCTCGGCTTTAAAAACGCGATGGGCGCCATCCCGTATTTTCTCAGGGAGCGTAACCACAGCTATCTCATCAACAAAAAGCTTGCGGATTTGTTGTATCTCTTCAAGCCCGACTTGACGGTAATCGACGGTATTGTCGGCGGCGAGGGCAATACCCCCGCGCCGGTAGACCCCGTGCGTGTGGGCAAGATCATTGCGAGCAACAACAGAGTCG
>CAYMSL010000001.1:53200-58674 GCA_964393095.1 uncultured Oscillospiraceae bacterium | reverse complement strand
TTTCGATCCCGACGAGAACCAGCTCATGATCGAAGCGACGCGCCGGGGCTTTGGTGATCCGGCGGCCGAGGTGTTTGGAGCGCAGGACGTAACGCCGTTTCGCCCGGCGATCAGCTCCTTTATGGATGAAAAAACGCATCGGGAGTTTCCGAACCTCTTGGCGCTTGCGGGGCATACGGTCAACGGCGCGCCGCGCATTTTGGACAAGGACGCGGTCACGCCGGAGATGGCGCTTGCCCTCGAACAGGCCTGCACGGGGGGCTGCCTTGCCGCCGCCAAGACGGGGCTCGACTACTATAACTTTAAAAAGAGCGTACGGCGGGACTTTCACCTCTGCATCATCGAAGGCTCCGGCGTGGAGATCGGCGGCGAGCGCTATTGGTTCGACCGGACGGGCAAGCCCTATTCGCTAAGGGATATCGCGGCGCTGCCCATGCGCAAGATGGCGCTTGGCAACTGCGCGATGAACGCAAAGGACGTTTGCCAGTATGTGGCCGCGGGCTGCTGCGATCCGGCCAAGTGCATGGCGGTGGTCTGCCACGCGGCGGGCGTTACCATGCCGATTATGAGTCCGCGGAACAAGGGCCTCATGAAAACCTTGTTCGGCATGGTGGGCACGGTGCTGGCGCGGAGAAAGCACATTGCCGCGGGCCGGTACGTAGACTGCCCGCGCGCCCACGAGGATCGGGTGTTCGGACTGCCCATGCTCGACGAAAAGGACACAAAGAAAGACTTCATTCCCTGGCCGCTGCCTCCCATGAGCAAGGCCGAGAAGCGTGCGCAGATGGCGAGCCAATGGCAGATCGTCTGGTCCGCCTGCGATCCGGGCCGCAGCGAATCAAGCCAGCGCTGGCAGCTTGCGGGCTATATTCTCACAACGCTTTTGTGGGTTGCCGCGTGCCTTGCCGCGGGGGTCTGGAGCTGGCCGTGGCTGCTTCTCGGGCTGTTGCTGCTGCACCTTGGCGAATTATTCGCGGTGGGCCTGCGTATGGGCAAGGCGGCCGCTGTTAAGCCGATCAAGGCCGTGCTTTTGTGCATGCTGTTTGGCTTTATCTGGTGGCTGCCGATCAAAAGGCAAACACAAATCTGAAGCAAGGGGGGGCTTTTTATGAAATGCTGCCTTGGCAAAGTGCTCCGCGTCGATCTGACCACGGGTGAGATCCGCACGGAGCTGATCCCGGATTCCGTCTATGACGCCGTGCTTTCGGGCAAGGGCCTCGGCGTTTGGTACCTGTACCGCAACATCCCCGAAAACGCCGACCCGCTGGGGCCGGAGAACATTCTGGGCTTTGTCTCCGGCGCGCTCACCGGCACCGGCGCTTTGCTCTGCGGCCGTTGGATGGCCGTGTGCAAAAGCCCCCTGACCGGCGGCTGGGGCGATGCCAACTGCGGCGGCGTATTTTCGCCCGCCATCAAGCAGTGCGGCTACGACGCGATCTTTATCCGCGGCATCTCGGAAAAGCCCGTCTATCTCTACTGCGACAACAAGGGCGCGCAGCTTCGCGACGCCTCCGCCTACTGGGGGCTGGACGCGACGGAGGCGGAACTCCGCCTGCAAAAGGATGCCCGCGTTCAGAAAAAACCCTGTGTGGCCGTGATTGGGCAGGCGGGGGAAAACCTCTCGCTGATCTCCGGCATCTGCAACGAGGGCGGGCGCATCGCCGCGCGAAGCGGCGTCGGCGCGGTGATGGGCAGCAAGCGGCTCAAGGCGGTGGTGCTGGCCGGCAGCCGTCCCATGCCCTGCGCAAATCGGGAGCAGGTGCACGCCTTATCGAAAAAGCTCGGCACGACGCTAAGCAAGGTGGCGCTTCCCTCGGGCTTTGGCGGCATGCTGGGCTTTGGCGGCCGCATGCTGGGCAAAATGCCCGCCGTTCCCCTCGACGGCGCGCTGACGACCTATCTCTTTAAAGAGTGGGGCACCGCTTCGAACACAACGATGGCCATCACGAGCGGCGACGGCCCCATCAAAAACTGGGAGGGCGGCCCGAAGGATGCGCCGGACGCGGTGCGCGCCTACAATCCGGAGCGCCTCGTGCGAATCGAAGCGGAGAAATACCACTGCTATTCCTGCCCGATGGGCTGCGGCGGCAAACTGGATATCAAAAAAAACGCGTACAGCGAGTTCGACTCGACGCATAAGCCCGAATATGAGACGCTGCAGGCCTTTGGGCCGTTGTGCCTCAACAACGATCTCGACTCCGTGCTCTGCATCAACGAGCTGCTCAACCATGCGGGCATGGATTCCATCTCGGCGGGCAATACGGTCGCCTGGGCGCTGGAGTGCTACGAAAAGGGAGTCCTGACAAAGGAGCAGACCGACGGCCTGGAACTAAACTGGGGCAACGCGCCGGCCATCATCGAACTCGTCAGGAAGATGATCGCACGGGAGGGCATTGGCGACCTGCTTGCCGACGGTGTCAAGCGTGCCGTCGCGCACTTGGGCGGCGAGGAGTACGCCATGCATGTAGGCGGTCAGGAACCGGGCATGCACGACAGCCGCAACGACCCGCAGCTGGCGGTGCACTTTGCGGCCGAGCCGGCGCCGGGCAAGCACACCATCGGTATGGCGCTGCAATACGGGGCCATGTCGCTTAGCGATATCTGCTCCTGGGCGCCGCCCGCGAAGGTGCATGCAAAATCCGAGGATCGGATTCCAAACGACACCATCGCCTGGATTTCCGTGGCCAACGCCTGCTATTCCATGCTGGTTGACGGTGCGGGCGGCTGCTACTACGGTGAGATGATGGGCGTGCACATGTGGAAGCTTGTGGACTATCTCAACGCGGCGGCGGACTGGCAGTTCGACGGCGATTATTACATGGAGATCGGCAAGCGCATCCAAACCCTGCGGCAGATGTTCAACATCAAGCATGGCGTCAAGCCCGCTTCCTTTGTGCTGCCCGAGCGCATGGAGGGGAGGCCTCCGCTGAAAAACGGGCCGCTCAAGGGCGTGCAGCTGCAAAACGCCGAGCAGGTTTCCCTCCACTGGAAGGCGTTCGGCTGGGATGAACAAACGGGCGAACCGTTAAAAACGACCGTGGAAGCGCTGGGGATTCCCGCGCTGTTGGAGGCGGAATAAAATGGCGAAAAAACATCCGGCGTTCCATTACGCTTCCTGCGTTTCCTGCGGCATCTGTGTGCAGGCATGCCCCGTATCCTGCCTTGCGATGACGCTTGTAAGAAAGCAGGGCAAGTATAAAAAACCCTGCCCCGAGCAGGCGGAGCCGGGCTGTACCGGCTGCGGACTGTGTGAAAAATCCTGCCCCATGGACGCTATTTCCATGGTTGAGAACGAGGCGGGGGCATGAGGGTTAAAATCTTTCCGCCCTACGGGTGCGACCGAAGCTGTCTCGACGAGCGGGGATGGGCGGAGCTGCCCGAGGGCGCGACGCTTCGGGACGCGCTGCGCGCGGTGCGCTGCAGCCCACTTGTGGCAAAGCTGCTGCTCGCAAGCGTCAACGGCGTGCAGGTGCCGTTTGACACGCCCCTTGCCGACGGCGACGTGGTAGGCTTCTTCATGCTGGCGGCGGGCGGCTGAAAGCACACGCAAACAACCACGCACAGGACGGCCGATCGCATCGGCCATTGAACGGCGCGCGGACAATCCCGCGCCGTTTTTGCGTGCGGGATCGTTATAAAAAAGGCAGCGTTCAAATAAAGACGGGCTTTGCGTTACCTCACCTGCAAATTGGGGGATCAAGCGCCCCGCATTCCATCATGTTTCCCCAAATATCGGCACAAAGGTTTGATGCGGCAAGCCTCGGCCGGCTTATGCGGCGTTCTGAAGGAGCGCGGGAGGAAAAGAGCGGACGGCGCGTGTGCGTGCTTATGCCGGTTGGCGCCGCGTTCTAAAGCGGCTCGGCAAAGGCCGCGCGCGCCGCGCCATAGAGGCAGATATCATCCTGCTGCAATAGTTGGAAAGAGAGGCCATGCGGCGCGAGAAGCGCGCCAAGCTGCCGGCAAAAGGCGGTTTCAAAGCCGGTGAGTTTCCAGAAGGTCGAGCCTTCGGCAATCACGCCGATCGGGCGGCCGCTGCGATCGTCGGCGCGCAGGGCGAATATCGCCGTCAGGATAGCCACGATCTTTGCGGCGCGCGCAACGAGGCCCGCGGCGATGCCCGCCGCAAGCGGCTGTGTTTCCCGGGAAAAGGCCGGTTCGTCCGCCCCCGTCAAAAGCGCGCTGATTCGCGCGAGGTCGGAGGGCGGCGCGCCCGCTTCGGCATACAGGAGGCCTTGCTCAAGCGCGGCTTGCCAGGCGCAGGCGATGAGCTGACCAAGGTAGCCGCCGCTGCACTGTTTTTCGGCATGCGCCATCAAAGGCGCTTCGGACGAGGCGATAACCGCAAGGTCAAAGCGGCCCTTCGGGAATCCGTCGAATTCGCCCGCCTCGGTGCAGACGATCATGCGCCCAAATCGCAGGTCTGCGGGCAGCTTGGGAATGTCTTGGCACCGCTCGGCGTAGCAAAGGCTAAAGCCCGTGCCGTATACCAAAGCAACGATGCCGCCGCAGCCCAGGCGCCTTGCCTGCGCCATGCCGCCAAGATAGGCCGCCGTCGTATCGTTGAGCACAACGATGTGCCGCGCGGGAGGGCCAAGCGCCTCGGCCAGACTTTGCCCTACGTAATGGCCGATCGCGCCGGGCGATTTGATCTCCTTGCACCAGGAGAGCAGCCGCCCGTCGAGTGTGCGCTCGGTATCGACGTTGAACGAGAAGCAGAATCCGATCCGATCGGACGCGGGCAGTCCTGCAGCGATCTCGGCGTACAGCTCGCTATGCGACAGCTCGCGCCGAAGTCCCGGCATGGCGCGCTTTGTAACGCGGCCGATGCGGCAGACGCCGGCGTCGTCGAAGTGCGCAAGCGCGGTGCGCAGATTTGTGCCGCCCGCGTCGATGAGCGCGCAGCTGCCGCTCGGGCGCAAAACGGCGTCCGGCGAGATGTAGGCGGGCACCATGGGAAGGCCGCCCGCCACGCCGGCGAGGCCGCGCTCCGCCGCAACCGCGAGCGCCGCAAGCGCCTGCTGCGCATCGATGGCGTTTGCATCCTGCCCGTTTTCTTTGAGAAATTCCTCTGCAAGCGGCATGTTAACCTCCGTTCCGGTCCCGTAAGCCGGCGCATCCGCGCGTTCGCTTGATTTGGGGAAGGGAGTTGTATTAGTATTAAGGCATGAAACACGACCAGCTGACCGCCGCGGACATCCGGCGGGCGAATAAGATGAACGCGCTTTCATGCCTGCTTGAGCGCGAGAAGATGACGATCGCCCAACTGGCCAAGGAGTGCGGCGCGACCATCGTCACGATGGGGAAGATCGTTCAGTCGCTTGTCGACGCGGGACTGGTCGCGGCGTCGATCAACGACACGGGCAGCGTCGGCCGCCATGGCCTGATCTACGAACTCAACCTTTCGCACGGCGTTTTTGTCTGCTTCGACGTGACGTTTCGCGACCGCCTGCTTGCGCGCACCTATGATCTCAAGC
>CAYMSL010000001.1:0-53190 GCA_964393095.1 uncultured Oscillospiraceae bacterium | reverse complement strand
ACCGGCTCGCAAGCTTCGAGCGCGGTTCCGCCGGCGGGGATTATTTCGCGCAGTTCTGCGCGCTGGCGGACGAGGTGAACGCAAGCTGCCGCGGCCGGAACGTGCTGGGTGTCGGCTTGTCGACCGCGGGCGTCTATGATAAAACGCGCGACCGCGCGGCTTCGGTGCTGTTCGACTGGTATCACGACGTCGGGTTCTCGAGCGTGCTGCGCGAACGCTTTTTAACGCACAACATCCTGATCGGACAGGATATTTCGTTTGCCGCGCTGGCGCAGAGCCGCGACTTTTCCATGAAGCCCGAGCAAAGCCTGTATTACCTCTACGTTGGCGACGGCATCAGCGGCGTATTCATCAAAAATGGACGGATGCACGAGGGCGTGGACGGCCTTGCCAAAAACCCGGGCAAGATGCTTGTTACCTGGGGGAACCGGCTTGCGCGCGTCGAGCAGGTCGTCTCGGGGGAATGGCAGCGCGAGGAGGGTTTTGCCGAGCGTATGCGTCCGCTGTTTACGGCGATCTATAACGTGCTCTGGCTGCTCGATCCCGACTATTTTGTGATCGCCGCAAACGATCTTGCCACGGCGCGGCGCCTCTGCGACGGCGCGGTAAAGTTTGCGAGCCTCGCGGGCGAAGGGGATCTGCCGCTGAGCACGAAGTTTGTCCTCTCAGATAATTGCGACGCCTCGCAGACAGGCATTTTGCAAAAGCTCATCGACCGTTACCTGCGCGCGGTTTAGCGATTTCGCCCAGGCGCTTTTTAACGAAAAAAGAGGGAATTCGACGCCGGACGCGCGGCGATCTTCGCGCGTGCGTATTGACAATTCACATATTGACGAATATTATTATACCAGATTAAATAATATGTGTCAAAATGTGGCCGGAACAGGATCAAAAACTTCGGCCGTCGGCGCGTAACGCAGCGTTATCACATCGCGCCGCCTCTTACCGCGTGCCCATAGAGCCGCGGCCCGTCGCGTAAGGAATAGCAGAATCACCCGTTCGGCATCCCATAGGAGTCAGGAAAAATGACCGAGAACACAAGGCAACAGCAGCAGGAACGAAACCGGCTCCTCGCGGCGGCGCGGACAAAAGAGTGTGCCGAAAATCCTGCGTTTGCCGCGACAAATCGGAATTTAACGCGCGCCATGGTCTACTGGGGCTGCATCGTGGCGCTCGACCGGCTTGCAAATCTGTTTGTTCCCGGCACATCGATTCTGCTTAGGCTGGCTTCCTTTTCGGTTCTTCTCGTCGTGGCGACGTTTGCTTACTTTCTCGTTGTCAACGGTTCGCGTTCGGCGGCGCTCATGATGATTCTTGGCAGCGGGTATTCGCTGCTTGTTTTGATTCGCCCGCTGTTTGGCGCCGCAAGCGCGGGATGGTACAAAATTCTGATGACGGCGCTGCTGCTGCCGCAGATATCGCTCTTGATCGTCGGCATCAGTATCGCGCTAAGCGGCAGGGTGGGCGACTATTGCAAGCGCCTGCGCGAGATGGAACAACAGGTTTGCGCCGAACTTGACGCGCGGCTTGCCGAAGAGAGCAGGCGGCGCTACGAGGGTTAAGCCGGAAGAAATACGCTTTCGGATTCTCCGCCGTGTGGGCGGCAATTCTCGGGAAAGGAGGAAATCGCCTATGAAAATTGTGCTGTGCTGCGCAGCGGGGATGTCCACGAGCCTGCTTGTCGATCGCATGCAGAAAGCGGCGAAGGAACGCGGCGTCGAGGCGGAGATCAAGGCGTTCGGCGAGCCGATCGTGCAGAAGGGGCTTCCGGAAACGCCCGATGTGCTCATGCTCGGCCCGCAGGTGCGGTATCTGCTTGGCAAGCTCAAGGCAAAGTACGAACCGCTCGGGACGCTCGTGAGCGTAATCGAAATGCGCGATTACGGCATGATGAACGGTAAAAAGATACTCGAAGAAGCGTTGGCACTGCTTGAGCAGAAGAACTGAACGTGTTGGATCGATGAGGGAGGGATAGACGTGAAAAGGTGGTTTGAAGAAAAATTCATACCGATTGCGACCAGAATCGCGAATTTCCGCGTTCTGCTCGCGCTGCGCGACGGCATCATTCTTGCGATGCCGTTGATGATCATTGGTTCTATGTTTATTATCATCAGCGATTTCCCGATTCAGGCATATCAAAACCTGATGATGCGCTTGTTCGGCGAGGGCTGGGGCGATACGCTTGTGTGGAACACGGTGTTTCCGGCGACGATGTCGATCATCAGCATCATCTCCGGTTTCGGCGTGGCAAAATCGCTTGCGGACAGCTACGGCGTCGACGGCATGCCGGCCGGCGTCCTGTCTGTTTCCACCTATCTGATCGTGAGTCAGTTCGACGCCGAAACCTGGTCCTGGAACGCGGACTACTTCGGCACGAGCTACCTCTTTGTCGCGCTGATCATCGCGCTGCTCGTCGGCTGGGTTTACCAGTTCATCGTGCGGCGCAACTGGGTCATCAAGCTGCCGGACAGCGTGCCGCCGTCGATTTCCGGCTCGTTTATCGCGCTCATTCCGGGCGTGATCATCATCGTGCTCGCGCTGTTAATTAAGCTCCTCTTCTCGATTACGCCGTTTGGCAACATTGCGACGTTTATCGGCTGGGCGGTCAGCGCGCCGCTGACGAAGGTCGGCACGTCGCTTGGCGGCGTCACGTTTACGACGCTCGTCGAGCAGATCCTCTGGTCGTTCGGCATCCACGGTTCCAACATCGTCTCCTCCGTCATGGAGCCGATCTGGGCCAACGCGACGCTGGAAAACCTCGCGGCCTACCGCGTCGGCGCGGCGCTGCCGCACATCGTGACGCAGTCCTTCGTAGAAAACTTCCTGTGGATCGGCGGCTCCGGGGCAACGCTTCCGCTCGTGTTCTGGCTCGTCTGCTTTGCCCGCAGCAAGGTTGGCAAGGACATTGGCCGGCTTTCGCTCGCGCCCGGCCTCTTCAACATCAACGAACCGGTCGTGTTCGGCCTGCCTATCGTGCTGAACCCATTCCTGATGATTCCCTACATCTGCGCGCCGGTCATCATCGCAATCTTTACCTACCTGACCATGCGTGCGGGCATATTCCCGGCGCCGTCCGGACTTACGATCACCTGGACGACGCCATACTTTATCTGCGGCTATCTTGCCACGGGCGGAAAGGTCGGAGGCTTGATTCTGCAGGTGATCAACTTCCTGATCGCGTTCTTTATCTGGTACCCGTTCATTCGGGCGTGGGATAAAAACGAGGTGAAGAAGGAACAGGCGGAAAAAGAGCTCGCCGCGGAAGCGGCGGCGTAACCGATTCTGCCGCACGGCCCGCCGGCAAATCGCGGTTTGCCGGCGGGACCTCTCGCAAGCGGCTTGTATCCTATGATCTTTTAGAGTATGTTAACGGCACGCTCTCAACGCATATGGAAGAATCACGCCGTTTGCCGGACACGCCGCCCAAAGCGCGCCAAGGGCGGCGCGCGCATCGCTTCGGCGGGCGGTTCGACTACGCGCGACGGACGCCGAACCAATTCCACGGGGCTATCGGAAGGAAGAGACGATGCACCTTGAGACGCATTTACTGACAAAGCGGCGTTTAATGCGCCTTTTGAGCTTTTTGATTGACGCCGCGATACTTGCCGGGATCCTGCTGCTATGCGAGCGGGTCTTTGGCGCACCGCGGATTGTCGCGTCAATCCAAGCGCTCAAAGCGCTCAACGGCATGGGCGGCACGGAGGAGGCGTTCGCCGCGGCGTACGCCTCCTTCAACGAAACGTTCAACACCGCCTATCTGCAGTCGCTTTTAATTTGGGGCGGTTGGGAAGCGGCCGTCACCGTTCTTACCGGCGGCCGCACGGTCGGGAAATTAATCGCCGGGCTTCGGCTCGTTGCCGTGAAGCAGGCCGAAAAGCGCTGGCTCACGGCGCTCAAGCTCCTGCTGCGCGCCGCAATCAAACCGGTGCTTGTGCTGTTTTTTCGCGGGTTTCCGTTTATGATCGCGGTGATTCTCATCTTCGCCGATCGAACCGACCGCACCGGATACGATCGGCTCAGCGGGCTTGCGCCGGAACTTGTCGGGTCAAGCGCAGAGAAAGAAGGGTAAACATGGTCAAGGGAAAACTGAAAATCGCGGTGATCGGCGGCGGCAGCAGCTATACGCCCGAACTGATCGAGGGGATCATCCGGCGGCGCGACTCGCTGCCCGTTTCCGAGCTGTGGCTTTTCGACGTGCCGATGGGCCGGGAGAAGGTTCATATCATTGGGGAACTGACGCGCCGCATGCTGAAAAAAGCCGGCGTGGACATCGACGTACACGTGACGTTCGATCGCCGCGAAGCGCTTGAACACGCGGATTTCGTGCTCACGCAGTTTCGCGTCGGCGGGCTTGAGGCGCGAGCAAAGGACGAGAGTATTCCGCTCGGCTATGACGTCATCGGCCAAGAGACGACGGGCCCTGGCGGTTATTGCAAGGCGCTGCGCACCGTGCCGGTGATACTCGACATCTGCCGGGACATTCAGGCATATTCGGACGACGCATGGCTCATCAACTTTACGAACCCGTCCGGTATCGTCACCGAGGCCGTGCTCGAGTATGGCGGCGTGCGCGCGATGGGACTATGCAACATTCCCATCTGCATCAAGCGCGACTTTGCCAAGCGCCTCGACGTGGAAGCGTCGCGCGTGGACGCCGAGTTTATCGGCCTTAACCACATGAGCTTCGTATCGAAGATCACGCTCGACGGCGACGACCTGTTGCCGGCGCTGCTGCAGGACGACGCGCTTTTAACGGAGGCGCTCGGGAAGCTGTCCGACCGCGCGTGGGATCTTTCCTTCATCCGCGAGCTTGGCATGCTGCCGAATCCCTATCACCGTTACTATTTCGGAAACCGTACGATGCTCGCGCAGGAAAAGGCGGATTTTGCGAAGAACGGCTCGCGCGCGCGGCAGGTGATGGAGATCGAAAAAAAGCTCTTCGCGCAGTATCGCGATTTGACGCTCGACGTCAAGCCGAAGGAGCTTGAGCTGCGCGGCGGCGCCTACTATTCCGAAGCCGCGATATCGCTCGTCGACGCCATCTATAACGACAAGCGCGAGATTCACACCGTAAACGTCAAAAACGGCGGCGCCTTGGCCGTCTTGCCGGACGACGCGGTGATCGAGGTCAACGCCGTGATCGGCCGCGACGGCGCAAAACCCGTTCCGATTCGCCGCGCGATACCCGAGCTGGTCACGGGGCTGATCCAGCAGGTGAAGGCCTACGAACGCCTGAGCGTAAGGGCGGCGGCGACGGGCAGCTACGCGGCGGCGCTTAGCGCATTGCTCGCCAACCCCTTTGTCAACGACATCGACGTGGCCAAGGCGATGCTCGATGAGATGATCACGGCCCACGGCGAACATCTTGCGTACCTGAAATAGCGGGGTTTTGTATGCATCAGGCGGGAATCAGTCTCTATCCGGATCTGGCGGAGGAAGCGGCGCTCGAGGCGTATATCGAACGTTCGGCGGCGGCCGGCTGTCAGCGCGCGTTCCTTTCCATGATTCTCGAGAGCCTGCATTTTGCCGGCGCGCAGCGGCCCGATGCGCCGGTGTTTACGCGGGCGGTTCACGCCTGCGCGGCGCGGAATCTCTCCGTCTGGTGCGATCTCAACGACGCGGCAATCGAAACCTTCGGGGGCCTCGACGCGGCGCTAAACCGCCTTGCGGATATGGGGGTGTGCGGCGTGCGCATCGACAGCGGTCTCTCGATCGAAGCGCTCGCGGCGGTTTCGAGACACGAAAGCGGGCTCGGGCTGCAGCTTAACTGTGCGTCTTTGCGTCCGGATCGCCCCCAAACGGTATCCCTGGCGCAGAAGCTGTTCGAGCGCATCGAACGCGAGGGCGACCCAAAGCGGGTCGAGGCCTGCTTTAACTTTTACCCGCGCTGCGGCACGGGTATTTCGGAGCAGGCGGTGGCTGCCGCATGCGGCTGGCTGCGCGCGCGGGGCGTTCGGGTGAGCGCGTTTGTCGCCTCGCGCGCCGCGCCGTCGATGCTGCATGCGCCGAGCCGCGGCGTGCCGACGGTGGAGAAGCTAAGGTATGCCGCGCCTTATACGGCGGCGCGCATCCTGACCTTTCTCGGGGTGGACGACGTTCTCTTCGGGGACGGCTTCGCGTCGGAGGAGGAACTCGCGGAGCTCGTCGTTGCGCTTTCGGGCGCGCCGACAAGGCTGCGGGTGCGCTTCTTCGACTGGGTGCCCAAAGACGTGATCCGGGCGCTTGGGCAAATCGTGTTTTGCAACCGCGAAGACGAGCCGGTTGATCTGTTGCGCGGCACGGCGGCGCGCGGCATTCTTCTCGAACCGTGTCAAACGCGGCCGGGAAAGCGCGGCGAGGTGACGATGGACAATACCCTGAGCGCGCAGTACGCCGGCGAACTGCAAATTTTGCTATCCGACCTGCCGGCGCAGCCGTTTGCCAACGTCGTCGGGCGGGTATGCGAAGACGACGAGCCGCTGCTCGCGTATTTGCGCGACGCTTTGCGATCGTATATGATTGAAACGGATTGTAAGGAGTGAGAGCATGCTGGTGGTCAGGGCACCGCTTTTGACGCATAAGGTACGGGAGGTTTTGGACGGCTACGACAAGGACGGGATATTCATCCGCTTTCGCCGTCAGGAGGGGATGCGCCTGGAGTTCGATATCACGGGCGTTGGCGGCTACAACGCCGTCAGCCTTGCTAAGCGTATCGTGAGAAGCTACGACTGGGGCAACACCCTCTACTTTTCCGTCACCATGGAACAGGAACCGTAAACCTGTATTAAAAACCGGCGCATGCGGCTTGATACCCCAGCTGAAATGGAACAGGAACCGTGAGCCTGTATTAAAAGCCGGGCATGCGGCCCGATACCGCCGCTGAAGCGGCGTAAAACCAAGGAGGATATGCCATGGCGTTGGATGAAGGCATGGAAGAGATCGCAATGTGCATCATCGCAAGCGCGGGCGCGGCGCGCGGCGCGGCCTTTGAAGCGCTCGGCGAAGCAAAGAAGCAGGATTTTGCGAGGGCGGACACGCTCATGCAGGATGCGGACGACTATGCGCTCGAAGCGCACAAGGCGCATTCGGAGCTATTGCGGCGCTACGCCTCGGGCGAGCTCGACGGCGGCGATATCCTGCTTTCCCACGCGCAGGATCATTTGATGTGCGCGGCGCTTGCCAGGGAACTGATCGCGGAGATCGTTTTGCTGCGCAGGGAGCTTTGCGTAGCGCCCTGAAGCAAGGCGCGAAAAATCGCGGGAAGTACGTAGACAAGTGTGCAAACGAGGAAGTGCCGTTATGAGTATGCCGGTGTTTATTCTCGCGGCGGGCAGCGGGACAAAGCTGTTTCCGTTTGATAAGGTCGGGCCGAAGTGCCTTCGTCCGGTGGCCAACAAACCGCTGCTGCTAAGGAGCATGGAGGCGGTGCGCGCCTGTACGGACGCGCCCATCTATGTGGCAATCAAGCCGTCGTTTCGCGGCGCGGTGACAAAGTGCTGCATGGAGATTTCCGCCGCCGAGGTATGCTGCGTGGAGGAGACCATGGGGACGGCGGATACGCTGCTGGCGCTCGTAAAGAGATACGAGCCGGAGGAGTATCTCGTGCTCTACGGCGATACGCTGCTCGACCCGGCGGATCTTAACGCGCTGCTCGCGGCGAAAACACCGGCGGCGCTCGTCTATTCTGAGATCGGGGATCCATCGGCATGGATCTGCTGCCGTACCGAGCAAGGGCGAATCGCGGCCATTGGCGCGCATCAGCGCGGAGACGGCCTGCAAGAGCGCATGGCGGCCTTCCGGCTCAACCGCGCGTTGAGCGCGCGGCTTCCCGCGACGCCCGAGTACTTTCCGGGCATGAAGGTGGGGGAGGGCGCGCCCTGCGAACGGTATCTCGAAGCGGCGCTGTTCGACGCGCTGGCGGAGCAGCCCATCGCGGCGATCGAAGGCAAGGGCTATTGCTTCGATATCGACAAGCCCTGGCAGCTCATGGAGGCGGACGCCTACTTTAGGCACGAGGCTTGCCGCGCGTTGACAGAGAACCGGCTTGGCAGGGGCTCCGGCATCGATGCGTCGGCACAGATCGAGGGCTTTGTATCGCTCGGCGAAAACGCGCGCATCGGCAGAAATGTTCTGATTCAGGGCAACGTGATACTCGGCGACGGCAGCGCGATCGACAACGGCGCGATGATACTCGGCGAAGCGCTAATCGGCGCGCGAACGAGCATTCGCAACTACGCCCAGGTATACGGGTACAGCACGATCGGCAGCGACTGCATCATCGACCATGGCGCGGAGTTTCTCGGCGGAATGATTCTCGACAAGGTATATCTCTACCACACCGCGGAACTATACGGCCTTATCGGCTCGTATACCGACATCGGCGTCGGAACGCTTTGCGGCACGCTGCGCTTTGATGACGACCGGACAATCCAGCGCGTCAAGGGGCGGCGCGAGCGCGTTGCCACCCTGTTTGACAACTGCTCCTACATCGGCGACTACTGCCGCACAGGAGCCGGGGTCATTTTGCAGCCGGGCGTCAAGATCGGCGCGTACAGCGTCATCGCGCCCGGCGCGATCATCACGCAGGACGTGCCGCACAACACGGCGGTCAAGCTCGAACAAACGCTATCCTATTCCGAATGGGGGCCGGAACGTTATGGCTGGTGAACAAGGCTTTGGGCCGGAGTCGTTTTTGCGGATTGTGCAGGAGAAACTCGGGCTTATCGAAACAACGCAGGCCGCGGCGATCCAAAGCGCGGCAAAGGCGGCCTACCGCTCGATTCGCGCCGGGCGGCGTTTCTACCTGCTCGGAAGCGGTCATTCGCATATGATCGCCGAGGAGATGTATACGCGCGCCGGCGGGCTTGGCTGCGTTTCTCCGATGCTGCCGCCGGAACTGATGCTGCACGAGCATCCGCATAAGAGCACATTGCTTGAGCGCGAGGCCTCCTACGCCGGGGTGCTGCTTGCCATGTATCCGCTTACAAAAGGCGATACGCTGCTGCTCGCCTCCAACTCCGGCCGCAACGCGATGATGGTTGAACTCGCGATACGCGCGAGGGCGCGCGGCGTTTTCATCGTCGCGCTGACGTCGCTTGCGGGCGGCGCGCTGCAGGCTTCCCGGCACCCGTCGGGGAAAAAGCTCGGCGACTGCGCGGATGTGGTCATCGACAATTGCGGCGACGATGGGGACGTCTCCTGCCATATCGAAGGCTGCAAGGCGATGATGGGCGCAACGTCGTCGATTGCCGGGTGCTATGTTGCGCAGAAGCTTGGCATGGAGATTGCCGGGCTTTTCCGCGCGGATGGGTTGGAGCCGCCGGTGTTTCTGAGTTCGAACGTCGACGGCGGGGACGAATGGAACAAAGCGCTCTTTGCGCAAATCGAGCGCGGCGACTATGGCCGGCCGTGACGCCGCCGGATGGAACAGGGAATAGGGTGAAGCTTTTGACGGGAACACGGCGCGGCGTGCGCACAAGGGGATGTGCCGGGCGTCCGGCGCCGATAAAACGATGATCCGCGCGGTCTTTCTCGACGTCGACGGCACGCTCGTGAGCATCAAAACGCATCGCGCCGCCCCGCGTACGCGGAAAGCATTGCTGGGGGCAAAGGCGCGCGGTGTGCGCCTCTTCCTTGCGACGGGCCGCCACCTGCGGGTGCGTGAGGAAAGCTATGTGCTCGAGGAACTGCCGGATTGCTTCGACGGTTACGTGGCCCTGACCGGCCAATACTGCTATACTGTAGACGGAACGGTCGTTTTAAAGGCGCCGCTGAATCCCGAGGATGTGCGCGCGGTCAAGGCGCTTGGCGAAACGCACCGCATTCCCTATTCCTATTGCTATGAGGACGCAATCTTCATCAGCCGCATCGACGAAACCGTGCGGCGGCACAACAAAGACCTTGGTTTGCCCCTTCCCGAGATTCGGGAGATGGAGCCGGCGCGCGACGTATATGGAATCACGCTTTACCTCGACGCAAAGCGCGAGGCGGAGCTCCTGCGCCCGCGGCTGTTGCACAGCACAACGGTAGGCTGGGTGCCCGGCATCTATGACATCGCTGCGGAAAGCGGCGGAAAGCAGGCGGGTATTATGGCCATGCTGCGGCATTTTGCTATCGCCGCCGAGGAAACCATGGCCGTAGGGGACAGCGACAACGATGTTTCAATGCTGCAAAACGCCGGTTTTTCCGTTGCCATGGCAAACGGAACGCCCGCGGTTCTTGCCGCGGCGGATTATGTAACGGCGGCCTGCGAGGACGACGGCGTGTATCATGCCTTTCTCCACTGCGGCCTGATATAGAAAATGATCCGGGAGGCATACTCATGGTGACAAGACGCGCCGTAATCATCAACGCAACCGGCTTGCACGCAAGACCCGCGACGGAGTTTGTAACGCAGGCCAAGAAGTATGCCGCCGCCATTACCGTGCAAAACCTCAGCGTCGAGGGGAGCGCGCCGGTCAACGCCAAGTCTTTGCTTCGCGTATTGTCAGCCGGCCTTTCCCAGGGCAGCGAGGCGGAGATCGCCGCGGACGGCGTCGACGAACAGCAGGCCGCCGACGCACTTGCGGCGCTGATTGGAACCGGCTTTGGCGAATGAGCGCGGGGAGGATATCGTGAAGGAGACGCTATATCGCGGCACACCGGTCTCGCGCGGCATCGCCATCGGCGCGGCCTATCGATACCGGCCGGCCGTCTATGTGGTGCGGCAGGGCGATTGCGCGGCCGGAGGTGCTGCGGCGGAGCGCGCGCGCTTTGAGCTAGCGCGGCAGGCCGCGATCGCGGAGCTTAAGCGCACACGCGCGTCCTTTCCCGAATCGGCTGCCGGGCAGGCGATGATTTTTGCGGCGCACGAGGAACTGCTCAACGACGAAGAGGTGCTCGAGGCGATTTACGAGGGCGTCGACGTGGAGCACCGCAACGCGGAATATGCCGTGAGCGAGGCCTTCGAGGCGTTTATCGCGCTGCTTTCGGGCGTGCAGGACGCTACCATCGCAAGCCGTACGGCGGATCTGTGGGACGTGCGCAACCGCCTGCTGCGGCTGCTTAGCGGCGGGGAGGAGAAAAATCTGAGCCGCCTGCCCGGGCCGGTGATCATCGTCGCCCACGATCTGCTGCCGAGCGACACGGCGACGATGGATCGTGAAAACGTGCTCGGCATCATCACCGAGGTCGGCGCCGCGGCCTCGCATTCCGCCATCATCGCAAAGAGCATGAACATCCCCGCAGTGCTTGGCGTTGCCGACGCGCTCGAACTTGTGCAAGACGGCGAAGCGTTGATCCTCGACGCTGTGGAGGGTCGCGTACTGCGTTCGCCAAACGAAGCAACGCTCGCGTCGTACCGCGCCCGTGCGGAGGAGTTTCGCGCCCAGCGTACGCTGGCGGCGCGCTATCTGAACCTGGAGGCCCGTACAAGCGATGGCGTGCGGCTGGAGATCGGGCTCAACATCGGGTCCGACGCGCCGGACGAGCACTATCGCCACGCGGATTTTGTCGGGCTGTTCCGCACGGAATTTCTCTATATGGAGAGCGATCATCTGCCGTCCGAGCAGGAACAGTTTGAAGCCTACCGCCGTGTCCTGCTGCTTGCGGAGGGCAAGCCCGTAACGCTTCGCACGCTGGATATCGGCGGCGATAAAAAACTGCCCTATCTCGCGCTTCCGGAGGAGGAAAACCCCTTCCTCGGCAGGCGCGCGCTCCGGCTCTGCCTCGACGAGGAGGACATCTTCCGCAGCCAGCTGCGCGCGGCGTACCGCGCCTCCGTGTTCGGCAGGCTGCAGATTATGTTCCCCATGGTGGGGAGTCTCGACGACATCGCGCGGGCCAAGGCCGCCGCGCTGTCGGCGCGCGAGGAGCTGGCGGCGGAAGGCGTGGCGATGGGCGAGGTGCCGATCGGCATCATGATCGAAATTCCGGCCATCGCCGTGATCGCGGACCTTGCCGCGGAGGCGGTGGATTTTGCATCCATCGGTACGAACGACCTCTGCCAGTATCTCTGCGCGGCGGACCGTATGAACGCCGCGGCCGCCCGCTATTATCAGAGCTTTTCTCCGGCTATGCTGCGCACGCTCCGGCATGTGATCGACGCGTTTGATGCGGCGGGTAAGCCGCTCTCGATCTGCGGAGAGATGGGCGGTGATCCGGACGCGGTGCTGCTGCTTGCGGGCATGGGACTAAAAAAACTCAGCATGAGCGGCTCGGCCATCGCCGAGGTGAAGGCGGCGCTGGCCGCGCACAGCAGCGGGGAACTCAAAACGCTTGCGGCGCAGGCGCTTCGCTGCGGCACCGAAGAAGAAGTGCGCGCGCTTGTGCGGCGGATGAGATAAAAAAGCGGAGTATTGATATTTACGGAGGCTGTAAATGAATATTGAAATTCGCAAATTGACACCCGACCTGTTAGAAGATTATTTACGTTTTTTTGAAACGGATGCCCATGCGGATAATCCGAATGAGGATAGATGCTATTGTGTTGGCTGGTGCAGCGCCGACCATCATAGCGATGTGGATTTTTCTTCTCCGGGAAAAAGACGAGAAGCGGCAATCCAATATATCAATAATGACATGATTCAAGGATATTTGGCGTATGCAAATGAAAAGGTTGTAGGTTGGTGCAACACAAATACAAAGTCTAGTTGCTTGAATTGTGACGGGTGGTTGCGATTTAAAACTGCTGTGAACCCAACAGAATCGGATGATAAGGTTAAATCCATTTATTGTTTCACGATTTCACCAAAATTCAGACGAAAAGGGATTGCCTCAAAGTTATTAGAACGTGCTTGCCAGGATGCGCAAAACGAAGGATTTCATATGATCGAAGCATACCCGGAACAGCATTTTGCAGATGAGTTCAGCGCTTTTAGCGGGCCGCTGGACCTATATAAAAGAAACGGTTTTGTGGTTTTTCAAGAGGTGAATGATAAGTATAAAGGCAAATACGACTTAAGATATTTTGTCGTGCGAAAGTCTTTAAAGCAATGAATGGCCATACCTAAGTGACTTTCTCCGCGCATGGCACACAAAAATACGCACCGGAAACCGCATGAGGCAACAAAATATTGAAGACCGCAGTTATTTATGCAACTAAAACCAAACACTCAAAAAATTGGCTGAAGCGATCGGTTCGGCTTTGAATGTCAAAGCCAAAGAGATAACAGAAAATCCGATCTTACAGGATAGCGAATTACTTTTCATAGTTGGCGGTATCTATGGCGGCGTCAGCATGCCGGAATTATTGGCGTATATTAAGGGAATGGATACCCCCGCGCTCAAGCATGCTGCGCTTGTAACCAACTGTGCTTTAGGTAAGCAACGACAGACCGCAGTGTGTAGTTTACTCGAAGAAAAGGGGATAAAAGTAATCGACGAGTTTGTTTGTAAAGGAGCGATATTATTTGTATCGTTCAATCATCCAAATTCTAAGGATTTAAAGGAAGCAAGCGATTTTGCGCTAAAGATCGTGGACATAGTGAGCAGATAAGTGGGAATTTAAGGAGGCCATATTTACATGAAATACACCATACAAAACAAGCTGGAGCTCTTTGCGGATAACGCACAAATCATCAAAAAAGGATTCGCTTGGCAAAACACCCTAACAAAGCGGCTTGCGGCGCTTCTGTACGCCCAGGAGGGCAAGACGGTTGATTGCGAAGCCATCCGGCAGTGCCACAGTTTGATTAAGCAGAACACCGGCGGGTTCTCCGCCTTTCGGGGGAATATGGTACTATGCATAGCGGCCCTGCTCTCGCTGTCCCCCGATCCTCAGGCGCGATTCAGCGAAACGCTGGCGGTCTATGACTTATTGAAAGAAGCGAGGCTCCATGCTTCCGACTTTCTGGCGATTGCCGCCTATCAGATCGCGGCACAGTCTGACGCTCCAGCGTATGCGCACACCGTAGCCCGCACACGGCGTTTTTACGATGGCATGAAAGCGCACCATTTCTTCCATACCGGGCAGGATGATTATATCTTCGCGGCGATGCTGGGGCTGACGGATTTAGATCCCGCGGTGGGAACAGAGCGCATTGAACAGCTTTACAGCCGGTTGAAAGGCGAGTTTTGGGATAAAAACAGCGTTCAGGCTTTGGCGCAGGTGCTGGTGCTCGGCGGTTCGGCTGACGACGCTGCTGATCGTGTTCTTACCTTACGAGATACGCTGCGGGCGCAAAAAATTAAGCTGGATAAAGCCTATATCCTGCCGATTTTGGGAATCCTCGCCCTGCTGCCGGTGGCGCCTGACGCGATTGTCCGCGATATCGGCGCGGCGCGGGAAACCTTGCGAGCGCAAAAAGGATTTGGCCCGTTGTCCGTCCCAACACAGGAGCTGCTTTTGTATGCGGCGTCCATTGTCGCGGGCAATTATGCCGAGCGCGTCAAAGACGGGGTGTTGACGGCAACGCTTTCCACCAGTATCACCAATATTATTATCGCGCAGCAAGCCGCCATGATCGCGGCGATTTCCGCCTCCAACGCAGCGGCGGCGTCGTCTTCGTCATAAACCTTGAGTCCTTCGAAATTGGCAAACTGGAATTTATCAGATCGATTGAGATGCCGACTATTTATTACATGCATGAGGGGTGAGCTTGTCCAACCTATAATAGCGATAACGGGTTTTTTAATAGCTGTTTGCTTGCAGCATTTAGTTCATGAATGCTCGCATGTTCTTGTAGCGTCAATACTCGGAGTAAAGGCGACACATATTCAATGGCTTACTTACTACGGTGGAACAAGAGTATTTTGGGAGAATGAGCCAACAGATTATCAATCTTCACAAACGGATAAAAAGTGGGCTTTTATAGCAATAGGCGGTTTTATTGCAACAACAACATTAGGATTTTTGTTTCTGTTCGTGTATCTCGCGGTTGAAAGTAGTTGGATCAAGGTTGGATTATGCTTTTTATCAATGGTATTTTTAGCGGGCGACAGCATTTATTTTGTTCTCGGAAGTATTTTTGACTTTGGGGATATTATAGGATTTAGAGAAATATGCAAAATACCAAAATGGCTTTCGGTCATATTGTGTATCGGAATTTTATTTTTAAATTGCACAATTATTTATATTATCTTTTATAGAATGGTATAAGCATAACATGAAAGGGCTAAATTCCCGTTTCTCGATTCGTTTTGGCAGTGATAGCGATGTTTGCATTTGCTTAAAACATAAAATTAACAAATTACTTGCTCTGGCCAAACTTGATACAGTTTCTTAAAACACAATTACCAATCACGTATAGCTTTCTGTTCGTAAAAAAATGATAATGATCAATGCTGTCGGCTTTGCGGACATGAATAAGTATTCCCATCTTTGTGCATAATAATGCTTAAATGTATTGATGAAAGGCAGGTGATGCCCTATGACAAATTCGACAAGAATACCCAATAGATTGATAAATGAAAAATCTCCTTATCTGCTTCAACACGCATATAATCCCGTGGATTGGTTTCCGTGGGGGGACGAAGCTTTTACGAAAGCCAAAGCCGAAGATAAGCCGGTTTTCCTTTCTATTGGGTATTCGTGACGAGTGTGTACTTTACCGACTTGCCATTGGTGCCACGTCATGGAGCGTGAATCCTTTGAAGACGCGGAGGTCGCCGATATGTTGAACCGGCACTTTATCAGCGTCAAGGTCGATCGCGAGGAGCGTGCGGACATCGACGCGGTGTACATGAACGTTACGGAGCTGCTCACCGGCAGCGGCGGCTGGCCCATGTCGGTGTTTATGGATTGGCAAAAGCATCCCTTCCTTGCCGGAACATATTTTCCAAGGCACGACGGCGTATACGGGCCGGGATTTGTCACGCTGCTGACACGGCTTATCAACCTCTGGCAGGGCGACCGGCGGCGGCTTGTCGCCGCGTCCGGCGAAATTCTCTCGGCGCTCGGCGAGCGCGAGCGGAAAAAGAACGTCGATTATGCCGGGGCAATCCAAAAGGGCTTCCGGCAGCTTCGGCAAAGATTCGACCACAAATATGGCGGCTTTGGCCATGCGCCGAAGTTTCCCTCGCCGCACAACCTGATGCTGCTGATGCGCTATTATCATGTCCATCACGACGAGCAGGCCCTGCAAATGGCGGAGAAAACGCTGACTTCAATGGCGCTCGGTGGCATCTATGACCATGTGGGCGGGGGATTTAGCCGCTATTCCACCGATGAACGGTGGCTCGCGCCGCACTTTGAAAAGATGCTCTACGACAACGCCCTGCTCGCCGCGGCCTATATCGAGGCATTTCTCGTTACGAAAAACGTCTTTTACCGGCGGGTCGCCGAGGAGATCTTTCAATACGCGGCGCGCGATATGCTCTCCGCGGAAGGCGCGTTTTTCAGCGCGGAGGATGCGGATTCCGAAGGCAGCGAAGGGAAGTTTTACACCTTTACCAAGCGGGAGGTGCTGGAACTGCTGGGCGCGGAGGACGGCGAGCGGTTTTGCCAGGCGTACGACATATCCGAAGCGGGCAATTTCGAAGGCGGCAACATACTCAACCTCATTGAAAACAAGCGCTATGAAGAAATTCTATACGACGGCTTTTATGCCGATTGCCGTAAAACGCTCTTTGCTTATCGGCAAAAGCGGGTTCGTCCGCTGCGCGACGACAAAATACTTGCCGGCTGGAACGGCCTGATGATTTACGCGCTCTCGTATGCCGCGAGGGCCTTTGGCAGCGCCGCGTATCTTACTATGGCGCGCTCGGCCGCCGATTTTATCCTGAGGAATATGCTCGACGCGGATGGAAAGCTCCTAACGCGCTATCGCGACGGCGAGGCGCGCTTTTGCGGCGTGGCCGAGGACTATGCGTTTGTCATCATGGGCTTGATCGAACTTTACCAGGCGGGATTCGAGGTAAGATATCTAAGCCAAGCGTACCGGCTTAACGGGATACTCATCGATGATTTCTACGAGAATGGCGCGCTCTACCAAACCGCAAAGGAGGGCGAGAAACTGATTTCGCGGCCGCGGGAATTGCACGACGGCGCATTGCCCTCCTACAACAGCGTCAGCATCGGCAATTTTGTGCGGCTGGCGCAGCTTTGCGATGCGCCGCAGCTCATGGAGAAGGCGGAGGGGATCGTCTCCTTCTTTGGCGCGGATATCGAGACGGCGCCGTTTCAGTTTGGCTTTGCGCTGTGCGGCATGATGCTCCTAAACGGCGCGTCGCGGCAGATTGTGATCGCGGGCGAGGATGGCGCAAAGCTGGCTGACATCGTAAATGCCGCCTATCAACCCTTTGGCACGCTCTGTTTTGCCGACGGCAAACTCGCGGAGGCGTTCGGTTTTTATCAAAACTTTCTCGAAGCGGGAACCCGGCCCGGCGCGTATCTGTGCGAGGGCGGCCGCTGCGAAGCGCCGATCTATGACGCGGACGCGCTGCGTGGAAGGCTTGGCGTCAAGCGGATGGAATAGCGCCGCTGTGCTTCAAAGCGCGCCGGAACACAAAAAACAAAGCCTGGCGGTTTTCGAATGCGCAATTTCAAGGAGAGAATTTGCGTATAACAAGCCGCGCAAGAGTCAAATCCAATCCCAGACAAACTTCTCCTCGGGACAGCGGGCGAGGCAGTATCCGCAGCCGGTGCAGGCCTTCTGGTCAAGCGCGATGCCGCCGCCCTGCCGGGAGATGGCCTGGTAGATGCAACCGCGGCGGCAGATATCGCACTCCGTGGCGCAAGGCTCGGTCAGCTGTGCCCGCACGGGCTTCGGCGGGATATCCTCGAAGGGCCGCAGGGAGGAGAGCGCCGCGCCGCGGATCTCGGAGGGGTCGGAATAGCCGTGTTTGCCCATCCATGTTTCAAGCCCCTGGAGGACGCGCCCGATGACCTCGTAGCCTTCGATGTGGATCGCCGAGGCGAGCTGTATGGCGCTTGCGCCGAGCATGATGAACTCCAGCGCGTGTTCGTCGGTGAAGATGCCGCCGCAGCTGCAGATGTGAAACGGCGTATACTGCTTGAGCATCGCCGTGGTCGCAAGCGAGATCGGCCGTATGTTTTCTGCGGAATACCCGCCGAAAGCGGGCATCCAGGTCTGGCGGTTTTCCACATCCACGCCGCTGAGACCCTTGAGCGCGTCGATCGCGGTTACGATCTTCGCCCCGGCGTCATAGGCCGTTTGCAGCATTTCGGGGAAATAGCTCGCCTCATAGGGAAGCTTGACAAGAACCGGCAGATCGACGGCCTTGACCGCGGCTTCTACGAGACGTGCGGTATGGTCGAGGTGCGTGAAAAACGAACGGTAGCGCGTTCCGATCGGAGCGGATAGGCTCAGCTCGATGGCGTCGGCCCCCATCCGCTCAACGCAGGCGGCCAGATAGCGGATTTCGGACGTCGTATCGCCCCAGATACTACAGATGAGCTTGGCCCCGCATTTATCGAGATCGGCAAGGTTCTTCTCCCACTGCTCGAGGTATATGCTCGAATAAAGCTTGATGTTGAACACCTGGTTTCCGCTCACGTGGAAGTAAGGGTGCAGCGACGGCTGCGTTTCCATCGCGATGGTTTCGGTCACCACGGCGCCCGCGCCCATCTCGATGCATCTGCGCACGCCCTCCACGCTGCCAGACCAGGGTCCGGCGGCGACCATGACCGGATTCTTCAGCGTCAGTCCTCCCAGTTCGACGGACAGGTTCATTTCCTTACGCCCCCTTAGTCGAAAAGCTCGTAGATAAATTTCGTGTTGCCGCAGGAGTGGCGCACCTTGAGCTTGGGCTGGAGAATGATCTCCTGGCCGGTATCTTCTGCGGAGGTGCCCTCAATCCGGTCGATCAGCATGCGTGCGGCCACCATGCCGAGCTTTTTATCGGGCAGTTCGAGCGTGGTCAGCGCCGGCGTGATCAGGGCGGCCACCGGGGATTCCGACAGCGCCGCCAGCGCGAGCTCGGAGGGTATCTTGATATCCGAAGCCTGGGCGGATTTCATGATGCCGAACGCCTGCGCGTCGTTGTAGGTGATGACGGCGCGGGGCAGGCTTGTGGATTGCATCATGCGCTGGGCGAAGAAATAGCCCCCCTGCATGCCAAGGTCCACCTCGAAGGTACGGCTTTGTATATCCTCGCCCGAATCCTCGACGGCCTGGCAGAAGCCGTCGTAGATCATGCGGGATTCCTCGGGTAGCATATCGTTGAGCAGCAGGTCGATGGAAAAGTGCCCCATCTTGATCATATGGGTCGCGAGACGGTATACGCCGTCGCTGTAGTTGATGCTGCAGCAGTCGTAGCGCCTGTGCTCCTGCTGTACGCCGACGCAAACGAAGGGGAGCGAGAGATCGAGAAGTTCGTCGTAACGCCGCTCCGAAAGCCTGGAGCCGGCCAGCATCACGCCGTCCACCTTCCGCTGAATGATCATATCCAGATGATTGTTCTCCATCTGCGGGTCATAGCGCGTGCTGCAGATAAACAGGTTATAGCCCTTGTTCATCGCCACGGTCTCCGCGCCGGACATCACCATCTGATATTTTTCCATCTCGATATTGGGGATAAACAGAGCGATCGTGCGGGTTTTGCCTAGGCTCAGGCCCCGTGCGCACCAATTCGGGGTATAGTTGTTGCGCTTCATAATATCCAGCACGCGCTCGCGCGTATCGGCCTGGACGACCTCCGGGTGATTCAGCACGCGGGATATGGTTGCAACGGAAACGCTGGCTTCTTTTGCAATCTCCCTGATATTCACCGTCATATCCCCCCGCCGCAAGGCTTTGACGCGGCCGCACAGACCGCCGCCGGCGATTCGATGGCGGCGGGATTCGGCATAAATAGATACAAGCAGCCCAAACCCTTGAGGGCAGTATATCATGTGCTCATCGCGCTTACAAGCGCATGCAGAAACAGGCGCGAAGAAGGGCGCACCGCTTTGCCCGCTCGGCCCGTCCCGGCGGGTTCGGATGTCGAAAATGAAGGATCGGATCGCAAACCATGCAATTTTTTCTTGCTGCACTCTTGACAAGCGCACGTTCGTGATATAAATTGAAAACGTAATGTAACCGGTTACCGACCATTCGTTCCTTCGAAATTCTTCACGTATACAACCCGACAGCGATCTGCTTTTTACGCGTTACAACGAAAATCTGAAAAACTCCCCGGCGGCGAGGAAAAGTGATGTCAAAGGAAGAGCGTCTTGGCGTTTCCCGATGTTTGCGGCCCGTTTTCTTTGTGAGCACCGAGAACGGGTTTAGGCGTTACGCAGGACAAACGCATTTAGGACGCGACGATACGCTGTAAAGCGCGGGAAAAGGCCATCGCAAAGAGCGGCTTTTGAGGCCTCCGCAACAGGGCGGGCATCCCCCGCGGCGCGAGGGACCTTCAATATAAGCAATAAGCAAACGGGAGGAAAGACACATGGCTTACGATTTGTTAATCACCAACGCGCGTACGCGCCGCGGAAACGCGGAACTGCTCTCGATTGGCATACAGGACGGCAAGATCATCGCGATCGCGCCCAATCTCCCCAAAGAGGCGGAAAAGGTGATCGACGCCGGCGGCCGGCTTGTGACCGAGTCCTTTATCAACGGCCATCTGCATCTGTGCAAGGTATACACGCTGGAAATGGCCGGCCAGGCGGCGCTTGGAGAATATCACCAGGGCGGCATGGGCGGCGCGATGACGGCGATTGAGCGCGCGGCGGATTTCAAGGCCGCCTACGACGAATCGTGGATACTGCCGAATGTGCGGCGGGTTTGCGACCTTGCGCTGCGCTACGGCAACACGCACATCCGCGCCTTTGCGGACGTGGATTCCAAGGCCAGGCTCGAGGGCATCAAGGCGCTGCTCAAGGCGCGCGAGGAATACAAGGATAAAGTAGAACTCCAGGTGGTTGCCTTCCCGCAGGACGGCGTGGTTCGCGAGCCGGAGGCCGAGGGCTATGTGCTCAAGGCGCTGGAGATGGGCGCGGAGGTGGTGGGCGGCATCCCGTGGATCGAATTTACGAAGGCCGACGAGCAGGCGCATGTCGATCGGATGTTCGACATTGCAGTCAAGCACAACCGCAACGTCTCCATGCTGCTCGACGACGTGGGCGACGCCGAGGAGCGGACGCTCGAAATGGCAGCCCTTCGCACCATCAAGGAGGGCTGGCAGGGCCGCGTAACCGCCCAGCACTGCCGCGCCATGGCGCTCTATGGCGAGAACTATTTCCGCAAGCTCGTGGCGCTGCTCAAAAAGGCGGGCATCGGTCTCGTGGCCGATCCGCACACCGGCCCGCTGTACGCGCGCGTGCGGGATCTTGCGGCGGCCGGCATCCCGGTGGCGCTTGGGCAGGACGATATCGCGGACGCGTACTATCCCTTCGGACGCTGCAACATGCTCGAGATCGCCTTCCTCGCCGTCCATCTGATGTGGATGACGTCGTTTGCGGACATGGAGCTTCTCTACGATATGATCACGACTTCGGCCGCCAAGGTGCTGGGCATCCGCGGACACGTGCTCGAGGTAGGCGGCAACGCCGATCTTGTGGTGCTGCAGGCCGAGGACGTCTACCATGCAATCTGGGAGCATGAGCCGCCGCTGCACGTGATCAAGAACGGCAAGGAAGTTACGATTCCCCGCTGACGCGAAGCTTAGGCGCATACCCAAGGAGAAGGATATGGCTTTTCAAACCGTGGGCGCCAGCCCAAGCAGGATGGACGGCGTGGAAAAGGTGACCGGCGCTACGCTCTACACCGCCGACATGCGTTTTCCGAACCTGCTGCACATCAAGGTGCTGCGCTCGACATACGCGCACGCGAACATACGCGGCGTGGATACGGCGGAGGCTGCCGATATGCCCGGCGTCGTCAAGGTGGTCACGGGGCATGACGTGCCCGGCCCCTTCGGCGTTGCCATAAAGGATCAGCATCCGATCGCCAGGGAAAAAGTCCGCTATATCGGCGAGCCGGTGGCGGCGGTTGTGGCGCGCAGCGAGCGCGAGGCCGAGCGTGCGCTCAAGGCCATCAAGGTCGATTACGAGCCGCTGCCGTTTGTGCTCGACGCCTGGGAGGCGAAAGAGACGTCCTCTCCCGTATTGCACGAAAAGCTCATGGAGTACCCGGTGCTGCCCTATGTCCACCGGGAGGGGCACAACACCTACCAGCATTTTAAAATCCGCAAGGGCGATGCCGAACGTGCGCTCGGCGAGGCGGATTGCGTGGTGGAGGGGGAATACCGTTTCCCCTCCATCGTCCACGCCCAGATGGAACCGCACTGCGCGGTTGCCTGCTACGGGCGCGACGATTCGATGCTGATGTACGCCACGACGCAGGCGCCGTTTATCGTGCAGACGACCATTGCGGAACTGCTGGAGATTCCCTACAACCGCATCCGCGTCGTTGCGCCGTTTCTCGGCGGCGGGTTCGGCGGCAAATCGGATATTACGATCGAGGCGCTCGTGGCCTGCGTCGCAAGGCAGGTGCCGGGCCGCTTCGTGCGGCTGCTGCTTAGCCGCGAGGAGTTGTTCTGCGGAACCACCCACGGACGTAACAGCAACTGCCGTTACCGGCTCGGGTTCGACAAAACCGGCCGTCTGCTCGCCATGACGGGCGAATCCGTTATGGGCAGCGGCGGAAACGCGGACTATGCCATAAACATCATCACCGGCATGGCATCGGCCGGAACGGGGCCTTACCGCGTGGACGATCTGCGGCTCGACGTATACGGCGTGTACACGAATACGCCGCCCATCGGCGCCGCGCGCGGCTACGGGCACCCGGAGGTGCACCTCGCGGTGGAAAGCCTCATGGACGTGGCGGCGGAGAAGCTCGGCATACCGCCGCAGGAACTGCGGCTTAAAAACCTGCTGCGCGCGGGGGATCAAAACGGCATCGGTCAGACCATGCATATTTCCAACGGCGATGTCGTTGCGTGCACGCGCATCATATCCGAAAAGCTTTTCGGCGCGGTAAAGCCGGAACTTCCCGCGCATATCACCGTTGGCCGCGGCATGGCCGCCTATATGAAGACGCCGTGCATGCCGAGCAACGCGCAGTCTGGTGCCCTGATCAAGCTCAACGCCGACGGCAGCGTCAGCATGAGCACGGGGGCGGTGGATATGGGGCAGGGCCTGCATACGGCGCTTGCGCAGATCGGCGCGGAGGCCCTGGGTATTCCATTTGAAAAGGTGCATTTCCAATACTGCGTGGACACGCTGACCTCCCCCTACGATTGGCAAACGGTGGCCAGCCGTTCGACATGGGGCTCGGGCAACGCCGTGCTGCTTGCGGCCGAGGATCTCAAGCGCAAGCTGTGTCAAGAGGGCGCTAAGGTGTTCGGCGTGCCGGCCGATCAGGTAACGGCGCACGCGGGCGAGGTGCGCTGCGGCGATCGCTCCATCGACTGGGGCAGGTTTGCCACCGGTTTATGCAATCCGGACGGCACGGCCATCACGCGGCCCGTGTCGGGGATCGGCAGCTTTGTGCCGCAGGGCGTGCAGAACCACGACGCCGAGACGGGGCAGGGCAGCGCCGCCGCGGACTGGACGTTCGGCTGCGTGGGGGCGGAGGTGGCCGTGGACCAGCGCACGGGCGAGGTCACGGTGCTAAGGCTGCTCAACGCCATCGACGCCGGAACCATCATCAACCCGGGGCTTGCAAGAGAGCAGGTGTGCGGCGCGATGCTCATGGCGGCGGGTAGCGCGCTTTGCGAGACGGTGGTGTTCGACCCCAAGACGGGAAAGGTGCGCAACGACACGCTCGTGGATTACAAGATACCGGGCATCGAGGACATCCCCTGCCAAAGCGAGGTGATCTTCGTGCAGACGCCCGAGGAAACCGGCCCGTACGGCGCGAAGGGAATCGGCGAACACGGCGCGGTCGGCACGGCCCCGGCGCTGCTCAACGCGATCTATGACGCAACGGGCCTGCGCTTCCATTCGCTCCCCGCTTCGGCGGATCGGATCATCTCTGCGCGCGTCGGAGGTGAAGAGGTATGATCACAGGCTCCTATCGGTATGAAAAGCCCGCCACGTTAAGCGAACTGCTCGAATACAGTGCCGCGGAGGGCGCAAAGCTGCTTGCGGGCGGCACGGATCTTCTGCTGCTGCTCAGGGAAAACAGGATCACGCCCAACCTCGTGCTGGATCTCAAGGGCGTTGCGGAGTTGCGCGGCATCTATTGCGTGGAGGGCGGCATCTTTATCGGCGCGGCGGAGAGCGTGCAGGCGGTGGTCGAGCATCCGCTGGCGCAGGACTACCACGCGCTCGTAGAGGGCGCGGGCCACATCGGCTGCTACGAGATCCGCAACCGCGCGACCATCGGCGGCAACATCTGCAACGGCTCGCCGTCCGCGGATTCCGTTCCCGGCCTGCTGCTCTACGACGCAAAGGTGCGGCTCGTGAGTCTGGCGGAGGAACGGGAGCTGCCGCTCGAAGCGTTCTTGCTCGGGCCGGGCAAGGTGGATTTGCGGCCTGGCGAGGTGCTAAGGGGCGTAACGCTCAAGGCGCCGGGCCCGGGCGGCAAGAGCAAATATTACCGCCGGAGCCGCGTCAAGGGCATGGATCTTTCGGGCATCAGCGCGGCGGTGTACTGCGAGGGATACCAAAACTTCCGCATCGCCCTGGGCGCGGCGTGGCCCACCGTGGCGCGCGCGCATCGGGCGGAGGAGATCCTCAACAGCGCTCCGTATTCGCAGCGGCTGCTCGAGGAAGCTGCGGCCGCGATCGTGGGCGATATCAGCCCCCGGCGCAGCAGCATGCGCGCCTCTCCGGAGTATAAAAAGGCGATGGTGCCCGTGCTGATTCAAATGGCGGTCGAGGAACTGAACCGAGGTGTGCGGCTATGAGCAGGATTCCGGTTAGCATGATCGTAAACGGCGAGCGAATCTTTGCCGAGGTGGACCCCGCGCAGACGCTGCTGCATTTTTTGCGGGACGAGCTGGGGCTGACCGGCACGAAATCCGGCTGTGAAAACGGCGAGTGCGGCGCGTGCGCGGTGCTGATGGACGGCAAGCCCGTGCGCTCCTGCATCATACTCGCGGCTGAGGCCGACGGCGCGCAAATCGTGACCGTGGAGGGGCTTGCAAGCGACGAAGCGCTGCACCCGCTGCAGCAGGCGTTTGTCGAGCGCAGCGCGGTACAGTGCGGGTTCTGCACCCCGGGCGTGCTGGTGGCGGCCAAAGCGCTGCTGGAGCGGCATCCCAACCCGTCGAAGGAAGAGATCGTAGAGGCGCTGGGCGGACATCTGTGCCGCTGCGGCGGTTACCGGGCCATGAGCGAGGCGGTTTCGACGGCCGCCGCGGCAATGGCCGCGCCGCGGACGATTGAGGCCAAGGACTGAACACGTTCCAAACGCAGGGCTGCGTTGGAAATACCCAAAGCTGGAACTGGAAGCCGACATAACAAAGAGGAAAAAGAAAGGGGCAGTGGGCATGAAACAGAGGACAAAGATCGGTTTGGCGTTGTTGTTGTGCGCAATTATGGTTGTCGGGCTTGTGGGGTGCGCCAAGACCGCAAGCACGGAAGCGTCGGATGAGATCAAGATCGGTCTGATTTTCTCAAAGACCGGCGCTACGGCCATCTCCGAAGAGTGCATGTACAACGCGGCCATGATGGCGATCGATGAGGTGAACGCCGCGGGCGGCGTCAAGGGCAAAAAGCTGGTGCCGGTATTTGAGGATTACTCCACCGATCCGGCCAAGGCTGCCGACAAGATGAAAAAGCTGATCATGCAGGATCAGGTTGTGGCGACGGTTGGCCTGTACACCTCGGCAAGCCGCGTGGCGGCCCGGCCGGTCGTGGAGCAGAACAACGGCGTACTCGTTTACCCCACCTACTATGAAGGCGAAGATCCCTCCCCCAACCTCATCTACACCGGCAGCGTGCTCAACCAGCAGAACGATCTGTTCGTACCGTGGCTGCTTGAGAACGTGGGCAAGAAGTTCTTCTTCCTGGGTTCCGAGACGGTGTACGTTTCTCTGATCCACGCGCAGGCCGTCGAGGTGGTGCAGGCCAACGGCGGCGAGATCGTCGGCAATGAGATCGTCCCCTCGGGCAATGCGGACTTCGCATCCGTTATCGCAAAGATCAAGGAGGCCAATCCGGACGTGATCTACGCGAACCTCAACGGCGACAGCGCCGTAGCCTTCTACAAGCAGTACCAGAGCTACGGGTTCGATCCCGCCACGATGCCCATCGCAAGCACCATTACGGACGAAGCCTCGGTCGCGGCGATCGGCGAGGCGGCAGTCGGACACTATTCCTGCTTCAACTACTTCAACACCGTTGAGAGCGAGGCCAACAAGACGTTCGTAGATAACTACGAAGCGAAGTTTGGCAACCGCAACGTCACCTGCGTCGGCGAAGCGAGCTACGATTCGGTCAAGCTCCTGGCCATGGCGCTCGAGAAGGCCGCCGACTTTAAGCCGGAGACGATACTCGCGGCGTTCGCGGGCCTTGAGATGGACGCGCCGCAGGGCCGCATCAAGATCGACCCGACCACCCATCATCTCTGGTGCCGCGGCCGCATCGCGCAGGTCGCGTCCGACCTTTCGTTTAAGGTCGTCTTCGAATCCCCCGAGATGATCGAACCCAAACCGTAAGAAGTTACGGCCCTTGTTCAGAGCACGGCGTCGCCGCCGTGCTCTGAACCCCTATTGTTCTGAAGAAAGAAGGGGTCTTCGGGTATGCTTGGACTCTTGCTTGCCAATGGCGTCAACTCCGCAGCGCTGCTGTTGCTGACCGCGCTCGGCCTTGTCATCATCATGGGGCATATGAAGGTGGTTAACCTTGCGCACGGCGAGCTGATTATGGTTGGCGCGTATGTGACGTACTATACCAGCACGGTATTGAAGCTGCCGTATGTCTTCTCGATCATCGGCGCTTTTCTGATCACGGGCTTGCTGGGCGCGGCCATCGAGCGGCTCGTAATCCGCCGGCTTTACGGCAAGACGGCCGAAACGCTGCTTGCCACCTACGCGCTTTCGCTTGTGATACAGCAGGCGGTGCGCTTTATCAGCGGCCCCGAACTCAAATACGTCAACATCCCGCTCACCGGGACGCTCAAGCTCGGCGACGTGCCGATACCGTATTATAACCTTGTGATCCTGCTGGTTGCCGCGCTTGCGCTGCTTTCCACTTGGCTGCTCATCCATAAGACCACGCTCGGCAAACAAATCCGCGCCATTACGGAAAACAGGAGCATGACGGGCTGCCTTGGCATCAACACGCAGCGCATCGATACCGTGACGTTCACGTACGGCACGGCGCTTGCCGGCCTTGCCGGCGCCATGCTCGCGCCGATTCGCACGGTGTCACCGTTTATGGGCGTGCAGTATCTCACCGACGCGTTTTTAAACGTGGTCATCGGCGGCGTGGATTCCCTCTTCGGCACCGCATTCTCGGCGGCGCTCATCGGCGAATCCGTGACCGTGCTCGGCGGATTTTGGAACGACGTCGGCGCGAAGATACTGATATTCGTCATCATCATCATTCTGATTCGCTTTAAGCCCGAGGGGCTGTTCTCCAAGGAAAAAAGGTAACGCTGCGCGCATTTGCGCAATGAATAGGGGGCGGGATGCCTATGCTGCATCAAAAGCTGAAAAACGTGCCTGTTAATCGCTATATCGATTTCGTGGCGTTTCTGTTTCTCGCCATATTCCCCATGCTGTTTAACCCGTTTCGCACAGAGCTGATGTCCAAGGTTTTGGTGTATATCATATTCGCCATTTCTCTCGATCTGCTGTGGGGCTATACGGGGCTGATGAGCATGGGCCACGCCGTGCTGTTCGGCTCGGGGGGCTACATCATCGCGCTTTCCTATACGTTCATCAAGGGTTTGCCATGGTACATGCAGCAAGCGGGCCTGGAGAGGATTCCCACGCTCTTCCAGCCGCTGCTAAGTCCCGCTGCGGCGTTTGTACTGGCGCTTTTGATACCGGGGCTGATCGCGGCGTTTTTAGGAACGTTCATATTTAACAGCAAGATCAGCGGCGTGTTTTTCTCGCTGATTACGCTGGCGCTCGCGCAGATATTCGAACTGTTCGTAACCAACCAGCACGTATATACCAACGGCAGCAACGGCCTCGGCGGGCTCGAGCGTTCGCTGCTCGGCAGCGGGCCGATCTCACTCAACAGCCTGTACTATATACTCCTTGGCACGGTGCTGCTGACCTACTTCTTCTGCATTTGGCTGACCAGCACCCGTTTTGGTACGGTTTTGCAGGCGATCCGGGAGAATGAAGCGCGGCTGACGTTTTTGGGCTACAAGCCCAACCGCTTCAAGATTGCGGTCTACATTATCTCCGGCGTGCTGGCGGGACTCGCGGGTGTTTTATATATCCCCACGAACGGCTTTATTTCACCCACGGAGGTGGGGCTGACGCTGTCGACGCTTCTTCTTGTATGGGTGGCGATTGGCGGCAGGGGCAGTCTCACGGGCGCCATCGTGGGAACCATACTCATCAACTGGGCGCAGACGCTGCTCTCCGAGCAGATATCGGATTACTGGATGCTGATTATGGGCATCGTGGTGCTGGTGTTTGTGTTCTTCCTGCCCACGGGGCTGATCGGCAAATTGCTCGCCTCCCAGTACGCCCGCGCCAGCGCCAAGCGCAAGAACGCGGAGTTCGATCAAAAGGAGGCTTGCTCATGACGGAACCGATTTTGCAGGTCACCGGCCTGTACGTGGATTTCAATAAATTTCAGGCCGTCAGCAACATGAACCTGACGGTGAAGGAATGTGAGCTTCGGGTGGTCATCGGCCCGAACGGCGCGGGAAAGACCACGCTGATGGATATGATCACCGGCAAGACCAAGCCCACCCAGGGCAGAATCGTATTCGACGGGTGCGACATCACCGGTAAAAGCCCCAGCGAAATCTCCCTCAAGTACCGGATCGGCCGCAAGTTCCAGGGCCCCAACCTCTTTGAGAACATGACGGCATACCAGAACGTGGAGGTTGCGCTTTACGGCTATTCCTCCATTATGCAAACGGTGTTCTTTAAGCGCACGCGGCAGATCGAGGAGCGTGTGCACGCGATTTTGCGGCAGGTCGACCTGTTTGAGGAGCGTAAGACGATGGCGTGCTTCCTCTCCCACGGCCAGCGCCAGTGGCTCGAGATGGGCATGGTGATCGCGCAGGACCCGAGGCTGATCATACTCGACGAGCCGACGGCGGGCATGACGGCCGAGGAGACCGCAAAGACCGGCCGCATGATCCAGTCGTTCGCGGCCGATCACACGGTGATCGTGGTCGAGCACGACATGGAGTTTGTCAAGCAGATCAGCAGCATCATCACCGTCATGCACCAGGGAACGCTGCTTGCCGAGGGAACCTACCAAGAGATGGAGCAAAACGCCGAGGTGGCGCGCGTGTACCTCAAGGGCGAGGAGGGTGAGTCATGCTGAGCGCGAAAGACCTGATGACCAACTACGGCAAGAGCAAGATTATAAACGGCGTTTCCTTCGAGGCCGGCACCAAGGCGCGCATCGCCATATTGGGGCGCAACGGCGTGGGCAAGACGACGCTGCTCAAAAGTTTGATTGGCGTGCTGCCGCTCGAGGCGGGCGTGATCGAGTTCGAGGGAAGAGACATCAGTAAGCTTTCTCCCTATTTGCGTTCCCGCGCCGGGATGGGATATGTGCCGCAGGGCAGGGAGATCATCTCCAACCTGACGGTGCGGGAAAACATGGAGCTTGGCATGCTCGGGCATAAGCACATCAACTGCGCGCAGCAGATGAAGAAGGTGCTTGAGTATTTTCCCTCGCTCAACGTGCATCTCGAGAGAAAGGGCGGCGTTCTTTCGGGCGGGCTGCAGCAGCAGCTTGCCATCGCGCGGTGTCTCATGGCCTCGCCGCGGATCATGCTGCTCGACGAGCCGACCGAGGGGATACAGCCCAACATCGTCAGCGAGATTGCGGACATACTGCTCTCTATTTCCGAAGAACTCTCCATCACGACCCTGGTGGTGGAGCAGAACCTGAAATTTGCGCGGAGGCTCGCCGACTCCTACCTGATGATGCAGAAGGGCCAGATCGTCGCGCGCGGGAATACCTGCGATTTGACCGAGGAACTCGCCAAGCATTATCTGGCGGTATAGGCGCGGAGAAACGGCGTTCGGCGTATTTTTTGCGTCAGCGGAATCGGCGCTCCGGAACCGTCAAAACGGGCGCGATCCCGCTTTCAACCAATCATTGACAGAGCAATGAAATCCGATGCGATGCGGCCGGTAGCGCCCTCAAAAAGGCGGCGTATGCCGGCTTGTGTTCTCTTCGCGTTTAAAGAAGCGGTCAAAACGCCGCGGGTGTTCGGTTATGCGCTGATACGCCGTAAAGCAGCGCGTCCTTTCGCGCCGTAACGCCGTTGCGGAAGGCCGCAAATCATGCTAGAGTGAACAATAAGGATTGCGCCCGGCGCAAAGCTGCGCGGGGTACGGCGGAAGTCCGCGCAAGGGATGGAATAAAACGGATGAACGACTGGTTTACGATAGAACACATCGACGGCGATACGCATATCATCAGCGAATACCGCCATTGGGAGGAGACGCACGCCTACCTGCTCAACGGTTCCGATCGGAGCCTATTGATCGATACGGGCCTCGGAATCGGCGATATTTCGCAGGCGGTGATCGAGTGGACCGATCGGCCGGTCATTGCCGCGGCGACCCATGCGCATTGGGATCACATCGGCGGCCATCGGCACTTCCCGCTGTTTTACTGCCATGAACAGGAGCTATGCTGGCTAAACGGCGGATTCCCCCTGACCACAGAACAGGTTCGCACGATGCTGCTGGATCGCTGCACCCTGCCTGATGGGTACGATGCGAATGATTACGCGATTTTTCAGGGAACGCCCGCGCGCGTGCTTCGGGATAACGATATGATCGACCTTGGCGGCCGCGTTTTGAGCGTGTTGCATACGCCGGGGCATTCGCCCGGCCATATGTGTTTTTATGAAGCGGAGCGCGGCTATCTCTTTAGCGGAGATCTGGTCTATCAGGGAACCCTCTTTGCCGATTTTCCCTCCACCGATCCCGAAGCCTACTTGGCGTCTGTCGAGCGCGTCGCCGCGCTTCGTGTCAAGCGGGTTTTTCCGGCGCATCACAGCCTGAACATACAAGCGGATCTGCTCATAAGGGTAAGGGATGCCTTGCGGCGGCTGCAAGCTGAAGGCAATCTGCGCCATGGCGGCGGGTTCGCTCAGTTTGAAGGGTTTGCGATTCGATTGTAAGGGCGGGCACAAGCGTCAGTCCATCTGCTTCGGTGCGCCTCTCCCATGCGGCGCAAGCGGGCCGGACGGCAGGTTGGGCCGTAAAGGCCCCGCCCGAGAAGGCTCCGCAGCGGCACCGGGACGGCGCTTTGCCGTTTCACCGCCACATAACCCTTTTGCGCGGGCATGCGTAATGGAGCACTTCGGCGCACCTCTCCCATGCGGTGCAAGCGGGCCTTGCGGCAGGCCGGGTCGCAAAGACCCCGCCCGAAAAGGCCTCGCGGCGGCGCCGCGACGGCGTTTTGCCGTTTTCATCGCCTTAATCTTTGTTTGCTTTACTCGTACGTGCAAAACAAAAATACGGGCGCCCCGCATTGAAGCGGAGCGCCCGTTTGCTTCTTGAACGGACAGGGAAAAGGCTAGAACTTCTCCCCGCACTCGGGGCAGAACTTGGGCGCGGGGCCGTCGTCGACCCGGTAGCCGCACTTGGCGCATTGTACGCCCTCGGGCTTAGCCTGGCCGCATTCGGCGCAGAACTTGCCGCTGTTGCCCGCATGGCTGCATTTCGGGCAGGTCCAGCCGTCCGCGACAGGCTGCGGCGCGCCGCAGTTGCTGCAGAACTTGCCGGTGTTGCCGGGGTGTCCGCACTTAGGGCAGGTCCAGGTTGCGGCGGCGTTCGCCGCCTGATTCTGCTGGCCCATGGCGTAGAGCGAGGCAGGGTTGGCGCCGCCCGCGTTTGCGGCGGCGTTCATGCCGGCAAAGGCGACGAACGCGCCGGCGCCCTCGTTCTTTGCGGCGTCCTGCATGGCCTGCGCCTGTGCGCTTGCTAGCACGGCGGCGGCCATCGTCGGATCCTTGAGGGCCGCGGCCTGCTGAAGCTGCTTGATGCGGTTTTCATCCTCTTCGGAGGCGGTGACGGAGCTTACGCCGAACGAGGCAATCGCGATGCCGCGCAGCTCCTTCCACTGGGTGGAAAGCACTTCGTTGAGCGCTTCGGCAATCTCCTGCGCGTGGCCGGGCAGGGCGCTGTAGCGGATGCCCATCTCTGAGATGCGGGCAAACGCGGGCTGCAGCGCGGTGAGCAGTTCGCTTTTGAGCTGGGAGTCGATCTCCTCGCGGCGATAGAGGTTTTCGACGTTGCCGGAGACGTTCTTGTAGAACAGCACCGGATCGACGAGCCTGTAGGAATACTCGCCAAAGCAGCGAATCGCGATGTCGATGTCGAGGCCGACGTTGCGATCGACCACGCGAAACGGTACGGGATTTGCCGTGCCGTACTTGTTTGCGATGATCTCTTTTGTGTTAAAGAAATAGACGCGCTGATCCTTGGCCGTGTCGCCGCCGAAGGTGAAGCGTCTGCCGAGAATTTTCAGCGACTCAAGCAAGCCCTTACCGAAGCCGCCATAGAAGAGCGAGGGCTCTGTGGACGTATCATAGACAAACTCGCCGGGCTCGGCGGAGAAATCCACGACCTTGCCCTGCTCGACGATCATCATAAACTGTCCGTCGTTGACGGCGACAATCGAGCCGTTGCTGATGATGTTGTCGGAAGCCTTGGTGTTGGAACTGCGGCGCTCGTTGACGCGCTTTGCGCCCTTGCTTACGAGGATATCGCTGCCCAGCGACTCGCAGTAGAAATACTCTCTCCACTGATCGGCCAGCACGCCGCTGAGCGCGCCGACTCCGGCTTGTAGCAAACCCATCGTTCTAACCTCCGTGTTTGATATCTACATTATACCAGCGCGGCTATGGTTTGTCGAGAAAAACCACGAAACGGCGTGACTGCGCCGCGCGGCGTATAACGGTACATACGGCAAAGGAAAGGAGCGCATATGGAGACGATTCGATACGGGGACATCGGGCCGATGGTGGAGTATTTGCAGCTTGCTTTAAAGCGCGCGGGATACGACCCCGGCGCGATCGACGGACGCTTCGGCACGCGCACGCTCGATGCGCTCACGCGCTTTCAGCGCGAGCGCGGACTCGATCCCGACGGCGTGGCGGGGCGGCTGACCTGGGCAAAGCTCTATCCGTACCTTTCGGGTTACGACGTGCGTGTCGTACGCGCGGGAGACACGTTTTATGACCTGGCGCGGCGCTATGGCACGAGCGTCGAGAGCATACAGACCGCGAATCCCTCGGTCGATCCCGCGAACATTCCGCTTGGCGCGCGGCTTGTGATCCCGCTTTCGTTCGAGGTCGTGCCGGGCAGCGTATCCTGGTCGTATGCGATCAATACGCTGGTGCTCGACGGCCTTGCGGCGCGCTACCCGTTCCTCACGCGCGAACGCGTCGGCGCGAGCGTGATGGGCCGCGCGCTGGAGGTTGTACGCATGGGAACCGGCGCGAAGGAGGTTTTCTACAATGCGGCGCACCACGCCAACGAGTGGATCACCTCGCCGCTGGTTTTGACCTATCTCGAGCGCTACGCGGCCGCCTACGCCGCGGGCGGCTCAATCGCGGGCTACGACGCGCGCACGCTTTACGCCGATACGACGCTCTATGTGCTGCCGCTCGTCAATCCCGACGGCGTAGACCTTGTCACGGGCGCGCTGCCGCAGAGCGACAGCTATTACCGGCAGGCGGCGGCGCTTGCCGACTACTACCCGGATATTCCATTCCCGAGCGGCTGGAAGGCCAACATCGTCGGCGTAGACCTCAACCTCGGCTATCCGGCCGGTTGGGATATGGCGCGTACGATCAAGTTTGCGCAGGGCTACACCCGGCCCGGCCCGCGCGATTATGTAGGCAGCGCGCCGCTCGCCGAACCGGAGAATCAGGCGCTTTACGAATTTACGCGCGCGCATACCTTTTTGCTCACGCTCTCGTACCACACGCAGGGCGAGGTGATCTACTGGAAATTTCTCGATTACGAGGTGCCGCGCGCCGCGGAGATCGCGAACGAATTTGCCCGCGTAAGCGGCTACGTAGCCGAGGAGACGCCCTATGGCAGCGGCTTTGCCGGCTACAAGGACTGGTTTATCCAGACGTATCTGAAACCCGGCTATACGATCGAGGCCGGGCTTGGGGAAAATCCGCTGCCGCTGTCGCAGCTTCCGGACATCTACCGCGACAACGAGGGCATCCTCACGCTCGGCATGGCGCTTTCCTAGCGCGGAAAGCGGCGCGGTTTCCTTTGCGCAGCGGTTGTGCGGCTGGCTTCCGTGCGCGCGGTGAAAGTGCCGGAGCGCTTCGCCGCTTTTTCTCGCGCGGCGTAGCATACGCATGGAAAAAATGGTATACTAATCGGCATGGGAAGAAGTGATAAAAAATCATTTGTTAAGGGTGCGGCCATACTCGGCGTCGCGGGATTGATCTGCAAGGTCATCGGCGCCTTTTTTCGCATCCCGCTCTACAACATGCTCGGCGACGGCATGCAGTATTACGAGGCGGTCTACCCTTATTACTCAACGCTGCTTGTCATCAGTTCCGCCGGGCTGCCGACCGCCATCTCCCGCATGGTTGCGGAGCGTACGGCGGTGGGCAATTACGCCGGGGCAAAACAGGTGTTTCGTAAGGCGCAGATCCTCCTGCTTGGCATAGGGTTTGTTACGAGCGCGCTGATGTACTTCGGTGCGGATACGCTTGCGCGCACCACGGTGGGCATGGGGGCCGCACCCTCGTTTCGCGCGATGGCGCCGGCGCTTTTGATCGTATCGCTGATGTGCGCCTACCGCGGCTACCTGCAGGGCTTGCAGCGCATGACGGGTACGGCGGTTTCGCAACTGCTCGAGCAGGCCGGCAAGCTCGGCATCGGTCTGTTTCTCGCGTCGCGCTGGCTGCCGCGCGGAATCGAGTACGGCGCGATGGGCGCGGTCGTGGGCGTCACGCTTTCGGAGCTGATCGCCCTCGTTGCTGTGGCGCTGTTCTATCTCTTCCGCGGCCGGGCCGATCGAGATATCCTTCTTGCCGAGCGTGCCGTGGATAGGCGCGAAAGCGGCGTCATCGGCGGGCTGCTTGCCATTGCGATCCCCGTGACGATCGGCGCTTCGATCATGCCGATCACCGGCATTGCCGACGCGTCTTTCATCAAAAGCACGCTGCTTTCAATCGGCTTTAGCGAGGCGGCGGCCTCGATGCGCTATGTCGCGCTGCGCAGCAACGTAACGAACATCATCAACATGCCCGCGGTGCTCACGATTTCTCTTGCCATGAGCCTTGTGCCCGCGATCTCCGCCGCGCGCACGGCAAACGATACAAAAAGCGTCCACACGGTTTCCGTCATGGGCATCAAGCTTGCCATGTGCATCGGCATTCCCTGCGCGTTCGGACTTTTTGCGCTTGCGGAGCCGATCATCGACCTGCTCTACAACATCGACGCCGAACGCCTCGCCATAGCCGGCGCGCTCATGCGCACGTCGGCCATCGGGGTGGTGTTCCTCTCTCTTGTGCAGACGCTTACGGGCATCCTGCAGGGCGCGGGCAAGCAGCACATACCCGTGATCAACCTCTTTATCGGCGGCGTGGTCAAGGTTGCGCTGATGCTTACCCTCATGCGAAACCCGGCCATCGAAATTCAGGGTGCGGCGATCTCGACGGTCGCCTGCTATATGATTGCGGGCGTACTCGACGCGATTTACCTTGTGCGTTACACAAAGCTGAAGCTCAACGTGCTCGATACGTTCGTAAAGCCTCTCGTTGCGTCCGCCGTCATCGGCGCGGCGGCGTATTTTTCGTACGGCTTTCTCTTTGCGCGAACGGCTTCAAACGCGATCTCCTCGCTTGGCGCCATCGTCGTTGCGGGCGTGCTGTACCTGGTATTGATCATCTGGATGCGCATGTTTTCCGAGGAGGATTTCAAGCTGATACCGGGCGGCGCGCGGATTAAGAAACATCTCTTGCGCCCGAGGGCGTAAAACGGGCCGGTTAAAAGGAATGGGAAGGCAGCTTATGCAGGAAACGATCATCGTACCGCTTTGCGCGCCCCAGGCGCTCACCGAGGCGGGGCGCGAGGCCATTGAGCGCGCGGACAGGCTCTTTGTGCAGACGGCGCTGCATCCCTCGGCCGAGGCGGTGCGCCGCATTCGTCCCGCCTTTACGACGATGGACGAGCTCTATGAAAAGGCGGAGGATTTTGACGCGCTCAACGCGGCCATCGCGCGGCGCCTCGCCGAGGCGGGCGGCTGCGTCTATGTCGCCACGGGCGATATCGCGGCAAGCCAGCTTCCCGTCATTTGCACGGCGGTCGGGGCGCATGGCGGCATGGTGCGGGTATTGCCCGGGCTCGAGGTCGGCGAGGTGGCGTTTTGCGGACGCGCGCGCGGCATAAGCGTCCCGGCGGCGGCCCCGCCCGAAACGTTCCATCCCGAACTGCCGTATGTTGTCACCGAGATCGATTCTGCGCTTCGCGCGGGGGAGATCAAGCTGCGGCTGCTGGAATATTATCCCGCATATTGGGACATCCTTTTTGCGGAAATGGTTGCGGACGGCTCGTTCGTCACGCGCGGTGTCCCGCTCTGCGAATTGGATCACCAGGCGCGTTACGGCGCCGCGAGCGCCGCCTATGTGCCGGCGCTGCCGTTCGAGGCAAGGTCGCGCTACGGTTTTGACGACGTGATGCGCGTTGTGCGCAGGCTCCGTGCGCCGGGCGGCTGTCCGTGGGATCGCGAGCAGACGCACGCCTCGCTCAAGAACGCGCTGCTCGAGGAGTGCTACGAGCTGCTCGACGCCATCGACGAGGGCGACGACGCCCATATGTGCGAGGAACTCGGCGACGTGCTGTTGCAATACGCGCTGCACACGGTGATCGCGGAGGAACAGGCGTCGTTTACCGAACGCGACGCGGCGACGGAGCTCGTCGAAAAGCTGATCTACCGCCATCCGCATGTGTTCGGCGCGACGCGGGTGAACGGCTCCGAGGAGGTGCTGCGCAACTGGGATGCGCTCAAGAAGGCGCAGCGCAGACAGACGACGCAGACCGAGGTGCTGCGGGGCGTACCGCGCAGTTTTCCAGCGCTGCTGCGCAGCCGCAAGGTGCAGAAGAAAGCGGCGGACGTCGGCTTCGACTGGGACAGCGCTTCGGAGGCTTTCGGCAAGATTGCCGAGGAGACGGAAGAGCTTCGTGAGGCGATGGCAGCCGACAGCGGCGTGGGCGAGGAGATGGGGGATCTGCTCTTTGCGGTGGTCAACGTCGCGCGTCTTCTAAAGCTCGAACCGGAACTGCTGCTTGCCAAGGCTACGGAGAAGTTTATCGACCGGTTCGAGGCCATGGAGACGCTGGCAACGCGGGGTGGACACACGCTTTCCGAGCTTTCTTTTCCCGAACAGAACGAGCTTTGGGAACGGGTCAAAAAGTCCCTAAATTGGGAAGAAATTCACAAATAAAGGCTTGCCAAGCGCACGGAACATTGATACAATGTTCGAGCAATCAAATTAATTGACGGAGGAGTATACAATGAATAAAGCGGATTTGATCGCGGCTGTCGCGGCAAAGAGCGAACTTTCCAAGAAGGACGCCGATAAGGCCGTATGCGCGCTGATTGACGCGATCACGGATGCGCTGAAGGCCGGAGAAAAGGTCTCTATCGTTGGCTTCGGCACGTTTGAAGCCAAGGTTCGCCCGGCTCGCAAGGGCCACAACCCGCAGACCCGCAAGGAGATCGACATTCCGGAGTCTACGCTGCCCACCTTCAAGGCAGGTAAGGCGCTCAAGGATTCGCTCAACTAAGACGAATCCTGCAATATTGGCGCCGCGCGGCAACGCGCGGCGCTTTTATGTGCGCGGGAAGGCGGAAAAACGCCGCGCGATCGCACTGCCGGCCCCGGGCCTAAGCACGTGCCGCGTTAGCGCCCGAACCCCGGTTTCCCTTTCGGGGATACGGTCGGGCGAAACGCTTTGCCATGGGCGGCGGGCGATTTCCGACGCTGCGGATTTGTTCTTTCCGTCTCATCGATCGCCGGGACGTTTGCGGGCAAAATCCGTTTGGCGTTTCGTGCAGCCGCTCTTTCTCCGTCAGGATGGGGAACAAAGAAATCATGACGTCATGCGCGAACGTTTTTCTACGATTTATAAATTCCTGGGGGGAAGGTATGTGCAAAAACAGAGCTTCCCATTGCCAGAGCGCCTCGCGCGGGGCCATTTTTCCGGCCTTTTGCGGGAATCCGGACAAATTGCGCGCCGGGTCTTGATTCATTTGCCGATTTGCGTCATAATAAACGCATTATTTCGTGATGATCGGAGATGGTGCGGCATGAAACGCTTACAGGATCGAATTCGCGCCGAGGGGCGCGTTCTTCCGGGCAATATCATCAAGGTGGACGGCTTTTTGAACCATCGCGTGGACATGGCGCTGATGCGCGAGATTGCGAAGGAGTTCAAGGGCCGTTTTGATTTGACCGGGCTTACCGCCGTGCTGACCGTGGAGGCCTCCGGCATCGCGCTTGCGGCCATCTGCGCCGACGAGTTCGGCGTGCCGCTGGTCTTTGCCAAGAAAGCCAAGTCCGACAACATCGAGGGCGGCCTTTACAAGAGCGATATCTATTCCTACACGTATAAAAAACACGTCACGCTGCTTGTTTCCAGCCAGTGGCTCGGATCGAACGATAAAGTGCTCATCATCGACGATTTTCTTGCAAACGGCGAGGCACTGCGCGGTCTTGTGGAGATCGTCGAAAAGGCCGGGGCGGAGCTTCTGGGTATCGGCGTGGCCATTGAGAAGGGCTTCCAGCCGGGCGGACAGCGCCTGCGTGCGGCGGGTGCGAACCTCGTTTCTCTGGTCATCATCGAGCGGGCGGACGAGCACGGCATCGTCTTTCGGGAGGAATAATTTATGCGCGAGCGCGTCGCCGTACTTGACTTTGGCGGCCAATACAACCAGCTGATCGCGCGCCGCGTGCGCGAGGCGGGCGTCTACAGCGAGCTGATTCCGCACGACGCGCCGATCGAAGAGATTCGCGGCGACGGCCTTTCCGCAATCATACTTACCGGCGGGCCGGACAGCGTGTATGAGCAAAACGCGAAATCGTGCGACCCGGCGGTGTTTTCGCTCGGCGTGCCGGTGCTTGGCGTATGCTATGGCATGCAGTATCTGGTCAAGGCATTTGGTGGCGAGATCGCCGCCGCACCCGTGCGTGAGTACGGGCATACGACCGTCCGGCTGACGGATCACCCGCTGCTAAGGGGACTTGGCGGGGCGGTCTGGATGAACCACAACGATTCGGTCACGCGTCTGCCGGCGGGCTTTAAGGCCATTGCCTCTACGACGGATTGCCCCATCGCCGCATTTGCGGATGACGCGCGCAAATTCTATGGCATTCAGTTCCACGCCGAGGTGACGCATACCGAAAACGGCATGCGCCTGTTTGAAAATTTCCTGCGCGGCCTATGCGGCCTTGCCTGCGACTACAGCGCGGAGCGCCTTGGCGAAGACCTCATCGCAGCCGTGCGCGCGCAGGTGGGTACGGGCCGCGTCATCGGCGCGCTCTCGGGCGGCGTCGATTCCTCGGTCGCGGCGGCGCTTGTGCACGAGGCGATCGGGGATCGGCTGACGTGCATTTTCGTTGACCACGGGCTTTTGCGCGAGAACGAGGCCGAAGAGGTGATGCGCGTCTACCGTGAGACGCTCAAGCTCAACATCGTTGCCGTAGACGCGCGCAAGCGCTTTCTCGACAAGCTCAAGGGCGTGACGGAGCCGGAGCGCAAGCGCAAGATCATCGGGGAGGAGTTCATCCGGGTTTTTGAGGAGGAGTCGAAAAAACTCGGCGGCGCGGAGTACCTGTTACAGGGCACGATCTACCCGGACGTCATCGAAAGCGGCACCGGCAGCGCGTCGACGATCAAGAGCCACCACAACGTCGGCGGCCTGCCGGACGACATCGGGTTTGTCGGCCTTGTCGAACCGCTGCGTATGCTCTTTAAGGATGAGGTGCGCGCGCTCGGCGAGTCGCTCGGCGTGCCGCACGCACTCGTCTGGCGGCAGCCCTTTCCCGGGCCGGGCCTTGCGATTCGCGTACTCGGCGAGGTGACGGAGGATAAGCTTGCGATCCTGCGCCGAAGCGACGCGATCTTCCGCGAAGAGGTGGCGCTGGCCGGACTTGCCGGGCAGATCTGGCAATACTTTACGGTGTTTACAGGCGTGCGCAGCGTCGGCGTAATGGGAGATTTGCGCACCTACGACTATGTCATCGGCGTGCGCGCCGTCACCTCGACCGACGCAATGACCGTTGAATGGGCGGAGATTCCGTACTCGGTGCTGCGGCGGGTCAGCGAGCGCATCATCGGCGAGGTGCCGCACGTCAACCGCGTCGTCTACGACATTACGAGCAAACCCCCGGGAACGATCGAGTGGGAGTGACCCCGAACGATCAGACACGGCAATCGCCAATTTGAAATCGATCGACAGCGGAAACAAGAGAGGATAAGCTGCCTATGCCAATCCCCTCTTATTATGTGCGGCCTGCGCCCGGTTCATCTCCTGTGAAAGCAAAAACCGCATGGCATTCCGCAACAAGGGAAGGTCAAGGAATCTTGCGGTTTCTTCAGGCATTGCGTTGCTTTGGGCGGCATGCATCCTTGCCTTTGCGTCTTGCCGCTTTTACGGCGGGAATGCGGTAGCCGCCCTTTGGGGCGGAATTCCGCGAAGAGCAAGCGCCCGATTGCGCGCCGGGGGGAAGCTATGGTATACGCAAACGGGTTATGGTAAAATAATGAATAAACCATGGATCAGGCGCTGTGTTCCCCATGTGACGGCGCAACGGGTTTAGCAGTCTAAGGTTAACTGCGCAATTTGCGCAAAAGCAAAGGAGGATAAAACGATGTCTTGCTACTATGTCATCGGTATTCGCATGGATAACCGGGTGAGCAACTCGCTCAAATTGCAAGAAGTGCTTACGAGGAACGGCTGCCAGATTCGGGCGCGCCTCGGCCTGCACGAAGCCAGCGAGGATGTTTGCGCCAACGACGGACTGATCGTGCTGCAACCCTGCGGCGAGTTGGCCGTGGTCGAACAGCTGGTCGCGGACCTCAACGGGCTTGACGGGATCACCGCAAAGTATATCGACCTAAACTAAATGCCGCATAACCACATCGCATGATTTTCGGGAGCCCGCGCGGGCTCCTTTTTGGTGCAAAAACAGGGATTGACATCGGCGAGTAGTAGATATAATATAGTAGTATGAATTTAATCAGTGGGAGGCGAACGGCATCAATACGCAGTATAAGAAGGGCGTGCTCGATCTATGCGTGCTGTCCATGCTCAACAGGGGCGATCGCTATGGATACGACATCTCGGAATACCTCTCGCGGCACATCGAGATTGCCGATGGAACGGTCTACCCGTTACTGCGCAAGCTCAAGGGCGAAGGGTACGTAACAACCTACCTTTCCGAGGAGAGCGGCGGCCCGCCGAGAAAGTACTACTCGATTACCAAAACCGGCCGGGCGCGCTACGAGCATGAACGCGGCGAATGGCTTGCGTTTATTCGGACGGTGGAGCAACTCTTGTCGACGGAGGAAAGCGAATGAAAAAGCAGGCTTATTTGGATGAATTGACGCGGCGGCTCGAGGCGCGCGGCGTGTCCGACGTGGACGAGATCGTGTCGGAATATGCGGAGCATTTTGCACGCAAAGGCATGGACGGCTACTCGGAGGAAGAGATCGCGGCAAAGCTTGGCGTACCTGCGGATTTGGCGCTTGAGTACGGCGAGGGTGATACGGGCGTAAAAAAGGCGCTGCGGCTGCCGCTGCTACTCGCGCTGGGCTTTGTGGATTTATGCCTCGCGCTGTTATACCTCGTAGCACTGGCTTGGGCAGCAGCCTTGGCCGTCTGTGCGATCACGATGGCGTTTGGGGGATTGTGCCTGCTCGCCGCGCCGCTGCTGCCGGCGGGCGTGTTGGTTCCGGCGATGCCGTACCTGCCCGGCGCGGCGCTCGGCGTCGCCATCTTCGCGTTCGCAACGCTTCTTGCGCTGCTTGCAATCTATAGCTTTTTGCTGACAAAAAAGTCGGCCGCCGCCTTTTTGCGCTGGCAGCGCACTGTAAGCGGCAAGCGCAAGGCCGTCCCTTACGCGATATTTCCCTTGTTCGGCGGCAAGCCGAAGCGTGCGTTGCGCACGGCGGCTATCGTATCCGCGATCGTGTTCGTGGTGTTTTTTGCCGGCGCGTATGCGGCGTTTGCGCTGAAAGCAGGCGCGCTCGAATTTTGGCACGTATGGCATTGGTTTGACTGACAAGCGACCCGGCGCTCCAGCGCGAAACAAACAGCGCCCCCGCGTGATGCGGGGGCTGGTTTGTGTTGTGTCGGATGAATGCGGAAGGTTGAGATCAACAATACGCGGGGGAACGATACTTGCCTCGGATGGGTAGGCGCCTAAGGGCGCGCGATACCAAGCGCCATGGCGACTCGATTGGCGATCGCGTCGGCGCGTGCGCCGTATTCCGCCGCGAGTGCCGCCGCCCGCTGTTCAAGTATGGATGCGTAGGCGCGATCCCGCATGGACTGCGTGTTGATGAACACGTTGAGCTGTGCCCCGTCAAGCGCGGCGCGGCAGAGCGAGGCGGAAACGCCCGCGTCGCTGACGGCAAGCGGGGAGCCTTTTTCCGCGCAGACGGCCGTGAGCTCAAGCAGCGGACCGCAGATTTCAAGAATCCGCAGCGGCGGTTCCACAGCCGCGCGCAACGCGGTTTCCATGGCGTTTGCGCGCGCCGTCCGCTCGGCTTCGCTGTCCTTCGGCATGCGGTATACGGCCGTGAGCGGGCCAAACGCTTCGGCATCCTCATCCATGAGCGCGAGGAAGCGCAGCCGCAGTTCCTCCGCCTGCTCCAGCACGGCGCGCATTTCCGCTTCGGCGGCGGCGTATTTCGGTTTGCCAACGGTCAGCGCGGCCACCATTCCCGTAAGCGCCGCGGCTGCAGCGCCGGCAAGCGCGCTTGCGGCTCCGCCGCCGGGAACGGGGGCCTTTGAGGAGAGAAGTCCAAGGAACGCGTCGAGAGTCTGTTCGGAAAAGGGCATGCGATTTTCCTCCCGATGACGATTTTTCGTTGCGCTAACAGCGCAAAGCGTGTTTTTGTCTAGGCTACGCCAAGCACGGCGCGCACGTCGCCAAGCATGTAGAGCGAACCGAGCGTGCAGACGATGCCGTCCTCGCCGGCGCGCTCGATGGCCGTGTGCACGCCCTCGGCGATGGTGGCGCAGGCGGTCGCGGCAAAGCCGCGCTCACCGATCATGGCGGCAAGCGCCTCGGCGCTGATCGCGCGCGGGTTGTTCGGCGTAACGGCGATAAACTCCTTTGCAAGCGGCGTGAGCAGGTCGAGCATGTGGGGGATATCCTTATCCGCCATAATGCCGAGCAGAAACGTGATGCGCTTTCCCGGGAAATGTGCCTGCAAGCTGTCCACCGCCGCCGCAATCCCCTGCGGGTTGTGCCCGCCGTCGGCGATGAAGATGGGCTTGCGGCGCAGAATTTCGAAGCGCGCGGGCCAGCGTACGCTCGTAAGTCCCAGTCGCAGCGCGTCGTCGGAGATGTTCCAGCCCTTGCCGCGCAGCAGTTCCACAGCGGTGATCGCAAGGGCCGCGTTGTATGCCTGATAGGTGCCCACAAGCCCGCAGGAGAGCTGGCCGTAAGGCGAAAAGTTGAAGGTCAAAGCGTCGAGCGCGGGGGAGACGCTACGGATACGCGTGTGGTCGGTAACGTGCAGCGTTGCGCCGCGCGCAGCGCAGGTTTCCTCAAACACCGCGTCGGCCTCCGGGTTCTGGCCGTAGATGAGCACGTCGCCGCCTTGCTTGATGATGCCGGCCTTGGCAACGGCGATGTCGCGCATGGTCGGGCCAAGCTCGCGCGTATGGTCGAGGCCCATGCGCGTGATGATCGCAAGCTCGGGCGTATCGATAACGTTCGTTGAATCGAGCGCGCCGCCCATGCCGACTTCGAGCACGACGATATCGACATGGTGGCGGGAGAAATATTCCATCGCAATGGCGGTGATGAGTTCGAACTCGGTCGGGTGGTCGGGCAGCGCGTCGGCATGCGGCCGGATCAAAGAGGTGAGCTTTGAGAGCTCATCGTCGGCAATGGGCTCGCCGTTGACCTGCATGCGCTCGTTGAAGCGGTTGATAAAAGGCGAGGTATAGAGACCCGTTTTATAACCGGCGCAGCGCAGAATGCGCTCAAGCATGGCGCTTGTCGAGCCCTTGCCGTTTGTGCCGGCAAAGTGGATGAAGCGAAGCTGCCGTTCGGGATTGCCGATGCGGGAAAGCAGTTCCCTTGTGCGTTCAAGCCCAAGGCGGCTGCCGCGCCAGGTCACATGGTGGATGTAGTCAAGCGTTTCGGCGTAGCTCATTTCGGCGCGCACAGAATCGCCGCCGTCCAGATCTGCGCGGGCAACGTCGGCGCGGTATAAAACACGCGTACCGAGCAGGCGGTCGAGCACGCCGATAAGCAGCGTGTTTGCGGCGGCGACGCAGAGTACGGGCAGCACGCGCGCGGCGATCATGGTCAGGAACGACATGCCGAGGAGCATCGAAAGGGCGTAGCTTTTCCAGATCAGCGAGCCGATGAGTTCCGCGGGCAGCACGCAGCAGACGGCGCGCAAAACAGCGTTCCTGCCCTTAACAAGCGTGGCCATTAAACCGGCGACGACGCCGATGAGCAGAAAGGCGATTGTAAGCGGCGGATAGTAGGCGCCTGCCGTTGGGAAAAGCAGCGTACCGAGCACGTCTCCGAGCACGCCGACGATGCCGCCCGCGACGGGGCCGAGCCAGATGCCCGCAAGCAGGATCGGCACGCTGTCGATGCTCAAGCGTACCGAAGGGGCCGCCTGCAGCATGAGAAACTTCGAAAGCACCACCTGCAGCGCGATGAACATGGCCATCAAAGAAAGTCGCACGGGCGTAATACGTTTCATGAAACCTCCTCATGCAAACGGTTTGTGCCGCGCCCGGAGAAAACCGGCGCCAAAGCGGCAAAGCGCCGTCGCAAAGCAATTATACTGCGAAACGCGGGAAACGCCAAACCGATGCGAACGAATATTTCCCGCGAAATCCAGGCAAAGGGATGGGGCGCGCGCGACGGCGGCCGACGGGCCTCGGCGCCTATGCGGCATACCGTCCGCGCCTACAGCAGCGCGGCGACGTCCTCGTAGCGATTGAGCGTGTAGAGGTGAATGCCGTCGACCGCCTCGGCGCGGTAACGGCGAATCAGCTCCGCTGTAAAGTCGCGTCCCGCCGCGCGAAAGTCGGTTTCGTTCTCGCCGTAGCGGCCGATCAGCGCGGCAAGTTCGGCGGGGATCGAGCAGCCGTTCGAAAGCGTCATGCGTACGAGCCCATCGCGCTTGATGATGGGCATCACGCCGACGACGATCGGCAGCGTCACGCCGCGCGCCCTTGCGGCGTCGCGAAAGCGCAGGAAATTCTCCACGCTGTGGCAGAGCTGCGTAATCAAAAACGACGCGCCCGCATCCTGCTTGCGCCTAAGATGCTCGATGTCCTGCGCGAGCGAGTCCGCAAGCAGATGCTTTTCCGGGTAGCAGCCGGCGGCAACGCACAGGGCGGGCTTTCGCGCGCGAATGTGGGCGATAAGCTCGTTTGCGTGGGAAAAGAAGCCTTGGGTCGCGCTTGCGCCCGGCGGAAAATCGCCGCGCAACGCGAGCACGTTATCGACGCCCGCCTCGGCGTAGGCGTCGACGGCCATATCCACATCCGCAAGCGAACTGCCGACGCAGGTGTAGTGCGAGAGCGCCTCGCACACGCCGCTTTGCTGAATGCTTTGAACAACCTCGAGGTTTCGGCCCTTATTGGTGCCGCCCGCGCCGTAGGTGCAGCTGATAAAGTCCGGCCGGTGCCGGTAGAGCTGCGAGAGCGTGCCGAGCAGCGGCTCGATCGGGCGCTCCAGCTTCGGCGGGAATACCTCGAAGGAAAGCGTCGTGTGGTTTTTCAGGCGCTCGATGATCTGCATGGTGTCCTCCGCTCGCCGATTCGGCGTTTTTTAGGCAAAATGGGCGTTGCTTTTTGTTTATGGAATACGATCGCGGCATGCCGATTCAATCGGGGCAAAGACGGATCGGGCCGCGTACAGCGCATGCGCGCCGGAGATAGCGGGCTGCTTAGCCGGGGCCGGACGGCGGCGGAAACGTCAGGGCGTCGACATAGCGCTCGGTAAAGTCCGCGCTCGTGGTCAATTCGAGATACGCGATCTCATGCGCAAGGGATTCCGCCTGCAAAAAGAGTTCATAGCTGCGCAGGTAGAGCTTTGCGCCCTCGCCCGCGGCGTTGCCGATGCTCTCCAGACGATCGCGCATCGACGCGGGCAGCAGGCCGATGCTGCAAAGCGCGTCGGGTGCAAGGCGGCTGCCGAACGCACCCGCGATCAGCACGCGCGCGATTTGTTCCGGGGTGAGCGAGAGCGTCTGGCAGAGCAGCTCGATGCCGGCGCGCAGGGCGGCCTTGCCAAGCTGCAGCTCGCGCACGTCGCGTTGGGTCAGGTATAGCGGCGTTCCGTCCGCGCCATGCTCGGTTAGGAGAAACGCCGTCTGCGCGCCGCTTCCGACGATGCGCGCGGCCAAGCTCCCCATGGGGCGGAGTCGGCCGCTTTCGTCGATGATGCCCTCTTGCGCGAGCAGCGCCGCAAGTTCGACGAGTCCGCTGCCGCAGATGCCGATAATCGGCGCGCCGTCTATGCTCGAGAGCCGCAACGCCCCATTTTCGAGCCAGGCATGGTCGATTGCGCCCGGACGGGCGCGCATGCCGCAGGAGATGTTCGCGCCCTCGAAGGCCGGCCCGGCGGCGGTTGAGCAGCATACGCGGCGCCTGCCGTCCGTGAGCGCAAGCTCGCCGTTTGTGCCGATGTCGAGCAGCAGGACCGCTTCGGTTTGTTCGCCGAACGACGCCGCGGTAAGGCACGCGACGGTGTCCGCGCCGACGAACCCGCCGACGGCGGGCGGGATCAGCACCCGGCAGGACGCATGCGTACGCAGCCCGAGCTCGGAAGCCGGGAGCACAAGCGGTGCTACGCGATACGGCTGATACGGCGCGCGTACAAGCGAATCGACGGGATAGCCGAGCAAAAGATGCAGCATGACGCTGTTGCCGACGATCGAGCAAAGCGTGACCTGTTCCATCGAACGCCCGGCCGCATAGCAGGCCTCGGCGAGCAGCGCGTCGAGCGCGCCGGCGGCGGCAAGGCGCAATGGCTCGTAGCCGTGCTCGAGCGCATAGGCGGCGCGCGAAATGACGTCCGCGCCATAGGCCGCCTGCGGGTTCTGCGTTCCGCGCGCGGCGAGCTGCGCGCCCGTGTTCGCGTCGAGCAGATAACAAACGATCGTCGTCGTGCCAAGGTCGAAGGCGGCAAAACACGCGCCCGGCGTCCGATTTGCCTCGGGGAAGGGAGAAAACGCGACCGCGCGATGTACGCCGCGATCGAGCGCCGCAAGCGTTGATTCGAGCGGCGTGTGCACAACGCAATCCGTAAAAATACGCGTTTGGCAGGCGAGAACGCGCTCGCTTATGCCGTCGCGCGTCAGCATAACAAAGCACTTTTTGCACGTGCCGTTACCGCCGCAGGGCGCGTCGAGCCAAATGCCGGCGCTCCTTGCCGCCGCGGATATCGTCGTTTCCTCCGGCACGTCAATCTCGATCGAGCCGGGTTCAAACCGTACGCGGTGCATAGCGGCGTACCCCCAAAAAATCAGTGCGCCCGGGCGAGCAGCGCCTTTGCGCTTGAAGCGGCGCTCGCCGCGTCGTCGGCATACGCGTCCGCGCCGATGCGGGCGGCAAACTCCGCCGTTACGGGCGCGCCGCCGACCATCACGCGAAACGAATCGCGGGTTTCGAGTTGGTTCAGCTCGGTTACGATCTGCTGCATCGAGGGCATCGTCGTGGTCAGCAGCGTGGAAAGCGCCACGAGCCGCACGTCGCCGTTTGCTTGCAGCGCCTCGATAAAGCGGTTTGCCGGTACGTCCGCGCCAAGGTCAACAACCTCAAAGCCGGCGCTTTCAAGCATCATCGCCACAAGGTTTTTGCCGATGTCGTGCATATCTCCCTGTACCGTGCCGATCACGACCTTGCCGTTCATGCCCGCGGCGCCCGCCGCAAGATGGGGCTTGAGCGCCTCGACGCCGCGCTTCATCGTGCGCGCGGAGACGAGCATTTCGGGCACGAACGCCTCGCCGTGGCTGAAGCGCTCGCCAACGAGCGACATCGCGTCGATCATGCCGCGGTTGAGCACCTCGAGCGGATCGAGGCCGCCCGCGAGCGCGTCGGCGACGAGGTCCGCGATGGTTTTAAACCGGCCCGCCGCGATTGCGGCCGCGATATCCTCGATGGTGGTCATACGGATTCCTCCCTGCGCGTGTTTGGCGTCTTGACCGGGCCGACACGGCCCTCGCGGTAGGCGGTGATAAAGTCAAGACAGTATTCGTCGCGCCCGAGCAGCGCCTCGGCGGCATACGCAAGCCCGACAAGCTCGCGGTCGGCGGCGTTCATGATCGCGGCGTCGAGCCCCGCCTCCATGGCAAGCACAAGAAACGCACGGTTGATCAGCGCGCTTGCCGGCAGACCAAACGAGATGTTCGGCAGCCCGCAGACGATGTGCACCTGCGCAGAGCGGCGGCGGATTTCGCGCGTGCAGGCAATCAAGGTCGTCGCCGCGGCGCCGTCGGTGGCGAGCGCGTGCACGACGGGGTCGATAAACAGCCGCTCGTGCGCGATGCCGTAGTCATCCGCCTGCTTTCGGATGTGTTCGAAGATCTCCACGCGCCCCTCGGCGGTTTCCGGCACGCCTTCGTCGGTGCAGAGCAACGCCACGCACCGCCAGGGCGTATCGGCAATGAGTGGGAAGATCGTCTTGATCTTGTCGCGCTCGAGGGAGACCGAGTTGACGATGCCGGGGCGCTTGCACAGCGGCAGTACGGCGGCGAGCGTCTCCGGGTTTGCCGAGTCGAGGCAGACGGGGATATCGACAGTCTCTTCAATCAGGCGCACGAGCCAGGCGAGCGTCTCCGCCTCAGGCTCGCAGTCGGGGCCGGTGCAAAGGTCGAGGTAGTCCGCGCCGCCGTCCGCCTGCGCGCGGGCAAGGGCGCGCAGCGTTTCCTCGTCGCGCGCGCGGATCGCCCGGCCGACGGGCGGGATAAACCCGTTGAGTTTTTCGCCGATGAGGATCATGCCGTATGCCTCCGAAGCAAATTTTATCCATCATAACAGAATTGCGCCGCTCGGCCAATCCAACACAATATTGACATTTTTCCGTTTGCGTCATACACTATGTAGCATTAGGAACGGGAAGTGACGGCATGATTCAGAAAGGGTTTCTCGCACAGGAGCTTGGCTATCGCTATACCGGCATGCGCGCGCGCGTGCTGCGGCCCGACGCGCTTGTGGAGCGGCCCTTGTTTCTTGAGCGCGGTAAGGCGGCATCGGAGCGGCGCATCTATCTTTGCAATGCCAATCAACTCGATTCCGCGCCGCCCGCGGCGGCGGAGGCGCTGCTACTCTGCCTTGGGGAACCGTCCGGCGCCATACTCGATGCGGCGGACTATTGCCTGTTTCCGGCGGATATGGACACGTCGGTGCTGATGAACTTCGTGCAGCGCGTGTTTGACCGCTTCGACGAGTGGGATCTGCGGCTGTGCCATGCGGCCGGGCCCGAGGGCGGTGTCACGGCGCTGCTTGACTGCGCTTCGGACATGCTGCAAAACCCCGTGTGGCTTAATGACGCGTCCGGGCGGCTGCTCGCGCGTGCCGAGCGCTTCGGCGCGGAGCGCGTACGCGAGGAATGCGAGATATCATACAAAATGATGGAACGTTTCCGCGCGGAAGATGGCGGTTCGCACGTTCCGGAGACACAGCCGTTTCGCGCGAGCCTTGGGGCAGGCTTGCCGGAGCTGCTGTGCGTGCGTTTTTCCGCCGGCGATGCGGCGTATGCGCTGCTCTCGGCGGGTGTGGAACGCGCCTTTTACGGCAGCGACGAAACCGTTCTTGAGCGCTTGGGCGGCTATATGCAGGAGATGCTGCCGGAGCGTCGAGCGCCGGCGGACGCACGGCGGCGCGATCCCGCGCTGGAACGCAGCGAACGGCTGCTGCGCGACGCGCTGGAGCAAAAGCAGCCGGAGCAGGCGGTGCAAGACGGGCTTGAGGCGCTCTCCTGGAACACCGCCGGGCGGTATTATGTCGCGGCGGCGGAAACGCTCTCCGGCGATCGCCGTGAGAGCAGGCTCAATGCCGTCTGCGAGCGGGCGGAGCGGGAGCTGCATGGGCGCGCGTTTCTTCATGACGCGTTCATCGCGCTCGTTTTCCCGGCTTTTACAGGCGGCGAGGCGGCGCTTGCATCGCTTGCCGAAGCGGAGGGATTGCGCGTCGGCCTCGGGGAGGCGCGCGAGGGCGTCCTGCTCCTGTCCCAGCGCTGGCGGCAGGCAACGATCGCGCTTGAGCGCGGCAAGGCAAGCGCAGAGCAGGTATGCGCGTTTGCCGGGATCGCGGAGGAATACCTGCTCGATTGCTGCCTTGCGCAGCTGCCGTTTGAACTCATATGCCTCGACGCGGTGCGGCAGATGATGGCTTACGATCAGGCGCACGGCACGGCGTACCTCGAGACCGCGCGGCGCTACGTGGCAAATCATTTCAACGCCGTGCGCACGGCGTCGGAACTCTTCATCCACCGCAGCACGTTTTTATACCGGCTCGAACGCATCACGACGCAGTTCGGCCTCGATCTCGACGGCGCGCAGGGGCCGTCTCTTCGCCTCATCGCGTCTCTCGAGCTTGCGCAGCGGTGTATGGGCGATATGCAAAGGCCCGCGAAGGCCGCTCCACAGGGTTGAACGGCCAACGAAGGGTTGGGCGTACAAAACCGCCGCCCGCACGCTTTGCCGTAAAGAAAAGGCGGCGCCTCCGCGGCAGAGCGTGGCGCTTGTTTTGATACGTGCTCCTTCCAAGCTGCCCGTGCGGTTTATCCGCATGCGAAATTGCGGCGGCGGGCAAAGTAAAAGCCGCTCCGAAGAGCGGCGCGAAATCGTATGGATAGCGGCTATTTTCCAATGCGGAGCTGACCGCCGCGCACCGACTTTTCCAGGTAGCCGCCGCGCGCGACCTTGATGTCGCTGACGGTAACCACGGCGCCGTGGGAGTTTTTCTCAAGCCAGGCGAGCACCTCGGGCAGGCGTTTTCGCTGCATGGTCATAAGCAGCATGCAATGGTCGTCGTCGCGGCCGTGTACGTCAAGCGACGTGATGCCGAAACCCTTCTCGCGCAGGCTTGCCACAATACCCTTGGTCGCCTGCGTGTCGGGCAGCACGACCTGTACGGAGCTTAGGCCAAAGGCGAGCAGTTCGTCGAGCCAGGAGCCGATGTAGTTGCCGCAGGCAAACGCGAGCGCATAGACGACGCCCTTGAGAAAATCTTCGCGGAAGCCGGCGAGCACGCCGCTTGCGATGATCAGCCAAAGCGTGATTTCAACGATGGCAATCAGCGAGCCGACCGTTCGCTCGCCGCGGTTGATCAAAACGATGCGCAGCGTGCCGAACGAGACCTCGAGGATCTTGCCAAAGAAAATAAACAGATACACCCAGATGCTATTGCCGAGCGCAAAGTCCGAGATGGTCTGCAACAATTCGTTCATGGTGTGACCTCCTTTATGCAACTTGCCGATTATACTGTACCATGTTAGGATTGTCAACGAAAGCAAACGTGAACCATCGTGGCGGAAATAAGCCGGAGATTCAGCGGTTTTGCTATGGGGGAGGGGAGAAGCGCATGGTACGCGGGGTCAGTTGGAATCCGTGGCACGGCTGCCGCAGGGTCTCCGCCGGGTGCCTCAACTGCTATGTCTACCGCATCGACGCGAGGCACGGGCAAGACGCGGGCGCGGTGCGCAGGACGGGCGCGTTTTACCTGCCGATCGCGCACGCACGGGACGGTTCCTACAAGGTGCCGGACGGGTCGCTCGTGTGGACGTGCTTTACCTCCGACTTTTTGCTCGAAGAGGCGGACGCGTGGCGGCCGGAGGCCTGGCGCATGATCCGCGAACGGTCGGATTGCAGGTTTCTCTTCATCACAAAGCGCATCGCGCGGCTTGCGCGCTGCCTGCCGCCCGACTGGGGAGGCGGTTACCCGAACGTGCACATTTGCTGCACGGTGGAGAACCAGGCGATGGCAAACGCGCGCCTGCCGATCTATCGCGACGCGCCGATTCGGCACAAGACCATCATATGCGAGCCGCTGCTCGAAGAGATCGACTTATCGCCCTATTTGGGAAACTGGGTGGAGGCGGTGTCCGTCGGCGGCGAATCGGGAGAAAGCGCGCGCGCATGCAGCTACGATTGGGTGCTCGGAATCCGCGCGCAATGCGCGGCCGCCAAAGTGCCGTTTCGCTTTCGCCAGACCGGTGCGAATTTTGTCAAAGACGGACGGCGCTACCATGTCCCGCGCGCGTTGCAGCACGCGCAGGCGAGAAAGGCCGGCATCGACCTTCCTTAGCCGATCGTGCCGGCGCTCGAGAGCGCGACACCCACGATACGCTCGTCGCTCTTGCAACTGGCGGTGCCGCTGACGCTGTCTCCCACGGTAAGCGGTTCGTGAAACGTCAGCTCGATTTCGTCGGATGCGAGAACGGCGCCGTCGGCATCGACAAAGTCCACATGCGCTTTGAGCTCCTCGAGCGGGGAGCCGCTGATGTTGACAAAGCGTATGCGTACGCTGGTTTGGCCGCCATCTACGGTGAGTTCGCGCGCGGTGGCTTCGATCTGGCTGTCACCATAGTAGATGGTGGTCTCCTTGTTGAGTATCGTGGTGGACTGCTCCTTGCAGCCAAGGGCGAGCGCCGCGATCACAATGGCCGCGAGCGCAACCCACGCCTTGACAAACGGACGCATCAAAAGCACTTCCTTCCAATCGGCATCTCAAGCGGATTCTATCCATATTATAGCGCGCATAGCCATGCCGGCGCAATGTTACGCCTGTCGCTTCAGGGCGCGGGGGAGTGCGGGCAGCGGGCCATTCCATCGTTGACAATCGCCCTGTAAATTTGCTATACTGCTACCATCGCATCCGGGAGAGATGTCCGAGTGGTTTATGGAGCCGGTCTTGAAAACCGGTGATGCTGCAAAGCACCGGGGGTTCAAATCCCTCTCTCTCCGCCAAAAAACGCATACGGAGAAGTACCCAAGTGGCTATAAGGGGCTCCCCTGCTAAGGGAGTAGACT